>NZ_AKFK01000007.1:0-30849 GCF_000272495.1 Methylobacterium sp. GXF4 | reverse complement strand
CGACGCCGACATCAAGCGCCTGAGCGCCAACGCCTGAGCGGCCCTGCGCCGGCCGGTCTCGTCACCGGCCGGATTTCGGCTCATACCGCGCGCGTCATTCGCGAGAGAGGCGCGCCGTGAAAACCTATCAGCTCTACATCGACGGCCAGGACGTCGATCCGGTCGAGGGTTCGTGGTTCGAGTCCGTCGACCCCTACCGGGGCGAGCCCTGGGCCCGGATTCCGCGCGCCTCCAAGGCCGATGTCGACAAGGCGGTCGCCGCCGCCAAGCGCGCCATGTGGGACGGCCCCTGGGCCACCATGACCGCTTCGGCCCGAGGCAAGGTCCTGCGCCGGATCGGCGACCTCGTGGAACGCGAGGCGAAGGCCCTCGCAGAAGTCGAGGTCCGCGACAACGGCAAGTTGTTCGCCGAGATGTACGGCCAGACCCGCTACCAGCCGGAATGGTGGTGGTACTATGCCGGTCTCGCCGACAAGGTCGAGGGCGCCCAGGTGCCGATCGACAAGCCGGAGACCTTCGCGTTCACCCGGCACGAGCCGGTGGGCGTGGTCGGGGCACTTACCGCCTGGAACTCGCCGCTGCTGTTCGTGGCCTGGAAATGCGCCCCCGCGCTCGCGGCCGGCTGTGCCGTGGTGGTCAAGCCGTCGGAATTCGCCTCCGCCAGCACCCTGGAATTCGCCCGCCTGACCAAGGAAGCCGGGCTCCCGGACGGGATGTTCAACGTCGTCACCGGCTACGGCGGCGAGGCGGGCAGCGCCATCGTCGAGCACCCGGACGTCGCAAAGATCACTTTCACGGGCTCGGATGTCACCGGCGCGAAGGTCTACGAGGCGGCCGCCCGTCAGATCAAGCGCGTGTCGCTCGAGCTCGGCGGCAAGTCGCCCAACATCGTGTTCGCCGATGCCGACCTGAAGGCGGCCGCCGCGGGCGCGATCTCGGGCATCTTCGCGGCGACCGGGCAGACCTGCATCGCCGGGTCCCGCCTGCTCGTGCAGAACAGCATCCGCGAGGAATTCGTCGCCCGGTTGATCGAGCTGGCCCGCACGGCCAAGCTCGGTGACCCGATGCAGGCGGACACCAATATCGGCCCGATCACCACGCCGCCGCAATACACCAAGGTGCTGGACTACATCGCGCTCGCCAAGAGCGAGGGCGCGCGCTGCGTGCTCGGCGGCAATCCCGCCTCCGGTCCCGGCGTGATCGGCGGTCAGTTCGTCGAGCCGACGATCTTCACCGGGGTCACCAACGACATGCGCATCGCGCAGGAGGAGGTGTTCGGCCCGGTCCTGTCGATCATCGGGTTCGAGGACGAGGCCGAGGCGCTCAAGCTCGGCAACGACGTGATCTACGGGCTCGCGGCCGGCGTCTGGACCCAGGATATCGGCCGGGCTCTGCGCATGTCGAAGGGCCTGCGCGCCGGCACGGTCTGGGTGAACACCTACCGAGCCGTCAGCTACATGATGCCGTTCGGCGGCATGAAGCGGTCCGGCATCGGCCGCGAGAGCGGCATCGAGTCGATCCGCGAGTATCTGGAGACCAAGAGCGTCTGGATCTCCACCAGCCGCGACACACCCGAGAACCCGTTCGTGATGCGGTAGGGCTCTCAAGCCGCTTCGGCGGCAGCAGTCTCGGCGCAGCGGTTTTTGGCCCCTGCGCCGGGGAAGCGCCTATTTCGAGAAATGCGTGGTTGACATCCGGTCGGTGACGAGTTCGAACGACACCCAGTCGTATTGCTGCACCGGCTCCCGCCGGATCAGCTTGAGGGCGTCATCCACCGCCCGGCGGGCCTGCAGGCCGGCATCCTGATAGACGGTCACGGCCATGCGCTTGCGCTGCATCGCCGCCAGGCCGTCGGGGGTCGCATCGATCCCGCCGATCAGGATCCGATCGGGCGGGATCCCGGCAGCCTCGATCGCGTCGGCGGCCCCGATGGCCATCTCGTCGTTGATGGCGACGATCGCGTCGAGCGCGCTGCCCTTCGCCAGCCATCCGGCGACGAGCGTCGCGGCCATCCGACGATCCCAATCTGCCGCCCCCTCTTCGACGATGCGCAGTCCCGGGAACTCGGCAGCCACTTCCTTGGCGCCCTGCGCGCGCAGGGCGGTTCCCGAATGCGTCGGGGGGCCCTTGATGATCGCGACGCGGCCCTTGCCGTCCAGCATCTGCGCGAGCTTCCGCATCTGCAGCCGGCCGGCGACGAGATCGTTGGACAGGACGAACGCGACACGGCCGGCAAACCAATCCTCGCGGGGGGCCATATTGGCGTAGACGAGGGGGATGTCGGCTTCCTGCGCGAGCCGCGTGATCGTCGCGTTCGAGGCCGTATCGACCGGCAGGACCAACAGGGCGTCGACCTTCGCGGCGATGAAACTCCGGACCTGCTCGACCTGCCGCTCGCCCGCTCCCTGCGGGGCATAGGCGAAGGTCACCGAAAGGTCGGGTTTCGTCTTGGCGTAAGTCTCGATGCCGTCGCGGAGCAATGCGGTGAACCCGCTCGGCTCGATCATCGTGACGCCGATCGTGGTCGCCGAAGCCGGCATTGTGAGGCTCGCGAGCACCACGGCCCACACCGCAGGCTTCCGCCCCCTGACCCCAACGGAAGCCCGACAGAGGCCGCGGAGATCGATGCGCGAGCGGAGCGCCCGGGCGAGCGTTGGGGCCAGGGCCCGCATGCGGAGCGTTCGGATCATGGCGCTTGCACATCCTTGGACTGCGCGCGGCCTCGGCGACCGGTCCGGTCCGGAGATACGCGCAGGATCAACACGTCTGAGCTGGGTTTACCGGCGCCGAACGTCGGAACGGTCCGCGTCGGGGGCGATGTCGGAGCGGGTCGGTTGCCTGTTCCCGCATCGCGCGCGCGCCGCATCAGGCCGCCCGGATGCTGCTGAGGAAGCGCTGGACCTCGTCGCCCAGCCGCTCGGCGTCGCGCGACAGGGCGCTGGCCGAGGTGAGCATCCGGTCCGCGGCCGCGCCGGTATGCTCCGCCGTTCCGGCGACCGTTGTGATGTTGGCCGTCACCTCGCCGGTGCCGTTGGCGGCCTGCGAGATGTTGAGGACGATCTCCTGGGTGGCAGCGCCCTGTTCCTCCACGGCCGCGGCGATCGAGGCGGCGGCGCCGCTCATGTCCTGCACCCGGGCCGCGATTCCCTCGATCGCCGCGACGGCGTCGGACGTGGATGCCTTGATCACCGAGACATGGCTGGCGATGTCGTCGGTCGCGCGCTTCGCCTCGCCCGCCAGCTGCTTGACCTCGGCGGCCACCACCGCGAAGCCACGGCCGGCATCGCCCGCCCGCGCGGCCTCGATGGCGGCATTGAGGGCGAGCAGGTTAGTCTGCGCCGCGATCTTCGCGATCAGCCGGACGACGTCACCGATCCGGTCCGCCGCGCCGCTGAGCACCTGCACGAACGCGATGGTCTGTGCGGCTTCCGCGGCGGCGCCATTGGCCATCGCGGCGGAGCGTTCGGCCTGTCGCCCGACCTCCTGGACCGAGGCGCCGAGTTCGTCGGCGGCGGCGGCGATCATCCGCACATTCGACTCGGCCTGCTCGGCCGCCGCCGCGACCGTCGTCGACTGGGTCGCCGTCTGACCGGCGACCTCGCTCATCTGGTGCGCCGTTCCCTGGAGCTGCGTCACGGCCGAGGCGACGGTGCCGACGATCCCGCCGACGGTCTCCTCGAAGCGCTCGGCCATGTCGCGCAGGACGACCTTGCGCTGCTGCTCCGCCTCCTGGCGAACCCGGGCCGCCTCCTCTTCCAGGGATTTGGCATGCAGCATGTTCTCCTTGAACACCTGCACCGCCCCGGCGATGGCGCCGATCTCGTCGCCCCGCTCGCCCCCGGGGATCGCTACGGCAAGGTCGTTCTCGGCGAGACGCGCCATCACCCGCGTGATCATCGCGATCGGCGCGGCCACCCGGCGAACGATGAACCAGCTGATCCCCAGCGTGAGAATGGCCGCGATGGCCAAGGCCGCGATCACCGCCAGCCGCGAGGAGGCGCCGACGGCATCGGCGGCCGCCGTCTGCTCGAAGGCTCGCGCCTGCCGGTGGACCAGGACCGTATCCACCGCCTGGGTGAAGGCGACGGCGTCGGTCTGGAACGGCACGGCGAACACCGTATCGGCCAGTTCCCGCTCGCCGGCCCGATCCAGAGCGGTCGCCTCGGCCTCCACCGCCAGAAAGTGCTGCCAGGCCTCGCGCAGCCGGTGCGCCAGTTGCTGCTCATCGGTTCCGGCGACGGTCGGCGCATAGGCACTCCAGGCGGCGGAGAAGGCCTCCTGGGCTCGGACGGCATCGGCGAGATAGCGGCGGCGCTCATCGTCGGAGTGCGCGTTGTGTGCCAGCACGTCCAGGGCCCGCAATTCCTGGCTCAGTTCCTTCATCCGCCCGAGGATCGTGACGGCCTTGATCTCCCCGGCGATCGTTCGGCTGACCTCGTTCATCATGCCGATGCGAAAAACAGAAAACAATCCTATTGCCGCCGATACAACAAACAGCGCGACCGAAGATCCGATGATGATGGAACGCAGATTTAAAGACGAGGTTTTTCGCGGCTGTGAAGAAGCGGCGTCCATATGCCATGTCCAAGAATACTGATATTATTTTCCTATCATACTCTCGCAAACAAATCAATAACTTAACGCTACGCATTTGATGCTCTCGAGATGCAATCCTCGGGCGATTTGAGATCTTGCTGTCTGTATCGACTAAAATATACAGGCCGTCAGAGCATGCGAAGTCCCATCCGACACAGAACATCGACTTCCGTCGATGACGCCAATAGACTGTCGTCCGTCAATACGGCTCGACGGGGCCAAGTCCCGTCCCCGACGCGGCTCAGGCCTGGACATTCATCTCGGGTTGCTGGCACCGGATCAGGTGGTCCGAACGGGGATCACCGAGCCGCGATACCGGTCGCGCATGAACCGGGCCACCTCGGCGGAAGTCAGCAGGGCGGCGAGACGCAGGATCCGCTCGTCCTTCGCCAGGGCTTGCGTGGTCACCAGGACATTCGCGTAGGGATTGCCCTCGGCGCGCTCCAGGGCGAGCGCGTCACGAGCCGGGACGAGCCCGGTTTCGAGGGCGTAATTGCCGTTGATGACGGCCAGGCTGACGTCGTCGAGGGAACGCGGGAGCTGCGCCGCGGCGACTTCGACGAAGCGGAGGCTCTTCGGATTCTCGGCGACATCCCGTGCGGTCGCGAAGGCCCCGTCGCCACCGGGGCGGAGCCGGATCAGCCCGCTCTCCTGCAGGAGCTTCAGGCCGCGGCTGAAATTCGTGACGTTGTTCGGGAGGGCAACGCTCGCCCCCTGCGGCACCGCGGCGAGCGTCGTCACGCGTCGGGAATAGATCCCCAGGGGTTCGATATGCACCGCAGCCACCACGGCGAAGGTCACGCCGAGCTGGGCCTCCTCCGCGTGCAGAAATGGCGCGTGCTGGAAGAAATTCGCGTCGGCATCCCCGTCCCGCAGGAGGGCGTTCGGGCGGATATCCCCGCTGGTCTCGATGAGCTTCAGCGGAAAGCCCGGCGCGAGCGTCCGCGTCACGAATTCGAGGATCTCCGAATGCGGCACCGAGGACGCGACCACCCGCAAGGGGGCGGCCGCTCGGGCGCCGCGCGCCGTCAGGACCAGAGCCCCGGCGAGGACGGTGCGGCGGGTCGGTGAAGGCATCGGCATCTCGCGGGCCTGCGTGAGACGGGGAGGGGTGGGCCGATCGGCCTGCGAGGGCCGCGCCGCTCACGAACGATCGGCTGCGGCGGCCATCAAGGAAGGGCGGCGCTGGCGATGGTCGTCGGCGGATCGCCCAGCAGGATCGCCCGCAGGGACCCTGCCGCGCCGGGCCGTGATTGCGCGAGGGCACGGCGAAGCGCCGCGATCGGCTTCGCGCAGGCGGGTCGCGCCGCGTGATGAACCAGCGACGCGGCGCGTCTCGGTGTATCATCGCCAGGGCTCATGACCAGCATGTCGGACGAACGCCGCGCGAGGAGCGACGCCAGGCCGGGGGCGCCGGCCCGAACGCGCCTGAGGGCCTCGTCGAGCGCGACGAGGTCGCCCTGCGCCAGGGCATGACAGGTTTCCGCTTCAGCCTTATCCGCTAGGACGAGGCGCCCGAGGGCACGGATGCTGGCGTCATCGACAGCGCGCAACCGCTGTCGCAGCGCCGCCGATGCCCGCTCGCGCAGACCAGCAAGGGCCTGCGCCTCCGTCCGACCGGCCAGATACCCCTCGCGATACCAGGTGGCGATCGCATCGACCGCCCCGGGATCCAGACCGGACAGGATCGGGAGATTGCGGAGCACCTCCGCCCGGGCCGCTTGCGGACTGGGATCGGCGTCGAGGGTCGAGTCGGGGAACCGGTCGCTCCCGACCATCTCGGTCACGACGCCCGCCTCGCGAAGCCGGGACGGCTCGGGGGTCCAGATATCCGCGGGCGCCACCGACAGGGTCCGGGCCACGAAATCCGAGGCCAGGCCCGCCGCGAGATACGCCGCGCGCTCGGCGGCGGGGTCGACCGTCTCGATCCGGCCATCCGGTCCCAGCTCGTAGGGGGCGTGAAACCCGAGTTGCGCCCCCGTCGCCAGGTAGCGCGCCCGGCCGCGGACGAACACGAGGGTGCAGGCCGAGGCGCAGGCATCGGGCACGTAGGTCGCGAGCCGCCGTTCCGCGACCAGCGCTCCGAGCGCCACAGCCTCATCGACCAGGCCGCCATCGCTGGTCAGATGGATGCGCTCCACGCCCGGATTCGCGGCCAGCAGCGCCGCCACCCGCGCCGCGACGCCCTCGATCAGGTCGCCGGCCAACCGGATATCCCGGCCCCCCGGGCCGAGCGCCACGTGCGCTGCCACTTCGGGCGATCCGTCACCGAGCCGTTCGGCTTGGACGGCACGCGCCGGCACGGCGGCGGACACCACCCCGTCTTCCAGCGGCGCGATCGCAGCGAAACAGGCGGCGCCCATCAAGGCGACGCGCAGGGCCGCCTTCGCCGGGTGAGCCCACCCGGACGTCAGCATCGTCTTCATGGCGAAATACTCCAGCCCGGGTCGTCGCGCGTGGGACCGGTCGCGGGGATGTTCCGCAGCGGTCGCTGCGCTGTCAGGCGTTCGAAGGCGGGGAGCCGGCAGAGCCTATTGCAGGTAGGCGACGAACATCTCGGCGACCGCTCGCGCCGCGTAAGCGGACGGCGTCTCGCCGCGCCAGACCGGAAACGCGTCGACGATCTCTCGGCCATCGAGGATCTGGGCGACCTCGTCGGCCATCAGCCCTTCGTCGAGGGCATTCGCCAGGGCAGCGCGCCCATGCGCGTGATAGGGCGGCAGATCGCCGGGCCGGGCGGGCTGATCCGCAAATTCGAAGGCGAAGAGCCCCCGTGGGGCCGTGTTGTTACGGAACGTTGTGGAATTCAGGGTGCCGTGCGTGCGCATCGTCAGTCGTCTCCAAAATCAGGTTGCGTGTCGGTCTCTCGAACCGACAACACCGCGCCTGAGACGACTGTGCAGCCAGGGTTTTCCGTCCGTCGATACTCACGCGACTCTCCATCCGGCGGGTTTATCGTCCGCTTCCGGGACGGGAGAAGATTAGTATGTGGGGGCGGAAATGTGCTTCCAAACTTCCGCCTGCATGCAGTCCGGTATCGTCGCTCAAGCGGAGGTCGGGAGCAGGGATTGGTCACGACACGCTGCAGGCCGACAGGGCTTATGACGCCGGTCCCCGGCGGCGCGTGCTGAGCGAACCGGATCGTGCCCTGAAGTACGCACCAGGACATCGAGATCAGCGAGAAACCCGGCCGCTACCCCTGGACCGTGGAGCGGAGGCGCGCTTGCCGCCGCTGCGCCTCGGAATGGCCGCCCGGAGCGGCGCGGAATGGAATGGCGACGCGGTGTAGCCAGCGCCTTTCCATTGCAGGCCGGCCAGGAGAACGTCGCGCCGCCGCTTGGCGTCAATGCGCGCTGCCGGTCTCGACGAACTTGAACAGGAACAGGGCGGCGATCACCCAGACGACCGGCTTCACCTCGCGCGCCCGGCCGGTCAGCAGCTTCAGGGCCGCGTAGGTGATGAAGCCGAAGGCGACGCCGGTGGCGATCGAGTAGGTGAACGGCATCAGCAGGGCCGTCACGCAGGCCGGGATCACCTCGGTGGGGTCGTCCCAGGCGAGGTCGACGAGCTCGCGCAGCATCAGGCAGGCGACGTAGAACAGGGCCGGGGCGGTCGCGTAGGGCGGGACGGCGCCCGCGAGCGGCGCGAAGAACAGGCAGGCCAGGAACAGCACCGCGACGGTCGCGGCGGTGAGGCCGGTGCGGCCGCCCTCCGCGACCCCGGAAGCGCTCTCCAGATACGCGGTGGTGCTCGACGTGCCGAGCAGCGAGCCCACGAAGATCGCGGCGGAATCGGCCATCAGCGCCCGGTCGAGCCGCTGCATCCGGCCGTCGGTGAGCAGGCCGGCCCGGCTCGCAACCCCCATCAGCGTGCCGGTGGCGTCGAACAGCTCGACGAGGAACAGCACCAGCACGACGTGGAGCAGGCCGCCCGAGAGCGCGCCGGAGAGGTCGAGGGCGAACAGGGTCGGCGTGATCGCGGGCGGCAGCGAGACGACGCCCTGGAAGGCGTTGCCCGCCCAGAAGAAGCTCAGGACCGTCACGGTCAGGATACTGCTGAGGAGCGCCGCCTTCACCTTTCGGGCGGAGAGCGCGGCGACCATCAGGAATCCGATCACCGCCAGAACCGTCCCCGGCTTGTGCAGGTCGCCGAGCGTCACGAAGGTCGCGGGGCTGGCGGCGATGATGCCGGCGTTCTTGAGCGCGATCACGGCCAGGAACAGGCCGATCCCGACCGTGAGCGCGATCCGCATCGAGCGCGGGATGCCCTCGACGATGATCGCGCGCAGGCCCGTGAGGGTGACGACCAGGAAGCACAGGCCGGAGATGAACACCGCCCCGAGCGCCGCCTGCCAGGTGAAGCCCATGCCGAGCACCACCACGTAGGCGAAATAGGCGTTGAGACCCATCCCGGGGGCCAGGGCGATCGGGTAGTTGGCGTAGAGCGCCATCACCAGCGAGCCGAGCGCCGCGACCAGGCAGGTCGCCACGAATACCGCGCCCTTGGGCATGCCGGCATCGGCCAGGATGCTCGGGTTGATGAAGACGATGTAGGCCATCGTCAGGAAGGTGGTGAGGCCGGCGAGCAGCTCCGTGCGCACGGTGGTGCCGTGCTCGGCGAGCCGGAACCGACGTTCCAGGAAGCCTGCCCGATCCGGCCCCGGGATCGCAGCGTCGCGCTTGATGTCCATCACCCGTCCCCGCTCACGCCGGCCATCACGGCGCGGAAGATCCTGTCGGGCGCGAACGGCGTGGCGGTGAGCCGGGCCCCGGTGGCGTCCCGGATCGCGTTGCCGAGCGCCGCCGCCACCGGATTGTAAGGCGACTCGCTCATCGACTTCGCCCCGAGCGGCCCGACGCTGTCATGGGTGTGCGCGAACAGCACCTCGGTGTCCGGCACATCGGCGCAGGCCGGGATGTGATAGTCGCGCAGCGCCTGCGTGACGACCCGGCCGGCGGCGTCGATCACAAGATCCTCGTAGAGCGCGGCGCCGATCGCCTGCGCGACGCCGCCTTCGACCTGGCCGCGGCACTGCATCGGGTTGATCACCGTGCCGGCATCCGCGGCGTGGATGCTGCGGAGGATGCGGACCGCGCCGCTCACCGGATGGACCGCCACCCGGAAGGCCTGGACGTTGAACGCCACCGAGCGGGGGCTGCCATCCGCCCGGCCGCCCGTGGCGAGCGGGCCGAGCGCTGCGAGGGCCAGCGGGCCGCCCGGTGTCTCCACCGCGCCGCCGGTGAGCCGGCACGCATCCGGCTCGGCACCGGTCAGCGCGGCGGCGCGCCGGCGGATCAGCATCGCCAGCGCCTCGGCCGCGCGCAGCACCGCGAGGCCGGCGACGACGGTTCCGGTGCTGCCATAGGCCCCGGTATCGTGGCCGACCGCATCGGTGTCGGCGCCCGCGACGCGGATGCGGTCCGGTGCGATGCCGAGCGCCGAGGCGGCGATCTGGCGATGCACCGTGGCGGTCCCGTTGCCGAACTCGGCGGTGCCGACGCGCACGGTGACGCCACCATCCGGCTCCAGGCTGACCTGCGCGTCGGCGTGGTGGCCGCGCGGCGGGATCGTGTCGATCATGGCCATCGCCATGCCGGTGCCCGTACGCCAGCCGGTTTCCGGCTCCGGTCCGGGATCGGCCTGCAGGGCTTGCTGGACGCGGTCGAGGCACTGGTCGAGGCCGTAGCTGCCGTAGACGACATCGTGCGGCTCGAGGCTGTTCGACACCATCGGGTCGCCCGGCCGCACGGCGTTGATCCGGCGCAGCTCGAACGGGTCGATCGCCAGCGCGCGGGCAACCTCGTCCAGGGCCGATTCCAGCGCGAAGATCGTCTGGCTGAGGCCGTAGCCCCGGAAGGCGCCGGCCGGCACCGTGTTGGTGTAGACCGCGTAGCCGTCAACCCGCTTGTTCGCACAGGCATAGACGGCCAGCACCTCGTTGCAGCCGTGGTGGATCACGCCGCCGGCATGGTTGCCGTAGGCCCCCGTATCCGAAAGCACGTCGAGGCTGATCGCGGTCAGGCGGCCGTCGCGGCGCGCGCCGACCTTCACGGCGACCCGCATCGGATGGCGGGTGGTGGTGGCGGTGAACTGCTCCTGGCGGGTCAGCTCCCAGAGCACCGGCCGGCCCGTGCGCAGGACCGCCAGCGCCACCAGATCCTCGGTCAGCATCTCCTGCTTGCCGCCGAAGCCGCCCCCGACCCGGCCGCAGACCACCCGCACGGAATCCCGCGCCAGGCCGAACAGGTCGCACAGGGCGTCGCGCGTCAGGAACGGCACCTGGCTGCTGGTCCGAAGCGTGAGGCGTCCGTCCGGATCGCGCCAGCCGACGCAGCCATGGGTTTCGAGGGCACCGTGCTGGACCCGCTGCGCGCGAAAGGTTTCCTCGTACACCACGTCGGCCTCGGCGAAGCCCGCCGCGACATTGCCGATCGCCCCATGGACTTCGGCCGCCAGGTTCGGGTGGCGCATCAGAGGCGGCGCATCGTGGCCCGGCCGGTCCACCGGATCGTGGACGTTCGGTGCGTCCGGATTCAGCGCCAGGTCCGGGTCGCGGAGTGCGGGACGCAGCGCGTAGGTGACCCGCAGCGCCCGGCATCCGGCCTCCGCGGCCGCCACGGATTCGGCCAATACCGCGGCGACCCGCTGGCCGACGAAGCGCAGGACGGGATCCAGCACCATCGTGTCGGCCGCGTCGTCGCGCGGGTCCTGGTGGCGGCCGGTGGAGAACCGGCGCTGCGGTGAATCCGCATGGGTCAAGACCGCGACGACGCCCGGGATGGCGACCGCCTCCGCGGTGTCGATCGCCACGATCCGGGCATGGGCATGGGGGGAACGCAGGACCTTGAGATGGAGCGCGTCGGCCGGCGGCGCGTCGAGGGTGAAGCGGGCGCGCCCGGTCACCACCTCGGGGGCGGCCGGGGCGGGCAGGCTCCGGCCGACCGGATCGCCGCTCATGGCCGTGTCGCGATGCGCGATCCCGGCGATGGCGTCCCGGATGGCGCGGTATCCGGTGCAGCGGCAGAGATTGCCCTTCAGGGCGGCGCCGAGATCCCGCTTCTGGCCCTGATCGAGGGTTGCGGCGGTCATGATCATGCCCGGCGTGCAGAACCCGCACTGGAAACCCTGCGCCGCCAGGAAGGCCGCCTGCATCGGGTGCACGGCGTCGGGGACAGGATCCTCCGGCCGGCAGGGCCCGGCCAGGCCTTCGATGGTGGTGATGCTGCGTCCCTCGGCGCGGAACGCCGGGAGCAGGCAGCTATGGACCGGCTCGCCATCGAGATGGACCGTGCAGGCACCGCAATCGCCGGCGTCGCACCCCTTCTTCACCCCAAACCAGCCGGCCTCGCGCAGGTAGGTGCGCAGGCATTGTCCGGGGCGCGGCGCGCCGGCATGGGCGTGGCCGTTGATCGTGAGCCTCATGCCGAAACCTCGTCGGCCAGCGCCGCGGGGATCTCCTGCGCGAGGTGCACGGTCATGTGGCAGCGCCAGTCCGGCGTTCCGTGCACGTCGTCGTACCAGAGGTCGTCCGGAATCGCGTCGGCGAGCGCCTGACGGAGGGTGTCCCGATCCGGCAGGCCCGCGAAGGCGAGGCGCAGGGGCCGTCGGGTCGAGGCCGTGACGGTGAGCGCGAAGGCGCCGCCTGGGCCGCGCGTGCCGATCAGAAGCGCGCCGGACCGGCCGTTCGGGCTCAGGCTGATGCGCCGAAACGCGGCACGGCGGGCTAGAGCGGCCGCGGGCAGGAACAGGCTGCGCAAGATCTCCCCCGGGCGGAGCGCATTCCGCTGCGGCCCGACCACGAAATCCGCCGCCGGCAGGTGCCGCTCGGTCCCGTCCGGCGCCCAGATCGTGCAGGTCGCCTCCAGGGCCGCGGCCAGAGCAATCATCGGCCCGGCCGGCAGGGCCATGCACAGGTTGCCGCCCACGGTGGCGACGTTCCAGATCTTGAACGATCCGAGCAGCGCCCGACAGCATTGCCCGATCAGCGGGGCGGCGATCCAGTCCGGCGGGAACTCCAGCCGGTCGAGTTGGGCGATGGTACAGGTCGCGGCCAGGGTCAAACCCTCGGCCGCGACGGTGTGGGACGGCCAGCCGAGCGCCGTCAGGTCGACGAGACGCCGCATCTCGGGCTGCGGCTCCGAGAACAGCCAGGTCCCGCCGGCCAGGCAGGCATCGCCGGCGCGCCAGTCCGGCAGGTCGGCCCGGGCGCGGGGCCGGATGACGGTCTCGATCGTGTTGAGGTCCACGGCCGCTCCCTGGAATCCTCCCGGCAGGATGCCGGTCAGGCTAGCAATATGTCTGCCGATGCGCCGCCCCGCATTGGAGAAGCGCCCGCTCCCACCCTAAGCTCCCGCTCCGCACGGCCCCGCTCGGGGCGTCCACTCGGGGATCATGATGGCTCTGACGGCATCGCAATACGGCAAGGACCGGGTCCGGGTGATGCGGCTGACCCGCTCGGGCGACCACCACGTCCCGCGGGAGCTGACGCTCTCCGTGCTTCTGACCGGGCGTTTCGACGCCGCCTGGACCGAGGGCGACAACCGCGCCTGCATCGCCACCGACAGCGTGAAGAACATCGTCAACGTCACGGCGGCCAGAAACCTCTCCCTCGACGCGGAAGGCTTCGCGGTGGCGGTGGCGCAAGTCCTGCTCGAGACCTATCCGCAGGTGGAGACCGTGACGATCGAGGCCGAGGAGACCCGCTGGCAGCGCCACGCCGTGGACGGTGTGCCGCACGGCCATACCTTCACCCGGGACGGCAACGGGTCCGGCTATGTGGGTCTCGAGGCCACCCGGTCCGGATCGATCCTGAGGTCCGGGATCCGCGGCTACACCTTCATGAAGACCACCCAATCGGGCTGGGCCGGCTTCGTCGCGGACGGCTACCGGACGCTCCCGGACGCCACCGATCGCATCGCCGCCACCAGCATGGACGCGACCTGGACCTGGTCGGCGGTCCCGGCGGATTGCGAGGCCGCCAATGCCCGGATCCTCGCGACGTTGCTCACGGTCTTTGGCACGACTTACAGCCGGGGCGTGCAGGACAGCATGTACCGGATGGGTGAGGCTGCGCTCGCGACCGTCCCCGAGGTGGCCGAGATCGCCTTCGTCATGCCGAACAAGCACTACGTGCCGATCGACCTGAAACCCTTCGGGCTGGAGAATCCCGGTACGGTGTTCCTGCCCACCGACGAGCCCCATGGCCGGATCGAGGCGACGATCGGCCGAGCCGACTGATAGGCGGTCGGGCGTCGCCCCGGCGGGGTCGGCGCTATCGCGCGACGCGTGCCTGGGTTCGTAGGGGCAGATGCGGACGAGCATCGCTTGGCCGCACGAGACCGGTCCGACTGCAACGCGGGCTGTATCGGTGCTGCGCCTCCGAGATCGCGGAGCCTAAGGTTCCGCGCCGACGCAGCCGCCGGGATGGCTGGGCCGACCCCACAGGTGCGGGATTCGGAGCCGTCCGCCTCACATTCCCGTGACGCGTGCTGAGATGCCGTGCGCGGCCTGCCAGCGCCCCTGCACGGACACGTTGCAAGCCTTCGCACTCCCCTGTGCAGCGGCGCATGGTGCGGCATCACCGGTCGGGCGGGGCTGCAATCGTCGCGCACGCATGAGCGGCGTCCCGTCCGGGCCAACCACGCCATTCGTATGGCACGCCGCCACAACAGCGGATCGCGTGCAGCCAGAGCATGGCATAAACCATCACACGTTAGAAAATCCGGTGTCTTGGTAGTCGTTCCGCCCCACCGAGGCATCCATCGGCTGCCGGGTTGAGACAAAAGTCAAAGTTCGAGCCTGCAACCGCTGCGTGCGGTTGCGATTTTTTTCTTGGAAATGCTCGAACGGAATCGGATTTGTCATAGTTTATGACGGGTTCGGCGATTTAACCTGCGATCAAGGCGCCTCGGTTACTGGCATCCCAAGACTGCCGATGCTGGGGCGGGCCAGCCGCCGGCATCCCGCATGGCGATGCCGGTCTGTGCCGTGCGACGGGCCTGCGCATCTGGAGGAAACGATGTTCGATCACCTGACGGGTGGACGGAGCCAACGGGACAAATGGGCGGCCTTGGATCGGTCGTTGGCCACGATCGAGTTCGCCCTGGACGGCACGATCCTGGACGCCAACGCGAATTTCCTGGCGGTCATGGGCTACACGCTCGGCGAGATCCGGGGGCGCCCCCACAGCCTGTTCGTCGACCCGGTCGAGCGCGAGAGCGACGCCTACCGGCAATTCTGGGACAAGCTGCGGGCCGGGACCTTCCAGAATGCGGAGTACAAGCGCATCGGCAAGGACGGACGGGAAGTCTGGATCCAGGCGTCCTATGTCCCGGTTCTCGACCGGGCCGGGAAGCCGACCACGATCGTCAAGATCGCCACCGACATCACGGCGCAGAAGCTGCGCGCCCTCGACCTCGACGGTCAGATCGCCGCCCTTCACCGCTCGCAGGCGGTGATCGCCTTCGCGCTCGATGGGACGATCCTGAGCGCCAACCAGAACTTCCTCGATGCGGTCGGCTACAGCGCGGACGAGATCGTCGGCCGCCACCATGGCGTGTTCGTCACGGAAGCGGAGCGGTCCAGCGAGGCCTATCGCGCGTTCTGGGCGGCGCTGGCACGCGGCGAATTCCAGTCCGCCGAGTATCGGCGGATCGGGAAAGGCGGGCGGGAAATCTGGATCCAGGCGACCTACAACCCGATCAGCGACGGCAATGGTCGGCCCATCAAGGTGGTCAAGTTCGCAACCGACATCACCGCGCAGGTCCGCGAACGCCAGCGCCGGGCCGAGGCCCGGGAAGCGATCGACACGGATCTCGACGCGATCGGGCAGGCCGTCACGGATGTGACGCGGCAGACCGGGACGGCCGCCGATACCGTCGGTCGGGTGTCCGACGACATCCAGGCGGTCGCCTCGGGTGCGGAGCAGCTCTCGATCTCGGTGAACGAGATCAGCCGCCAGGTGAGCCACGCCGCCTCGATTGCCGGGCAAGCGGTGACCCAGGCGCAGCACACCGGCAGCATCGTGGCCGGGCTGAGCGATCAAGCCACCCAGATCGGCGACGTTGTCGGCCTGATCGCCGGCATCGCGGCGCAGACCAACCTGCTGGCGCTGAATGCCACGATCGAGGCGGCTCGGGCCGGGGAGGCCGGCCGAGGCTTCGCGGTGGTCGCCTCGGAGGTCAAGGCCCTGGCCGAGCAGACGGGCCGGGCTACGGACCAGATCCGCGGCCAGATCGCCGCGACCCAATCGGCCACGCGGGAGGCCGTGGGCGCGATCGATACGATCCAGGGCACGATCCGGACGCTGAACGAGGTGTCCTCGACCATCGCGGCCGCGGTCGAGGAGCAGTCGGCGGTGACCCGCGAAATGTCCGGCAGCATGCAGACGGCCTCGCACGGCGTTTCCAGCATCGCGGCCGGCATGGACACGATCGCCCGGGCCACCGAGCAGGTCGATCGCGCGACCCGACAGGTCCGGGAAGCCTCCCGCGCCGTGGGGTGAGATGACCGGTCCAGCAATCGCCGGCGTTTCGGAAGGGATGGATCCGAAGCGCCGGCGATTCGCTGGGTAGCGGCGAGGTGTCGCCGCGCCACGGACGACATGTTTCCCGGAAAAGATCCGGTTGAATCGGCGGTTCACGATCACCCTGAACCCACGCGGATCGGCTGCATTTAACTCTCTGCTGAACGCCGTAACCATTACAGCGGAGCCGGCCGGCGTTTCGGCGAGCGGTGCCGGCACGTCCAGCACCGCCCGCGAGCCGCTTCCTGAAGCACATGGTCGAATGAGCGCGATTGCCGGGCAGGCCAGACCGGACTGCTGTGCCGATCGACTGTTTCGACATTTCCGGGCCTTCAATTCATCGCACTTCAGGCGTCATGCCTCGGTATAATTTTATTTATTCCGGTTAAAATAATGCATTATCGCGTCTTGATGCATGGATTGCGGAGACAATAGCCTCAAATCGCGGCACAGCGCCCTCGTAAAGCGGAACATTCACGGTCCATCGACGTTCGCGCGCTTTGCGAAAGTCCCGGCGCCACGGTACAAGCTGGAATCACGTCACCGGGTCCTGCTTGTCCTTGCGCCAGGAAATATTTCGAAGATGACTCCGTCCGGTCAAAAGATATGCTTGTCGATGATCGTCAAGAACGAGGCGCCGGTTATTCGACGCTGCCTCGATTCTGTGAAGCCCGTTATTGATCATTGGATCATCGTCGACACCGGCTCGACCGACGGAACGCAGGACATCATCCGGGCCGCCATGGCCGATATTCCGGGCACCCTGGTGGAGCGCCCCTGGGTCGATTTCGCCTACAACCGCACCGAGGCTTTGGATCTTGCCCGGCGGCATGGCGACTATACGCTCGTCATCGATGCGGACGACGAGTTGATAATTCCGGACACCGAGCTGCCCGTCGCGCCTGGCTTCGTGATGCCGGACCTGGATGCTCCAGGCTACGACATGCAGATTCATGACACGAATCTCCATTATCCGCGCACACAATTGTTCAACAACAATTTTCCGTGGCATTATCGCGGTGTCTTGCATGAAATTGCTCAATGCAAGACACCGGTGTGGACTGGAAAATTGCCGATTGCGATGCGTCGAGGGCATGATGGGGCGCGCCGACGCGACGAAAACACTTATGTGAGAGACGATGAGGTTTTCGAAAAGGCATTGAAAACCGAAAAAGATCCTTTTTTGATCTCTAGATACACATTCTATCTTGCTAATAGTTATCGAGATTGCGGTGAAATTCGTAAATCTATTGAACTTTATCTGAAGCGCACCGAGCTTGGATTTTGGACCGAGGAAATCTACATTAGTTTTATGAACGCTGCATTGCTGATGGAATCTCTGGATCATCCGTTCGATGATGTTATCGCCACGCTTGACAAAGCTATCGCGGTAAACCCACGCCGTGTCGAAGCGCGCTGGCATGCCTGTCGGTATTGCCAAGACAAAAAGCGCTACGTTGAGGCTTACCATTACGCAGAGCCAGGACTCGAATTACCGGTGCCATCGGACGGACTCTTCCTTCGTCCCTGGATGTACAATTATGGATTGCAAGACAAGTTCGCGGTAATTGCTTTCAACACAGGGCAGTACCGGGCGTGCCTGTCAGCCTGCCTCGCCACGCTCGGGTGCCCGGACTTTCCACACGAGAATCGACTGGATCGTGTGAGCCTTGCTCGTAAGGCGCTCGCGAAAATGGTCGATCCCGCTTGGGGTGCCAATCACTCTGCTTTCACTTCTGTCTTTGAGCCGAACTGGCATTTTTCTGATTAGGACTGCCGTGAGTCCGATCGCCACTCTTATGACGGATCGAGAGATGACGTTTGATATAACGTCTCTGCGCATCAGCCGCAGTCGAAACTGCAGCCTCGATATGGCGAGTGGATCCGGAGGTCGATGATAGACTAGATTCGAATTTGCCGAGCGAATTTTACTCGATATGTGTGGGCGATTTCGCCGCGACGATTTTGGAGTTGAGGTCGTCCCGGTTCCGCCACAGCCTCGATCCGCCCTCGACAGGTGGGCCGTGGGCGGATCGAGAACTGAGTTGCGCAGGCGGGCATTTTGAGCTGTCCCCGGGCGGTTTGAATTGCTGAGGGTTAGGCGGTCTGGCTCGTAAGTGAGGCACTGGACGGGCTTACAAGCGCCGAGCGGGATGCCGTCAGCCCTATAGATCGGTCGGCGCGAGCGTGCGGTGGCTTCGATTGAGGGCGGGAGTCGCGCTCGGGCGTTTCCAGATCGGTCCAGCCGATGCGGTACGCCCGCACGAAGGGTTCGCACGGGAGAGTCGCGTGCGAGCCAAGCGGATGGGCGGCAACCAGCGCTCGCATGCCATGGCGGTACATGCCGACCGGTTCCGGCAAACCTACGAGGCGTAGCCCTCGCAGTTCCTCCACGTGCTGCGCGCGCGGCTAGCCGACCGGGACCTGCGGCTCGGGGTGAGCAGCACGTCCCGTTTCTTCAAGCGCAACGGCATCACGCGTGGAAAACGCCGGCCACGCAGTTGACCAGAAACGCGAAGACGTGAAGGCAACCCGCTGGTCCTGGTTTGTGGACCAACGCAATTTCGCCCTGGATCGGATCGTGCGCCTGAACGAAACCACCACAGCGAAGTTGGCGCGGCGGTAGGACGGGCTGCGCAGGGCGAGTGCTGTCGGGTTGCCTTGCCCTCCGGGCATCGGAAATCCCTCACCGCGCCAGCCGGCCTGTGCACTAGGCGCTTCACGGCCACCACACTCTTCGATGGGCCGATGACCGCTGTCCGCTTCTGCATCCCTGTCGAGCGGAACCTCGTGCCAATCCTGACGTGCGGCAATACTGTCGTGCTCGACAACCGGCCCGCCGACGAGGCCAGTGGCATCGGCGAACCTATCCCGGCTGCTCTACGTCCCGCCCCCCAACTGCAACCCGATCGATCCTCCGACAGGCCGAGGATGAGGGAGCTGTCACCAAGCCGAAGGCCATTCTCCGTACTGATGAGGCCGCTCGCACACGAAGCGATCTCCGGGACATCATCGTCCAACGAGCCTTGAAGCCGAATGCCATAATGACCTCGCGTCCCAGGCCACGACGCATATGATCAGACCTAATCGGATGACGTTCGAGTCATCTTGGACCACTGCAGCTACCATATTTCTTACATTCGTCTGCCGTTTAACCCAATAAATTCGTAAGCTCGACGATCAAACTTGGATCAGAACTGTCCTTGACGCACCAGTTTCTAATCTTACGCATCAGGCCAGATGATCGAACCCATTCAATCGACGGTCTTCGAGCCGTATACCCGTCAGGCAGGCCGAATGAACCTGGAGGATCACTCCGGTAATCAGAACGACGACGTGGCTGATCCTGACGGTGCTTCTCGGCGGCTCACCGGCCCTCGCGCAGGAGCCGCTGCCGACGGGGCGGATAATGAAGCCCGAGGTCAGCCCCGAGCAGGCTACGGTCCGCAAGCTCAACGCGTATGTCAGCCTCCTCAACCGGACCCTGCGGGCGCAGGAGTCGCTCGATCGCTACCGGAGTTGGGTCGACATGAAGACCGGCCCAACCGGCCGCGAGCGCATCATCTACGGTCTCTACGGACTCTACGACGTGCGCGGTGAGATCGTGACGGCGGAAGCTGCGATGGCACAACCGCCCGCGATGCCGGATCTCGACGGCGCCATGAAGAGCTATATCACCGCCTACCAAGTGCTCGCCCCGACGATCACCGAGGCGGACAGCTACTACGAGCGGCAGGATTATCGCACGGATAAGATGGAGCAGGGCAGGGCGCTCCATGCCAAGCTCGCGGTCGCGGGGCCGGCCTTCTTGGCTGAGCGCGCCAAGGTGGATGCACTGTTTCGCGTCGAGAAGGAGAAGGGCGACGCGGCTGAACTCGCCGCCATCGAGGCTCGGGAAGGCCGCTCAGCGCGCTGGCACGTCGCGAACGTGATGACCCAGGGGCGCAAGGTCATGGACCTGCTCCCCACCGACGCCAAGCCGGTCGTGGCCATGCCGGCCTTCGAAGCTGCGCTCGGGCGCTATGCCGCCGCCGTCAAAGACATGGACGGATATAGCGCCGCCAATCCGAACGCCTTCCACGTGTTCGAGAGCCAGCCGCGCTCGTTGCTGGGCAAACTGCGCGAATTCGATGCCAAGCTGGCCAAAGCCAAGGGCGACGCCCGCCGGGGCGCCGGGCGCGACGTGACCTGGATCGTCAACGACTACAACATGATGGTTTCGACCGCCCAGACGGCCACCGCCTTTTCACGATGAGCGTGGCACGTCTCTGGGTCGGTCGAACCGGCAAGGCCGCTCGCCGACGAGACAGTCCGGGCGGCCCTACACCTCGGTGACGCGGGTTCAGGCCGCCCGCACGGTCGCGAGAAAGCGTCCGACTTCGGTCGCGAGATGCTCGGACTGGCGCGACAGCTCCGACGCTGCGCCCAGAACCTGGCTCGCGGCCGCTCCGGTTTCTTCGGCCGCTCCGGCGACGCCCGCGATGTTGCTGGTCACCTCGCCGGCCCCCGTGGCGGCCTGGCCGACATTTCTCACGATCTCCTGGGTGGCCGCACCCTGTTCCTCGGTCGCCGCCGCAATCGAGGTCGTGACGCCGCTGATCTCCCGGATCCGCCCGGTGATCTCGGCGATCGAGGTGACGGCCTGGCCTGTCGATGCCTGGATCCGCGCGATCTGCTCGGAGATCTCGCTGGTCGCCTTCCCGGTCTGCTCGGCCAGGGCCTTCACCTCGGAGGCCACCACGGCGAAGCCCCGCCCGGCCGCGCCGGCGCGCGCCGCCTCGATCGTGGCGTTGAGCGCCAGCAAATTGGTCTGGCCGGCGATGCTCGAGATCAGGCCGACGACGTCACCGATCCGGGACACGGACGCGCTCAATTCCTGCACCAGCGTACCGGTCTGGTCGGCCTCGTGCACCGCGCGTTGCGCCAGCTCGGCCGAGCCGGCGACCTGCCGACCGATCTCCTGCACCGACGATCCGAGCTCCTCGGCCGCCGCCGCCACGGTGTTCACGTTGGCGGCGGCCTCCTCGGCGGCGGCGGCAACGGTTGTCGATTGGCTCGCCGTCTCGGCGGCCGTCGCCGTCATCGTCTGAGCGGTGGCCTGCAACTCGGTTGCGGACGACGACACCATGCCGATGATGCCGCCGACCGCCGCCTCGAAGCCGTCGGCCAGGGCGACCATCGTGCGACGGCGCTCGGCCGCCGCGGCCTCGTCGGCGACCCGCCGCACCTCGGCCTCCTCCATCGCCTTGCGCGCCACCATCGCCTTGATGCCCTCGACGGCCCGGCCGACCGCGCCGATCTCATCGTTGCGGCGGGCCTCGACGATCTCCGCGTCGATCTCGCCGTGGGCCATGCGCTGCAGGACCCCGACCAGGCGGTTCAGCGGCGCGGCCACGGTCACGGCCATCAAGCGGCTGACGACGATCGCGAGCAGGAGCAGGCTCACCAGCGTCGAGACCGCCATGATCTGCCAGAGGCGCTCCACGGGCGCGAAGGCCTTGGCGCTGTCGACCGACAGGGCGATGTACCAGTCGAGCGAGGGCGGCAGGTTCGGGACGCGGGCGAAGACCGTCAGGGTGGAGCGCCCGCCCTCCGACACGTCCTGGGGCACGGCTTCCATCCGCGGCAGCTGGCCGGTGACGAGATCCGACAGCGGCTTGCCGTTCAGCGCGGCGCGGGGATGGATCAGGATCTTGCCCGCCCCGGACACGAGATACGCGTAGCCATGGCCGCCCATGTCGACTTCGTTGATCATGTGCGAGAGCGCGCCCAGCGCGAAGTCGCCGCCGACGACGCCCACCAGGGCGCCCTGCTCGTCGCGCACCGGGGAGGAGGCCGTGATCGTCAGCTGCCCCGTGCTGGCCGCCACGTAGGGCTCGGTCAGGAACGGGCCGTTTCCGGCGGCCGCCCCCTTGTACCACGGCCTCTGGGTCGGGTCGTAGCCGGGCGCCATCTCCCCCTTGGGCATCTTGGTGTAGAAGCCGTCCTTGCGCCCGAGGATATTGATCTCGAAGGTCTCGCGGGCCCGCGGCGAGCCCAGCACCGTATCGGCGGCGGGCCCGACCCCGACCCGGGCGACCTCCTGCGCGATGAACTCGCTGAGGTCGAGCTTGCCCCGGAGCCAGTTCGCGACGCCGCGGGCGGCCGTTCCGCTCAACGTCGTCATGTTCGCGCTGATATCGGTCCTGATCGCCGCCGACTGGGACGCATAGACGAAGTACGAGCAGCCGATGAAGGACAGGCATACGATCGCCAGGATCAATACTGTCGCACGGGCCGATACGCCGAAGGATTTAGGCATTGTTGGTTCGCCTGCTCGAATCAAGGGTCATGATACGACGGACCGTGGAGGTGTCCGTCGGTATCGATCGGGACGCCCCGTCGGGGCGTCGGTCGTTTCGGGCACCGCGCCGCGCCTGTCGCCCGGCGAGGTCCTGCGGCTCTGTCGGGTATTCATGCCGCGACATCTCGGAGGAAGCGTTCCACGCCGGCCCCGAGCGCGCGGGACTGGTGTTCCAGCGCGTCCCGGGATGCCAGAAGGTCCTTGGCCGAGCGGCCCGTCGCCTCCGCGGCCCGCGCCACGTCGGCGATGTTGTGGGTGACGCCCTCTGCGCCCTCGGCGGCCTGCCCGACATTGCGGACGATTTCCTGGGTCGCCGCGCCCTGCTCCTCCACCGCCGCCGCGATGGAGGCGATCACGCCGTCGATGTCCCGCAGCCGGGCCGACACGTCGGCGATGGCGGTCGAGGCCGAGCCGGTCGAGGCCTGGATGCGGGCGGTCTGATCCGCGATCCTCCGGGTCGCCTCCGCGGTCTGTCCTGCAAGGTCCTTGACCTCGCCCGCGACCACGGCGAAGCCGCGACCCGCCTCGCCGGCCCGGGCGGCCTCGATGGTCGCGTTCAGCGCCAGCAAATTGGTCTGGCCGGCAATCGCCGAGATCAGCGTGACGGCGGTGCCGATGTCCTCCGAGGCCGCGGACAGCTCCGCCATCAGGGTCACGGCCCCCTCGACATTCGCCACCGCGCCCTGCGCGAGGTCGGACGAGCGCAGGGCCTGACGCCCGATCTCGCCGATGGAGGCGCCCATCTGCTCGGTTGCCGCCACCACCGCCACGACGTTGGCGGATGTCTGGCCGGCCGCCTCGGAGACCGCTCGGGAGCGCCGCCCGGCATCGGCCGCGGTGTCGGACAGCGTGCTCGCCGTCCCGTCCAGCGTCGCGAGCGCGCCGTCGACGCGGGCCAGCAAGTCGCCGACTTCCGCGCGGAACGTCTCGATCCGCGCCTGCTGCCGGCGCGATCGCTCCAGCCGCGCCTCCGCCTCGAAGGCCTGGGCCTGCCGCAGGCCGCTCCCGTCGAGCAGCGCGTGCCGGAAGGTCTCGATCGCTCTGGCGATCGCGCCGATCTCGTCGCGACGCGTGTGGTGGGGAACGGCGGCCTGCAGGTCACCCGCTTCCAGGCGCCCGATGGCGGCGGTCAGCCCGGCGAGCGGGCCGCGGATCGTGCTCAGCAGCCAGAGGGAGGTGAGGAACACCACCCCGCCCGACGCCGCCAGCCCGATCCATGCGGTCCAGTCCATCGACGACGCCGCATCGGCCTTCCGCGCCTGGGCGTCGCGGATGACGTCCATCACGCGGGCCGACAGCTTCTCCGAGGCGGCCGAGAGCTGGGCGTATGCCGCCTGGGTCGGCTCCTGGCGGGTCATCACCATCAGGTCGACCTCGGCCGCCTTGCGCCATTCCTGGAGCGCCGCCTCCAGCTGGGCCAGGAAGGCGGGCGGGATCAGATCGCCGCTCCGTTGGCGGAGCGTCTTCAGTGCCGCGTCGACCCGCTGCGCACCCGTGCCGGTGTAGCGATCCTTGAGCTTGGCATCGGCCGAGACCGAATACGCGTCGAGGGTTGCGGCCTGATCGGTCACCGCCGAGCCGAAATCCTGGACGGCGCCGAGCAGCGTGAGCGCGCGGGTGACTTCCGCGTCGTCGCTCCGGAAGCGCGACAGGGCTGCAAGGTTGAGGGCCGTCACGGCGACCACGACGGCCAGCACCAGGAGGCCATTGATCGAAAGGCGTGCGAGAAGTTTCATGCCTGCGGCTCTGGATCGGCGATCACGCGCAGATCATGCCGATGAAAAGCTAATAAAGAACTCTATAATGCTTCCATGAATGCCCGCGATAATGTTTCAAATTGCGAGACACCGCGGTTCATTGCTGGGCGGGGGCGTCGAGGCGCGCGTTATCCATGCGGATCTGTTGTCTCGCAATTCGGACATCAGGATAGCGCGCCGCCCGACTTCCTCCGCGTCGGGTGGGTCATGGCTTCGAGTTCGAGGAGCTGGTCGAGCTGCGCCCGCGTCAGCAAGCCTTCCTCCAGCACGAGGTCGGCCACCGGGCGGTTCTCCTTGAGCGCGCGCTGCGCCACCCGCGAGCTCGCCTCGTAACCGAGCGTCGGCGCGAGCGCCGTGACGAGGCCGATGGAACCCTGGACGAGGGTGCGGCAGCGCTCCCGGTCCGCCTCGATCCCCTCGATGCAGCGCTTGGTCAGCGTGTCGATGGCGGCCGTCAGCATCCGCAGGGAGGACAGGACGCAGTAGCCGATGGTCGGCTCGAAGGCATTGAGCTGGAGCTGGCCGCCCTCGGCGCACAGCGTCACGGTCAGGTCCTGGCCGATCACCATGTAGGCGACCTGGTTGACGACCTCCGGGATTACCGGGTTGACCTTGCCGGGCATAATCGAGGAGCCCGCCTGCACCGCCGGCAGCCGGATCTCGCCAAGGCCGGTGCGGGGGCCCGACGAGAGCAGCCGAAGGTCGTTGCAGATCTTGGAGAGCTTCACCGCCACGCGCTTGAGCACCCCGGAGAACAGCACGAAGGCGCCGAGGTCCGAAGTCGCCTCGATGAGGTTCGAGGCCAGCACCATCGGCTGCCCGGAGACGCGCGACAGCTCCTCCACGGCGAGCGCCGCGTAGCGCGGATCGGCGTTGATGCCGGTCCCGATCGCGGTCGCACCGAGATTGACCTCGCGGAACAGCGCCACCGCCTCGCCGAGCCGGGCCACGTCCTCCTTGATGGTCGCGTGGAAGCCGTCGAATTCCTGGCCGAGCGTCATCGGTACGGCATCCATGAGCTGCGTCCGGCCCATCTTCAGCACGTCCGCGAACTCCACCGCCTTACCCTTGAAGGCGTAGGCGAGGTCGTCGAGCGCCCGGATCAGCGGCTGCGTCGCGAGGATCACCGCCAGTCGCAGCGCCGTCGGGTAGGCGTCGTTGGTCGACTGCGCCATGTTGACGTCGTCGTTGGGGTGCAGGGCGTCGTAGGATCCGGGCTTGCGCCCCATCAGGCCCAGCGCGACGTTGGCGATGACCTCGTTGGCGTTCATGTTGGTCGAGGTGCCGGCGCCGCCCTGGATGGCGTCGACCACGAACGATTCGGCGTATTTGGCGTCGGTTGCGACGAGCGCGCAGGCGCGATCGATGGCGTCCGCCTTGGCCGGGTCGAGATAGCCGAGGCGCCGGTTGGCCCGGGCGGCAGCCTGCTTGACCAGGGCGAGGCTGCGGACGAATTCGGGGAAATGGCCCACCGGGACGCCGGTGATCGGGAAGTTCGTCACCGCCCGCTTGGTGTGGATGCCCCAGAGCGCCTCGGCCGGGACCTCGTCGTCGCCGAGAAGGTCGTGCTCCCGGCGGGTGCGGGTGCCCTCCATCGGGACGGTGCGGACCGTGGCGAGCGCGAGGTCGTCGGCCGTCGTCGAATCCCGGACGGGGGTCTCCGGCGGGAGGCTGGTCTGCGCCATATCGGTGCTCACGCTGTCCATCCGTTCGCTGGGGCCAATGGAGGCTCGCCGCCCGTAACGGCGATGCTTCGCGCCATGCGGTGGGGCGGCGGCCTTCGTCACGCTGGTCCCGCCGGGATCAGTGAATGATCTGCGCGAGGAAGTTCCGCGCGCGCTCGGTCTTCGGAGCCTGGAAGAACGCCTCGGGGGAGGCCACCTCGACGATCTGCCCCTGGTCCATGAACACGACCCGGTCGGCGACCTTTCGGGCGAAACCCATCTCGTGGGTGACGCAGATCATGGTCATGCCCTCGAGCGCCAGCACGACCATGGTGTCGAGCACCTCGTTGACCATCTCGGGGTCGAGCGCGGAGGTGGGCTCGTCGAACAGCATCACCTTCGGCTTCATGCACAGCGCCCGCGCGATGGCGACGCGCTGCTGCTGGCCGCCCGAGAGCATCCCGGGGTACTTCTTCGCCTGATCGGCGATGCGCACCTTCTGCAGGAAGTGCATCGCCAGATCCCGCGCCTCCTTGGCTCCCATGCCGAGCGACTTGATCGGGGCGAGCGTGCAATTGTCGAGCACGCTGAGATGCGGAAACAGGTTGAAGCTCTGAAACACCATGCCGACGTCGCGCCGGACGTGGTCGATGTTGCGGGTCTCGGCGGTCAGCTCGGTGCCGTTGACGATGATCCGGCCGCCGTCATGCGTCTCGATGCGGTTGATGCACCGGATGAGGGTCGACTTGCCCGAGCCGGACGGTCCGCAGACGACGATCTTCTCCCCGGGGGCGACGTTGAGCCGGATGTCGGTGAGCGCCTGATACGAGCCGTACCACTTGGTCACGTCGATCATCGTCACCGCCTCGGCGCCCGCGGGGGTTCCCGCCATCGATTGGGTCGCGGCCATGGTCGGTCTCCTCACAGGGATCGGGCGATGCGCGCCGCCGCGCTCTTCATCGCGGGAATGAAGGTCTTCAGCTTATCGAGCGGCATGCGGCTCTTCGGGGCCGAGACGGTCAGGGCCGCGAGGACCCGGTCCTCGGTGTTGCGGACGGGCACCGCGGCCCCGACCACGCCGACGATGAACTCGGAATCGTTGAGGGCGTAGCCCTGCTCACGGATGACCTTCAGCTCCTCGCGCAGCTTGCGCGGGTCGGTGAGGGTCTGGGGCGTGACCGGCTGCCAAGGGCCGGAAGCCAGGAAGGTCTCCAGCCGTTCGTCGGACAGGTTGGCCAGGAAGATCCGGCCGCTCGACGTGCAGTGGATCGGCGTCTTCTGCCCGGCCTGGAACTGCAGCGTCAGCGGCGAGCCGCCGAACGCGCTGGCGATGTACTCGACGTCGCCGCCCGACAGCATCGCCAGGCTGCACGTCTCGCCGATGCGCGCGGCGAGTTCCGTGAGCGTGGTGTTGAGCGCCGAATAGACCACCGTCGAGGCCATGATGTCGGAGGCGAGCGAGACCAGCTTCGGGGCCGGACCGTAGCCCGTGCGCCCGGGCAGCTTCTGGAGGTAGCCGACGGCCTCCAGCATCGCGACCATCCGGTGGGCCGTCGGCCGCGGGATGCCGAGCGTCTCCACGACCTGCGCCACCGAGATCGTCCCGGTCACGGCGACCAGCTCGACGATCGCGAGCATCCGTCCGATGGGGGCGGGCACGTCGGGAGAGACGGTTACGCCGGGGCGTCGCGCCGGGGGCATGGACGGTCTCCCTATCGTGTCCGCACGGTGCGCATCTGGCGTTCGCGCAGCATGGCCACGGCCTGCGAGGCGGTGGAGCAGATCGCGAGGTAGACGAGGGCGACGACGAGATACATCTCGACGAGCTTCCCGTTCAGCTGGGCGATCTTGACCGCGGCGCCGGTGAGATCGACCACCGACAGGACGTAGACCAGGGAGGTGTCCTGGAAGAGGATGATGGTCTGCGTCAGCAGGATCGGGCTCACCACGCGGATCACCTGCGGGATGATGACGTAGCGGTAGGTCTTGAAGGTCGAGAGCGAGAGGGCCGCCGCGGCCTCGAACTGGCCCTTGTTGAGCGAGCGCAGGCCCGTGCGGATGATCTCGGCATAGTAGGCCGCCTCGAACAGGCTGAAGGTGACGAAGGCCGTGGGGCCGGCGCCGACCGGGATCGGCCGCCCGTCCACCGAGAACGGGGTCAGCAGGATCGGCACCAGGAAGAAGAACCAGAACAGGACGAGGATCAGCGGGATCGAGCGGATCAGCGTGATGTAGCCGACCACGAGCTGCGCCAGCACCGGCACCTTCAGGTGCCGCACGAGCGCCAGCACGATGCCGAGCCCCAGGCCGATGAGGAAGGCGAAGACCGTGAGCTGGAGGGAGAAGGCGAGCCCGTGCAGGAGATAGGGCAGCGCCTGCCAGACGATAGAGAAGTCGAGACTGTTCACGGCTTCAGCTCCTGGGCCAGAGCGAGCTTGCGCGGCAGCTTCCGGCCCGTCACCGGTTCCTGGCCGGGGATGCGGACCGCGTATTCGACCGCGGTCATGATCAGGAACGTCACCAGGGCGAGAGCGAGGTAAATCAGGGTCGCGCTGGCGAAGGCCCCGAAGGTCTGGAACGTCGCCTCGCTGATCTGGCGTGCCTGGGCCGTGAGCTCGAGCAGGCCGATGGTCAGGGCCACCGAGGTGTTCTTGTAGATGCCCATGACCTCCGAGGTCAGGCTCGGCACGATCAGCCGGAGCGCCTGCGGGATCAGGACGTGGCGGTAGGTCTTCCAGGTCGAGAGCGACAGGGCGTTGGCGGCCTCGCGCTGTCCCTTGGGCAGCGCCTCGATCCCGGCCCGGACCTGCTCCGAGACGCGGGCCGAGGTGTAGAGGCTCAGGCAGACGAGGGCCGGCCAGAAGGCCCCCCAGGGCGGCGGCATCTGCTTGATCGCGTCGCCGAGCCCGAAGGGCAGGAACTCCGGCACCACGAAGTACCAGAGGAACATCTGGATCAGCACCGGGATGTTGCGGAAGAACTCCGTGTAGAGCCGGCACGGAATCGCGATGGCCCGGCTCGGCGAGGTGCGGCCCGCCCCGACCGCGACCCCGATCACGAAGGCGATGCACCAGCCGAAGAAGGCGAGCGTCACGGTCCATTGGAGGCCCGAGATCAGCCAGTCGATGTAACGCTGGCCGTCAGGGGCCTCCTCGAAGAGCACGGAGAACATCGGCGTCGCCTTCGTGACGGTGCGCGGCGGGCGGGAGCGATCAGAAGTCGAGGGCGTCGCTCGGATGCGCGACCCGTTCCTTCAGGGCGTCGCTCATCGGGAAGTTGAGATTCTCGCCGTTCGGCGGGATCGGGCTCTCGAACCACTTCGCGTAGAGCTTGGTGAAGGCGCCGGAGGCCATCAGGCCCTTGAGCACGCCGTCCGCGAGGGCCTTGAACTCCGGATCGTCCTTCGGGAGCATCAGGCCGTACGGCACCTTCTCGTAGGTCTCGGGCAGGAACGCGAAGGCCGCCGGGTCCGGGGCACGCGCCCGGAGGCTGGCGAGCAGGATGTCGTCCTCCATGAAGGCGGCCGCGCGCCCGCTCTGGAGCATCAGCATCGATTCGGCGTGGTCCTTGGCCTGGACGATCGCGAAGGTCGCGCCCTTGGCCTTGATGCCCTGCGCGAAGCCGACGGCGTTCGAGCCCTGCGTGACCACGATGGTCTTGCCGTCGAGCCCCTTCACGTCCTGGATTCCGGACGATGCCTTCGTCATCCAGCGGGCCGAGCTGACGAAGGTCGCGACCGTGAACGCGACCTGC
This sequence comes from Methylobacterium sp. GXF4, assembly GCF_000272495.1. Classification (NCBI taxonomy): domain Bacteria; kingdom Pseudomonadati; phylum Pseudomonadota; class Alphaproteobacteria; order Hyphomicrobiales; family Methylobacteriaceae; genus Methylobacterium; species Methylobacterium sp. GXF4. The sequence goes on along the minus strand of NZ_AKFK01000007.1, from coordinate 1,212 downwards.
TTCAGCCGTGCCGCGTTGCTGGAGGTGCCGCCGCATTCGATGTCGACGGTCCCGTTCTGCATGAGCGGGATGCGGTTGGACGAATTCACCGATTGCAGGGTGACGGCAAGCTTATCGAGCTTGATGTCCTCTCTGATCTTGTCGACGACTTGCGCGCACAGGTCGAGCGAGAACCCGACCGGCTTCTGATCCGCCCCCAGATACGAGAACGGGATCGAAGATTCGCGATAGCCCAGCGTCACGGTCCCGGTGCGCTTGATCTTGGCCAGCGTCGGACTTTCCGCCTGCGCGGCAGTCGTCAACAGACCAAAAGCTATCGCGCACGGCAGCTTAACGAATTGGTTACGGGCGTACATGCGCATCTCCGAATTTCAACAGCAATCCAAGAGATGCGGACCCACCCTCGGATCGCCGACGGGCTTTCGATCTCTGGACGAGAATAATTCCAAGCGTTCGCGACCGGAATGAGTCGTGAATTACTGCGGCGGGACCAAGTAGCACCTCGACGCAGTTATGGCGAAAGAGCTATTGTGCCGTCAATATGGTCTCGAAAAATGATATTTTTTGTCTCATGCGTCGCGGACCGGCAGCGCAAGTTTTAGAGCCGTCACGTCCTCAAGCCTCTGATCGATCTAGATAAAATCTGTCCGTATTTTGAGACTGTCTCGCGGTGACGCTCGGCGCGCGACCGAGCCCTTTGCCCAGCCGGCAACCATTCGGCGGTGAATTAATTCGCAGATGCACAGGCGAGAACCACTTGAATGCTGCGATGCGAAAGCTTGAGATCCGTGCCATCGGCGGCGCGGCATCACTGCGCCCTGTCTCGAAATCCGATTGGAATCTCATAAATTGATACAGCACCGAAGATAGTCGAAAGAAAGACTTTGCAGGTCGGCGGCGGTGATATTAGGGCTTGCCGGCATGCAGGCTGGTCCCGCTGAAGGATCAGCCCAGTCATCAGCCCACGTCATTCTTCGACCGCAGACGTCGTCATCGACCGCTCGGCATTTGGCGACCCATGCCCGTCCACCGATTCCCCCCCGGGAGCGGAGCGAGAACGATCAGGAATTCGCGCGCCTCGACCGTCCCGGCTCACGGCTGCGGTCCCGCGGCCAGGGACGGCGCCGGGGCATGCCCGCCGGCTCGCGCGCCGTCAGCCGACTTTCATCGACCTCATGCAGGAGTGTAGACATGACGCAGCATTACGACGTG
>NZ_AKFK01000006.1:0-23306 GCF_000272495.1 Methylobacterium sp. GXF4 | reverse complement strand
CACCCCCGCCCCCGCCGCCCCCGGACGACGATTGGGATCGGCCGCGCTACGACCGGCGCTGGCGCAGCGGCAGCATCTGCGTCACGGCCCGAGGCGATTGCCCGACCCGTCCCGCCCCGTACAACGCGCCCTGCGGCTGCGAGATACCCGGTTTCGGGTACAAGCGCGGGCAGATCGGCGGCTGAGGCGTCTCAGGCGGCGTCGTGCTCGAGACGATACGGCGCCGCCAGCAGCGCGATCGGCAGGTGCCAGGCCTCGCTGATGGCGCGGATCTGCGCGAGGTTCAGGGGCCGTTTCCGGCTCAGGATCTCCGAGGCGCGCGCCCGCGAGCCGAGAAGACGGGCCAGCTCCGCCTGCGACCGGCCCATGTCTGTGATGGCGGCGTGCAGGATCTCGACCGGATCAGCCGCTGCGATTGGAAAGACCCGCTCTTCGTAGGCGGCGATCAGCGTGAGGAGAACCTCGAACCGGTCACCGTCCGGGGTCCCCACGGCGGGCTCCTTGGCAAAGTAGCGATCGACTTCCGCAAGCGCCCAACGGTGATCGTCGGCCGTGCGAATTGGCCTGACATCCCTAACCGAAACCGTCTCTCGAACGGCTTCCGTCTCGATCTGCATCATCCGATCTCCACCGTGAGCGGATCAACGGCATCATATTCGGCGTGCGTGCCGACAAATTTTATCTGGCACGCTTTGTATGTGTAGGACACTCGGGCGATCAATCGATACTTATTGCCGCCGATATCGAAGATGATTCGGTTGTCGCCAATGAAATCTACTGTGTTGCCGAACAGGCGCTTGATATCGGCCGGGCCTGCCCAGGTAGCTTTCGTGACCTGACCATACCAAGCCCGCAGCGGCACCTCCGATCGGGGATACCGCGTCCAGAAAGCCACGAGGGCAGAGCGCGCCACGACGTTCACACGTAACGCCATTAGCCTGTTCCCGTATTGGGAACAAGGCTTTCCAAGCTGGCGAGACGTCGTTCAACCGAAATCAGATTTGCTTCAGGCCCGCACCCGCTCGATCTGTGCCCCACAGCGCCCGAGCTTGGCTTCCAGGGCCTCGAAGCCGCGGTCGAGGTGATAGACCCGGTTGATCTGGGTCTCGCCCTCGGCGGCGAGGCCGGCGATTACCAGGGAGACCGAGGCGCGCAGGTCGGTCGCCATCACGGGCGCGCCCTTCAGGCGCTCGACGCCCTCGACGATGGCGAGGTCGCCCTCGAGCCGGATCTTCGCGCCGAGGCGGGCCAGCTCCTGCACGTGCATGAACCGGTTCTCGAAGATCGTCTCGCGGATATGCGACTGGCCCTTGGCGAGCGTCATCAGCGCCATGAACTGCGCCTGGAGGTCGGTGGGGAAGCCCGGGAACGGGTCGGTGGTCACGTCCACCGCCGCGATCCCGCCGCCGTTGCGGCGCACCCGGATCCCGCCCTCGACCTGGCTGATCTCGGCCCCCGTGGTGGACAGCACGTCGAGCGCCGAATGCAGCAATTCGGCCCGGGTGTCCTTGAGGATCACGTCGCCGCCGGTCATCGCCACCGCCATGGCGTAGGTGCCGGTCTCGATCCGGTCGGGCAGCACCTCGTGACGGGCGCCGTTCAGCCGGGCGACGCCCTCGATCTCGATCCGGGGCGTGCCGGCGCCGCGGATCTTGGCGCCCATCTTGTTCAGGCATTCGGCCAGATCGACCACCTCGGGCTCCCGGGCGGCGTTCTCGATCACCGTGGTGCCGTAGGCCAGCGAGGCCGCCATCAGGGCCACATGCGTGCCGCCGACCGTGACCTTGGGGAAATTCACCTCGGCCCCGCGCAGGCCGTTCTTGGTGCGGGCGACCACGTAGCCGGCGTCGATCTCGATCTCGGCCCCGAGCTTCTCCAGGGCCATGATCAGCAGGTCCACCGGCCGGGTCCCGATCGCGCAGCCGCCCGGCAGCGAGACCTTGGCCTCGCCGAAGCGCGCGAGCAGGGGCGCCACCACCCAGAAGCTGGCCCGCATGGTCGAGACCAGGTCGTAGGGCGCGGTGGTGTCGATGACGTTCGAGGCGGTGAGGCGGATCGTCTGGCCGGTCTCGGTGGTCTGCCCGGGACGCTTGCCGACGACCATGTGGTCGACGCCGTGATTGCCCAGGATCCGCGTCAGCGCCGAGATGTCGGCGAGGCGGGGGACGTTGATCAGCTCCAGCGTCTCGCCGGTGAGCAGGCTCGCGATCATCAGCGGCAGCGCCGCGTTCTTGGCGCCCGAGATCGGGATCACGCCGTTGAGAGGCGCGCCGCCGGTGATGTGAATGCGGTCCATCGTGTGTCCTCGGGCGGCGCACCTCCCTGGCGCGCGGCCGGCCGTTCTCCTGGTGGACGCCGCGGCGCCCAGGCTTGGCCGTCCCCTATAGACCGGTTTTGTCGGAATCTGGACCGCGAGAATCGGTTTCGCTGGGTTCGGACTCGCCCGCCCCGGGCGACGGCCCCGTTTCGGCGCGGCCGCGACCCTGGGCCTTGCGCCGCCGCAGATTCTCGCGAAGCGCCGCCTTCAGGCGCTCGGCGCGGGCATCCTTGGTCTCGCTCATCGCGCGACCCTTCGTCGCCGCAGGCTTGAGGTGCGCGATCCCGCACCGGGGCAGGCCATTCGGCAGCAAGACGAGGGGATGCTCAAGGATCTGGAGCCGTGTTCGGGTGGGTCGCGAGCGGCCGCGAGGCTAGCGGGTTCGTCCTGGCCTCTCAACGGGCGCAGGGCAGAGATGTCGGAACCTTACCTTGAACCAGTTCCAGATCCGCGCGTATCTTGCGCCTCTCACGCGAAGGACTGGACCGAGGCCGTACCTCGATCGCGGGACTTGGGTGCCGTGCCGGCACCGCCCGCACGGCCGAACACGCGAAGGACGCTCGATGACCGTCACCCGGATGCCCAGCACGATGCTCGCCCAAGCGGGCTCGACGCGCGCCGGCTCTGGCTACGAGCGGTATTTCCGGGGTGCCCTGGACCAGCTCCATGGCGAGCGGCGCTACCGTGTCTTCGCCGATATCGAGCGGATCTCCGGCCGGTTCCCGACCGCCAAGTGGCGTAAGCCCGACGGCAAGACCACCGAGATCACCGTGTGGTGCTCCAACGATTATCTCGGCATGGGCCAGCACAGGGAGGTCGTCTCCGCGATGACCGACACCGCCGCGCGCTGCGGCGTCGGCGCGGGCGGCACGCGCAACATCGCCGGCAACAACTCGCCGCTCGTCGATCTCGAGCGCGAGCTCGCCGACCTGCACGGCAAGGAGGCCGGCCTCGTCTTCACCTCGGGCTACGTCTCGAACCAGGCCGGCATCTCGACGATCGCCAAGCTGATCCCGAACTGCCTGATCCTGTCCGACGCCTTCAACCACAACTCGATGATCGAGGGCGTCCGCCATTCCGGCTGCGACAAGAAGATCTTCCGCCACAACGATCTGCAGCACCTTGAGGAGCTGCTCCGCGCGGCCGGCGACCGGCCGAAGCTGATCGTGTTCGAGTCGGTCTACTCGATGGACGGCGACATCGCGCCGATCGGCAAGATCTGCGACCTCGCCGACACCTACGGGGCGATGACCTACCTGGACGAGGTCCACGCGGTCGGCCTCTACGGGCCCCGCGGCGGCGGCATCTCCGAGCGCGACGGCGTGATGCACCGGGTCGACGTGATCGAGGGGACGCTCGCCAAGGGCTTCGGCTGCGTCGGCGGCTACATCACCGCCTCGGCGGCGATCTGCGACGCGGTGCGCAGCTTCGCCCCCGGCTTCATCTTCACCACCGCGCTGCCGCCGGCGGTGGCCGCGGCCGCCCGGGCCTCGGTCCGCTACCTGAAGCGCTCGAATACCGAGCGCGAGGCGCACCAGGCCCAGGCCGCCGCCACCAAGGCGGCGCTGACCGAGGCCGGCCTGCCGGTTCTGGAGACCGAGACGCATATCGTGCCGGTGATGGTCGGGGACGCGGAGCTGTGCAAGGCGGCCGCCGACCACCTGCTGGAGCGCCACGCGATCTACATCCAGCCGATCAACTACCCGACGGTCCCGCGCGGCACCGAGCGCCTGCGCATCACCCCGTCGCCGTTCCACGACGCGGCCCATATCGCCCGCCTCGCCGCGGCGCTGGCCGAGACCTGGGAAGCCCTGGACCTGCCGCGCGCCGGGACGGTGTTCGTCGAGGCGGCCGAGTAGGTTTTCTGCGGCCGGCCTCGCGCGCCGCTCCGCCCCCCTCTGCGGGGGAGGGGAGCGGCAGTGCAGAATGAGGCTGCGCCGTCACGCCCACGCCGACTCTTCCGGGCTCCCCTCTCCCGACTCGTGCGGTCGCAGGGGCCGCCCGCCCCCGCAGGGGGGGGAGGAGATGGCGCGCGTCAGCGTCGATCGGCCTGCTTCGGAAGCCCCGGCCACAATCCGCCGGGCTTGCCCGTCCCCGGCAGGCTCGTCTTTTCCGGCGCCGGCCTGTAACCACGGCGCCAACCTCCATTCCCCGAAAAGTCCCGGACCAATGATCTCCTCTCCGCTCATGACCGTGATGGTCGACGCCGTGCGCAAGGCCGCCCGCGGCCTGCGCCGCGATTTCGGCGAGGTCGAGAACCTTCAGGTCTCGCGGAAGGGCCCGGGCGACTTCGTCTCGGCCGCGGACCGGAAGGCCGAGGAGACCCTGCGCGACGCCCTGATGAAGGCCCGTCCCGGCTACAGCCTGGTGCTGGAGGAGAACGGCATCATCGAGGGCACCGACAAGAGCCACACCTGGCATGTCGACCCGCTCGACGGCACCTCGAACTTCCTGCACGGCGTGCCGCATTTCGCGATCTCGATCGGGCTGGAGCGCGAGGGCCAGATCGTGGCCGGCGTGATCTTCGATCCGATCAAGGACGAGCTGTTCGTCGCCGAGCGCGGCAAGGGCGCCTATCTCAACAACCGCCGCCTGCGGGTCTCGGGCCGGCAGGACATGGCCGACGCGCTGGTCGGCTACGGCACGCCCTATCTCGGCCGCGGCAGCCATCCGCGCCTGCTGCGCGAGCTCGGCGCCGTGATGGCTGTGGCCGGCGGCACGAGGCGGATGGGCTCGGCGGCCCTCGACCTGGCCTACGTCGCCTGCGGCCGCCTCGACGGGTACTGGGAGCGCGACCTCCAGACCTACGATTTCGCCGCGGGCGTCATCCTGGTGCGTGAATCCGGCGGCTACGTCACCTCGGCGGACGGGGCGGCCGAGCCGCTCGCCGCCCGCTCGGTGGCCTGCGGCAACGAGGTGCTGCACCGGGAGCTGCTCGCCCTGCTCAAGAAGGTGCAGGCGGCCTGATCGCCGCAAGAGCCCGCGAAACTGGTCAGGGACCGGGGCATCTGCTTTAAGCGCGCCGTCCCCCACGGAAGGCCCGAACCCATGGAAGCCCGCCGCCACGTCGCGCTGAAGGATTCGATTCGCTCGATTCCCGACTACCCGAAGCCCGGCATCATCTTCCGCGACATCACCACGCTGCTCAGCGACCCGCGCGCCTTCCGGCGGGCGGTGGATGCGCTGGTCCATCCCTATGCCGGCGGGCGAATCGATCAGGTCGCCGGCATCGAGGCGCGGGGCTTCATCCTGGGCGGCGCCATCGCGCACCAGCTGTCCTGCGGCTTCGTGCCGATCCGTAAGAAGGGCAAGCTGCCCCACAAGACCGTCTCGATGGCCTACGCGCTCGAGTACGGCACCGACGAGATCGAGATCCATGTCGACGCCGTGAAGCCCGGCGACAAGGTGCTGCTGGTCGACGACCTGATCGCCACCGGCGGGACCGCCACGGCGGCCGTGAACCTGCTCCGGCAGATCGGCGCCGAGATCGTGGCGGCCTGCTTCGTGATCGACCTGCCCGATATCGGCGGGGCGCAGCGCCTGCGCGACATGGGCGTCGAAGTGCGCGCCCTGATGCAGTTCGAGGGTCATTGACGTCCACGAAACGTTGACTTCGCGGGACCCATCCGCCATAAGCCCGCCACTCGCGACGTGGCGCCCCGCATGGGCGCCCTTCGTGTTTGCAGACAACCAGGACGCGTGAAGGTCGGGTGCGGCATCAGCCGCCCGCGAGCGCGCCTCGACCTTTGAAGGCTCTGTGCCATGAAGAGAACCTACCAGCCGAGCAAGCTCGTCCGTAAGCGTCGTCACGGTTTCCGTGCGCGCATGGCCACCGCGGGTGGTCGCAAGGTGATCGCGCGCCGTCGCGCCCACGGTCGCAAGCGCCTGTCGGCCTGAGCCGGCGGATCCTCGCCGGCGCGGCCCTGCTGAGGCAGCCGCGCTGCGAGGCGTGAGCATGACGCGGAAACGTGAAACCTGGTTTTCCGAACGCGTCATGCAGCACACAGGATGAGATCGGCCGGGATCGAACCATCGATGGCGACGATCGAGCGGCTGAAGAAGCGGCCCGACTTCCTGGCGACAGCCGAGGGGCGCCGCTTCCATACCGAGCGCATGACCGCCCAGGGCCGCCTGCGTGACCCGCAGGCCGCGGACGGGCTGAGGCTCGGCTTCACCATCACGAAGCGCGTCGGCCATGCGGTCGAGCGCAACCGCATCCGGCGGCGCCTGCGCGCGGCCGTGAGCCTTGTCGCGCCCGATCTCCCGGGCGAAGTGGCCGGGCTGCCCGCCGACATCGTGCTGATCGCCCGGCGTCCGGCCCTGACTGCGCCCTTCGAGGCGCTGGCCGAGGATCTGCGCCGCGCCATCCCGACCGTGACGCGCCCGGCCACGCCCCGGCCGCCCGGTGCGAGATCCGGCGGCAAGTCTGGCAGCAAGTCTGGCGGCCGGCCGTCCAAGACCACACCTCTCCAGCGCGATGCGGGCCGGGCGCCCGCGCAGCCTGCATCCTCCGGCGCATCGGGTCGCGACCCGTCGCCGGGTGATGCGCGAGACTCCCGAATCACGGATGCGCGCGGGCCCGATCGGGCCGGTGCCGCTCCTGTTGCCACTCCGAACGCGTGCGGCGGTGTCCCCGATGGGCAATGACAAGACGAACATGTTCGTGGCCATCGGCCTGTCGCTGCTGGTGCTGCTCGGCTGGCAGTACTTCGTGGCCGGCCCGCGGGTGGAGCAGCAGCGCCTGATCGAGGCGCAGAACAAGGCCGCGCAGCAACAGCAGCAGCCGCCGGGCGTGACCCCGGAGGGCGTGCCGTCGCCCTCGCCCAAGGAGGGCGGCCCGGCCGCGCCGGTGCCCGGCACGGTTCCCGGCCAGGGCGGCCCGGTCTCCCGCGAGGCCGCGCTCGCCCGCTCGCCGCGCATCCGCATCGAGACCCCGGCGCTCAGCGGCTCGATCGCCCTCAAGGGCGGCCGCGTCGACGACGTGTCGCTGAAGAACTACCACGAGACCGTGGACCCGAAGAGCCCGGAGATCGTGCTGTTCTCCCCGGCCGGCAGCGAGGCGCCGTACTACGCCGAGTTCGGCTGGGTCGGCGCCAACGCCGGGCCGCTGCCCGGCAGCGAGACCCTCTGGACCAGCGACGGCAAGACGCTCTCCCCCGGCATGCCCGTGACCCTGACCTGGGACAACGGCGCCGGCCTCGTCTTCAAGCGCATCATCGCGGTCGACGACAAGTACATGTTCACCGTCCGCGAGGAGGTCGAGAACAAGGGCTCGGGCGCGGTGACGCTCTACCCGTACAGCCTCGTCTCCCGCTGGGGTAAGCCGCACACCCAGGGCTACTACGTCCTGCACGAGGGCATGATCGGCTATCTCGGCAACGAGGGCCTGCAGGAATTCACCTACGACAAGCTCGCCAAGGAGGGCGCCTATGGCGGCGCCAACACCAAGGGCCACGCCTGGAACGGCGTGAGCGGCGGCTTCGTCGGCATCACCGACAAGTACTGGGCCGCGGCCGTGATGCCTGGCGACCAGAACGCGCCCTATACCGGCGCCTTCACCGACCGCACCGACGGCGCCACCAACGTCTACCAGGCGAGCATCCGCGGCGATGCCGTGAACCTGGAAGCCGGCGCCTCGGCCAACACGACCCAGCGCCTGTTCGCCGGTGCCAAGGAAGTGAATCTAATTAACAACTACGAGAAGGACCTCGGCATCAAGCACTTCGATCTGATGATCGATTGGGGCTGGTTCTTCTTCATCACCAAGCCGATGTTCCGGGCGCTGGACTTCTTCTTCCACCTGTTCGGCAATTTCGGCGTCTCGATCCTGGTGGTCACCTTCTGCCTGAAGTTGCTGTTCCTGCCGATCGCCAACCGCTCCTACGTGTCCATGGCCAAGATGAAGGCCGTGCAGCCCGAGATGGCCGCCATCCGGGAGCGCTACAAGGACGATCGCCTGAAGCAGCAGCAGGCCACGATGGAGCTGTACAAGAAGGAGAAGATCAATCCGGTCGCCGGCTGCTGGCCGGTGCTGATCCAGATCCCGGTCTTCTTCGCGCTCTACAAGGTCCTGTTCATCACCATCGAGATGCGCCACGCGCCGTTCTTCGGCTGGATCCACGATCTCGCGGCGCCGGATCCGACGAGCATCCTCAACCTGTTCGGCCTGCTGCCCTTCCCGGCGCCGGATTTCGTCCATCTCGGCGTCTGGCCGCTGATCATGGGCGTGACCATGTTCGTGCAGATGAAGATGAACCCCGCGCCGCCGGACCCGGTCCAGGCGCAGATCTTCACCTTCATGCCGATCGTGTTCACCTTCATGCTGGGCTCGTTCCCCGCCGGCCTGGTGATCTACTGGGCCTGGAACAACACCCTGTCGGTGATCCAGCAATACGTCATCATGCGTCGCAACGGCGTGAAGGTGGAGCTGTGGGACAACCTGCGGACCACGTTCCGGCGCGGCGGCACCAAGGCGGCGGCCACCAAGGGCTGACAAGGAAAGTCGTGACCGAGACCAACGACGACGCGGCCGACCTCCTGGAGGCCGGCCGCCTGCTGTTTGCCGGCGCGGCCGACTTCTACGCGGCTGCCCAGGTCCTCGACCGCATCCCGCCCATGGAGGGCGTCGAGATCGCGTTCGCGGGCCGCTCGAATGTCGGCAAGTCGAGCCTGATCAACGCGCTGACCGGCCGCAACACCCTGGCGCGCACCTCCCACACGCCGGGGCGGACCCAGCAGCTCAACTTCTTCCGGATCGGCGATCGCCTCTCCCTCGTCGACATGCCGGGCTACGGCTACGCGGCGGTGGAGAAGGCCAAGGTCGAGGCCTGGACCAAGCTGATCCATGCCTATCTGAAGGGCCGGGCCAACCTCGCCCGGGTGTTCATGCTGATCGACGCCCGCCACGGCTTCAAGTCGATCGACACCGACGTGCTCGATGGGCTCGACAAGGCCGCGGTGAGCTACCAGGTGGTGCTCACCAAGGGGGACTCGCTGAAGAAGGGCGAGATCGAGAGCCGGATCGCCGGCATCCAGGCGGGGCTGGCCAAGCGGCCGGCGGCCTTCCCGCAGGTCATCCTCACCTCCAGCCGCGACGATCTCGGCGTGCCGGAGCTTCGCGCGGCGATCGCCAGGCTGCTGGTCGAGCGCGGCGCATGAGGGTCTCGAGCCTCGACCGGGCGCTCGTGGCGCTGGCCTGCCTGGCCGGGCTGCTCGGCGTCGCGCTCAGCGCGGCGGCGGCCCATATTCCCGGCGCGGATTCGCTCAAGACCGCGGCCCAGTTCCTTCTGTTCCACGCTCCGGCGATCCTGGGGCTCACGGGTCTCGGCCTCGTCGGTCTGGCACGGCCGGCGCTCGCCCGCGGCGCGGCCGGGCTGCTCGTACTCGGCCTGCTCCTCTTCTGCGGCGACCTCTCGGTGCGGACCTGGTTGCAGCAGCCGCTCTTCCCCATGGCCGCCCCCATCGGCGGCTTCGCCCTGATGGGCGGCTGGCTCCTGGGGGCGATCGGCGCCCTGATTCCCGGTCGGCGCTAGCCCCATCACGCTGGGTAACAACGGAGGCGGGACGCATGTCACGCCATCGTGATGTGCCTTAGGAACACCGCATTCCCCCGCTCCCTTCGCTCCGCATGGGATGAGGACCAGGGGGCGGAACGTGGCGAACGGACTCTCGCGGGTGAAGACGCTCGCGCGCAGCTGGGGTACCGCGGCGCGCAACCTCACCCTCGGCCGCGACGAGGCGCTGCCGGTCGCCCCCGTATTGCCGCCGCCCCGATCCTACGCGGTCGACGCCGACATCCCGGTCGATATCGGCTGCATCAAGGTCTTCCGCGCCGAGAACTTTCCGGAATCGGGACCGAGCCCGTGGCTCGACCGACCCGACGCGCTGGAAACGATCGCGCGGCGCGTCGCCCGCGGCGAGATCACCGCCAAGCAGGCCGAGATCTGCCGCTACTGGGCCGAGCATGGCTACTACGTCGCCCGCGGGGCGATCGACCCCGACACGATCGACGAGGCCTGGGCCGCCTACGAGGCCGCGATCGCCCGGGGCGACCTGACCCTGGCGCCCGAGAAGGCCGCGGCGGACGATCCCCATCCGGGCCGCTACCTCAACCCGCACCTGAAGGTCGAGGAGCTCGACCAGCTGCTCAAGCACCCGGTGCTGGTCAATTTCAGCAGCATGGTTCTGGGCCGCCCCGCGATCCCGTTCCAGACCATCGCCTCGCACAAGGGCAGCCAGCAATCCGAGCACTCGGATTCGATCCACATGACCACCTATCCGCTCGGCTATCTCGCGGCCTGCTGGATCGCCATGGAGGACATCCACGCCGATTGCGGGCCGCTGGTCTATTATCCCGGCACCCACCGCCTGCCGTACCTGTTCAGCCACGACGTCGGCATCTCGACCGACGATTTCCGCGAGCGCGGCTACTCGGCCTATGCGGAGCGCTACGAGCCCGCGATCAAGCGCGAGATCGCCGATCACGGCGCCCAGCCGCAGCACTTCCTGGCCCGCAAGGGCGACGTGCTGTTCTGGCACGCCAACCTGCTGCACGGCGGATCGGCCCGCAACGACCTGCGCCATTCGCGCAAGGCGCTGGTGCACCATTATTTCGCCGAAGGCTGCATCTGCTACCACGACCTCTCGTCGAGCACGTCGGCGGTCCACGGCCCGGTCGAGAGCCTGCCGACTTGCGGCGCGTCGAGCCCCGATATCGCGGTGCGCCAGAAGATCGCGTCGTAGCCGGCCCGGATTTCAGGCCGCGCGCACCGACAGGAAGTCCAGCGCCGGCCCCTGCGCCTCGGAGAAGACGCCGGCGGTGAGCGCGCCGCCATAGACCGCGGCGGTGTCGAGATTCGTTCGGAACCGGCGCACCTCCGGACGGCCGCTGCGCTGGGGCGTGTGGCCGTGGACCACGTGCCGGCCGAAATCGTGATCCCCCTCGAGGAACGGCTCGCGGATCCACAGGCGGTCATGAACGTCCGAATCCGCCGCTGCGGTGCCAGGACGCAGGCCGGCATGGACGTACCAGCGCGCCGCGTCCCCGTGCAGGGTCGGCAACGCCTCGATCCAGTCGAGGGTGTCGCGCGGCAGGCCGGTGAGATCCCGTGCCCCGAACGAGTCGAGCGTGGCGTCGCCGCCGCAATAGAGCCAGTGCCGGGCCGCATCCGGCGACAGGAGCGCGTCGAGCAGCATGCGCTCGTGGTTGCCCATCAGGCAGGTGACGCGCTCGGGCTCGGCCCAGTTCAGGCGGCTGATGGTGCGCAGCACCGCGGCGCTGTCGGGGCCGCGGTCGACATAGTCGCCCAGGAAGACCAGGCGGTGGGCGCGGTCCCCGGCATGGGCGGCGATCCGCTCCAGCAACGTATCCAGCAGGTCGGCGCGGCCATGCACGTCGCCGATGGCGTAGGTGAGGGTCTGGGACTCCATGCGCCATCGTCCACAGGAGACGTCGCGCGCGCAAGGCGTGAGGGCGGATCCTCAGCCCTTCGCCTCCCGGGCGTAGCGGCCGTCGTACCGGCCCGCCCGGATCTGCGCGAGCACCTCGCTCTCCCGGGCCACCTGCGCATGCACGGCCTCGATCAGGCCGGGCGCGAGCGCGGGCGGGAAGGTCACGACGCCGTCCGCATCGCCCACGACCACGTCGCCCGGGTTCACCGTCCAGCCGCCGATGGACACCGGCAGGTTCGTGGCACCGGGCCCGGTCTTGAACGGGCCCCTCGGGATCGCGGCGCGGGCGTAACAGGGGAAGTCCGACTCCGCGAAGGCGTCGGTGTCGCGCACGGCCCCGTCCACCACGAAGCCGGCTACGCCCCGGCTCTCCGCGATCGCCTTCATCACGTCGCCCACCAGCGCCCGGCTCGTATCGCCGCCGCCATCGATAACGATCACGTCTCCGCGACGGGCCTGCTCCAGCGCCTGGTGGATCGCGAGGTTGTCGCCGGCCCGCACCTGTACCGTGAAGGCCGTGCCGAACAGCCGGCCCCGCCGGTGGAAAGCACGCAGCCCGAGCAGGACCGGCATCCGGTCGAGGCAATCGCTGATCGTCGCCGTGGCGACGTCCTGGAATGCGGCGAGCAGGTCGGGATCGACGGCGGGCGGCGGCGGATTGTGCGTGATGCCGGGCATCGGCGGGGACCTCGCTGACGGCGCGCCGCAGGATCCGGCGGGATCGCGTCGGGGCCGCGCCGGGGCGGATCTTGCCTCAGGATCCGCGCGGTGTCGCGTTCGGTGCCGTCAATGCTCGGCGGCCTGGGGCGCGCCGGCGCCGCCGCCGGTGGCGAGCCTGCGCCGGGCATCGGCCTGGCCGCTGGTCGTCCCGAAATAATTCGCCGAATCGCCGAGCTGCACCGCCGGCTGGCAATTCGGCGTGCAGGAGAGCGATTCCCGGTCGAGGCCGCGCTGGACCGTGATGGTCGTATCCCGCGACGCCTCGACCCGGATCATCGTCTCGGCGATCAGGCTGCCGCCGGTATCGAGCGCGATCAGGTTGGTCGAGCCGAAGCTCTTGCCGGTGAGCACGAGCACGCCGTTCTTCTGCGGCGTGACCTCGGCGATGATCGGGTTGCCGACGATGACGGTCGCGGTCTTTTCCGGCAGGCGGATCACCTTGGCGTTGTCCACCAGCACGGTGACGATCGGCAGCGGCTCCGGCTGAGCAGCCGCGACCGACGCGCCCGTTAGCAGGAGGACGAGGCCGGCTCGGGCCCCATTCGACAGGGTGCGGCGCATCGGGCGGTTCTCGGAAGCGACCGGCGTCCGCGCGAGGCGGCGCCTGAAGCTGTAGCGCTAGCGCGGGATCGGTGAAGGAACCGCTAAGCATGAGTAATGCCGCGGCATGTCGAGCGGCGGAGAAACTGATCCTTCACTAAGCTCGCAGACGGACCGGCGCGAACTTTGATCGAGGCGTGATTTAACCGATTTTCAAGGCGTATCGAACAGTCTGCAGCGGCCGCCGATCGGGACGTAGAAATCTTCGTCGGTCATCTCACAAGCTTCACGTTACAAGTTCTTGTTCGAAGGATCGCCTCCTATGAAGACCCTGTTCTCGCGCTTCGCCTCGGACGAGTCCGGTGCCACCGCGATCGAGTACGGCATGATCGCCGCCCTGATCGCCGTCGTGATCATCGGCGCGCTGAAGACCGTCGGCACCTCGCTGTCCGCCAAGTTCAGCGCCATCTCCGGCAACCTGACCGCCACCCAGTAATCGACGTCCGAGCGGTCAGGATCTGCGGCAGGTCCGAGGCTCCGTCGCGTGGCGCGAGGGGGCCTCGGCCGGCCGGATTCGCCGTTCGGCGGCGGCCTCGATCCCGAGCCGCGGACCGGGCAGGCATGGATAGGGTTGGACCCGAGATGGTTGGCGCAGGATCGGCGATCGCGAGCCTCGGCACGGCGGGCTTCGGCCTCCTGGTGCTGTTCCCGTTCCTGATGGCCTACGCGGCCGCGAGTGACCTGCTGACGATGCTGATCCCGAACCGGATCTCGTTGGCTCTGGTGGCGGGTTTCGCGCTGCTCGCCCTGACCGGGCCGATGAGCTGGTCCGAGATCGGCCTCCATCTCGGGGCCGGCGCCGCCGTCCTGGCTGGAACCTTCACGCTGTTCGCTTTCGGGGTGATCGGCGGTGGCGACGCGAAGCTCGCCGCCGCCACCGCGCTCTGGCTCGGCTTCGAGGGCCTGGGCGATTATCTCCTGGTCGCCTCCATCTTCGGCGGCGCCCTGACGCTGGCGATCCTGGCCGCGCGCGCCTACCCGCTGCCGATGCGCGTCGCCCGGCTGCCCTTCGCGCTGCATCTTCACGACGCCAAGACCGGCATCCCCTACGGGATCGCGCTGGCTGCCGCCGCGCTCCTCGTCATGCCCGACACCGAGATCTGGACCCGGGCGCTCGCCGGCTGACGCAGCCGCGCCTCAGGCACCGGCCCGCACGCGCCAACCGGAGCGATTCCCGCCGACGGGATCTGGAGCGCCGGTCCGGGGCCGGCTAGAACGGAACCATGTCGTTCGCGCTGCTGCGTCGCCCCGATCCCGGCCACCTCGAGGTCCAGCACGAGGGAGCCAGCTTCCAGATCGCGCTGCGTCGGCGGCCGACCGCGCGCCGGATCACCCTGCGGGTCTCGGCCGCCACCGGCGAGGTCGTGATCACCCTGCCGAGCCGCACCGCGGTGAACACGGCCCAGCGCTTCGCCACCAGCCATGCCGGCTGGATCGCGGCGCGGCTGGCGCGCGTGCCCGAGCGGGTCCAGTTCGTCCCGGACGCGATCCTGCCCCTGCGCGGCGAGCCGCATCGCGTGCATCTGCGCGACACCCGCAGCGGGACGGTGCGCGTCGAGGCGGGGGAGGGGGATCCGGTGCTCTCGGTTTCCTGCGATCCCGCGCATGTCCCGCGCCGGATCCGGGACTACCTGACCCGGGAGGCGCGGCGGGACCTGCTCGAGGCCGTGGAGCGCTACGCGCCGCTGCTCGGCCAGAGGCCGGTGCGCATCACCCTGCGGGACACACGCAGCCGCTGGGGCTCCTGCACGGCCCGGGGCGAGCTGAACTTCTCGTGGCGCCTGATCCTGGCGCCCCCGATGGTGCTCGATTACCTCGTCGCCCACGAGATGGCGCATCTGCGCGAGATGAACCACTCCGCCCGGTACTGGGCGCTGCTGCGCGGGCTGTGCCCGAACGTCGACGCCGCCGAGGCGTGGCTGAAGCGCAACGGCACCAGCCTGCACCGCTACGGCTGATCGGGCCTCAGCCCTTGGCGCGCAGAACCTTCTGGCGGGTGACGGTCTCGGCCGGCCAGGCCGGCCGCGGATCGACATGGCCCGGCTCGAGCGTGCGCGGGGCCACGCTGTCGCAGACCTCGCGCTGGCGGATGATCACCGGGTTGCCGAAGGCGTCGCGGCGCCGCACCAGGCCGCCTTCGCGGCAATAGCCGGCGATCGCGGCCTGACCGTTGCGGCGGCCATAGGGGTTCACCGCCACCGGCGGATGCTCGACGACCAGCGTGTCGGAGCGGTTGAGGGAGCGTTCCACGTAGGTGGTCTCGGAGACCGGAAGCGACTGCGCCCCGGCCTGCGCGAGGGTGGCCAGCAAGCAGGCGGCCGAGAGGGCGAACAGGCGCATCACAGCTTCAGGATCCAGCGCTGGAGGAAAAGCGACCTTCATTTAGGTCGTTCTGCAACCCCCGGGTAGCGCCCAGGGGCAACACTGGAGCCGGCATCGCTTGACAGCGCGGGGCTGACCATGGTCGGAACACCCGCGATTTTACGGCCCCGCCGGTCCTCGGCGGTGGCGTTCCGAAGGGTTCGGTGGTGCCGCTTCACGCGAGGCTCGATCGTTTTCGGCGCGTGGTCCGGCGCGTCGCGCTGCCGGTATCCCTCGCCCTGTCCGCCCTGGGGCTCGCCTCCGCCGGGCCGGCCGCCGCCCAGGGCATGGTGCGCAAGACCTTCGACGACTGGCAGCTGCGCTGCGAGACGCCGGCCGGCGCCAAGGCCGAGCAATGCGCGCTCGTGCAGTATCTGGCCGCGGAGGACCGCCCCAACCTCACCCTGGTGGTGATCGTCCTGAAGACCGCCGACAACCGCGGCTATCTGCTGCGCGTGGTGGCGCCGCTGGGCGTGCTCCTTCCCTCCGGCCTCGGCCTGAAGATCGACCAGACCGATGTCGGCCGGGCCGGCTTCGTGCGCTGCCTCACCACCGGTTGCGTGGCCGAGGTGGTGATGGATGACGGCTTGATCCGCCAGTTCAAGGGCGGCACGCAGGCGACCTTCATCGTGTTCCAGACGCCCGAGGAAGGCGTCGGCATTCCGCTCTCGATGAAAGGCTTCGCGGCCGGGTTCGACAGCTTGAAATGACGATGCCGCTCGGGAGCCGCGCGATGATCGGGGGTCGTGACCTGTTTCTGGGCCTGTGCGGCCTGATCCTCGCCGGTTCGCTGGCCGCGGGCCCGGCTCGCGCGGAGGAGGGCAACGTCCTCTCCAACCTGTTCAAGTTCGGCGGCACGACCGTGCCGCCGTCGCAGGCCCAGAGCCTCGATCCGCCCTATTGCCCCCCGGTCGAGGTGGCCGAGAACGGCGCGGCCTATCGCATCCTCGCCGGAAGCGACGTGCGGACCCAGTTCTCGGTCGGCCGGCTCGCCCGGGAATGCGCCCGGCGCCAGGACGGCTCGGTCACCGTCAAGGTCGGGGTCGAGGCCAATGTCCTGCTCGGCCCGAAGGGCGCCCCCGGCCGGTTCGACGTGCCGGTGACGATCCAGATCCGCCACGAGGGCAAGGTGCTCGCGAGCCGCGTCGAGCATTCCAGCGTGGTCGTCGGCCCGGGCGAGGCGCAGGGCTTCGCCACCATCGTGGCCGAGGAGCTCACGGTCCCGCCGGCCGCAGCCGAGGATTACGACATCACCGTCGGCGTCGGCAGCGGCAAGACCGCCGGCGGCAAGGCCGCCGCGAAGCCGTGGCGCAAGAAGCCGGCGGTCGCCGCGGAGCCCGCCAGCGGAGGCGACGCTGCCCAGTGATGCCGCGGCGCGTCTTGTCGATCCGATCGCGCTGACGGGGAAAGCCGGACACGGCGCGCCCTGGCTCGGCCGCGCGACGCGCTTCCGGCTGGAGCCGGCCGACGATGCCGTCTTCGATCGCCGCCTCGTCCTGCCCGACAACCCGGCCGGCTGGATCGTGCTGAGCTATGCCGGCGATCCGGGGGCCGTGCCCCGCCGGCCGATCCTGCGGGTCCTGCGCGGGGCCGACGGCGTGCCGCAGGATTTCGTCCTGCCGGGCGCCGCGCACGGCTACGCCCACTGGCTCGGCCTGATCCCCCCGGATACCCGGGAGATCCGCCTGTCGGCCGGCCCCGGCTTCGCGCTGGAGCGGGTCGGGGCTCGGCGCGAGGTCTCCGTGCTCGCCCAATGCCTCTTGCGCCGGCCCTGGCGGTTCGTCTCGGCGCTCTACGAACGCGCCCGCGGGTCCGAGCGGCGCTACCGCGATACGCTGCGCGGCGCTTGCGCGGTGACGCCGCTGACGCAGTACCGGTCCTGGGCGGCATCGCGGGACCGCCCGGTCCGCGCCGTTCCGACCGATCTGCGGATCCGCTGCCTCGTCCTGACCCGAGCCGGCGAGGCGGCGGCGCTCGCCGCGACCCTCGACGCGCTGGCCGTGCAGGGCCACCTGGCCCATAGCATCGGCGTCGCCTGGGAGGATGCCCGCCCCGCATCGCCGGATCCCCGGGCCGCGCATCAAATCTGGGACGATCGCGCCACCGCGGTCGACCTGATCGCCGGGGCCGACGCCCTATGCCTGCTCCGGGCCGGCGACATCCCGACCCCCGACGCGCTCGCCCTGCTGGCGCCGGCCCTGGCGGGGGTGGATCTCGCCTACGGCGACGAACTCGGCCCCGAGGACCGGCCGCGGCTCAAGCCGGATTGGAGCCCGGATCTCGCCCTCGCCACCGGCTACGCGAGCCGCGCGGCCCTGTTCGCGCGCACGTTGCTCGACCGGCTGCCGCCCCAGCCGCTCGGATCCATGGCCGAGGCGGCCCTGGCGATCGAGGCCGCGGCGATCGTTGCCGGCGCGCGCGGCGCCCATGTCCCACGCGTCCTCGCCCGCACGACAAGCGATGTCCTCGATCCGCCGGCGCGTGCGCGGGCGCTCGCTGCGCGCCTCGAGGGGCTGGCCGCCCCGGTCCGGGCCGCCTTCCGCAACGGCGCGATCCAGCTCGACTGGCCGCTGCCGAGCCCCGCCCCGAGGGCCAGCATCGTGATCCCGTCGCGCGACCGCCTCGACCTGATCGAGCGGGTCTGCCGCGGCGTGCTGCACGAGACCGCCTATGCCGATCTCGAGCTGATCATCGTCGATAACGGCTCCACCGATCCGGCCGTGCTGGCCCATTACGACGAGCTGCGGCGCGACCCCCGGGTCCGGATCCTGATCGACCCGCGACCCTTCAACTTCGCCGCCATGGTCAATGACGGGGTCGCCGCCGCGACCGGTGCGATCGTGGTGCTGCTCAACAACGATGTGGCGGTTCTGGACCCCGGCTGGCTCGACGCGATGGTCCGCCAGGCCAGCCGCCCGGAAGTCGGGGCCGTCGGCGCAAAGCTCCTCTACGCGGACGGCACCCTGCAGCATGCCGGGGTTGTGGTCGGCCTTGGCGGCCGCGCCGGCCATATCCTGCGCCGCCGTCCCGGCGATACGCCGGGCCATCTCGGCCGCCTGCGCGTGGCCCACGAGGTCTCGGCCGTGACCGCCGCCTGCCTCGCCGTATCGCGCGACAAATACCTTGCTGTCGGCGGCTTCGATGCCGCATCCTTCCCGGTGGATTTCAACGATGTCGATTTCTGCCTGCGGCTGGGTGCCGCCGGCTGGAAGACGATCTGGACCCCGTCCGCCACCCTGGCCCATCTCGAATCCGTCAGCCGGGGGCCGTCGGTCGGGGCCAAGCGCGCCCGTTTCGAGCAGGAGGCCGCCCGGTTCTCCGAGCGCTGGCGCGATGTGATCCGCTACGATCCGTATTACCATCCCGCCCTGTCGCTCACGACCTTCGGCGAGGATCTCGAATGATGCGGCGGCCATGAAACGGCCTGCGCCGGAGCTTGCGGAGACGCTGCATCTTGGCATCCCGCGCCGCCCCGGCCGCGCGATGCTCGCTGCGCTGCGCCATCTTCTCGGCCGCCCCCGGGCGACGGGAGAGATCCTGCTCGCACGACTCCAGGGCCGACGCCTGCGCGCGCGCCAGAAGCTGGCGGCCCTGGTCGGGATCGACCACCGGCTCGCGCTCCCGGCGGGCATCCTCGATCGCTTCCCGCCCGCGCCGGTCCCGCCGCGCGACGCCATCCGGGTGTTCGGCGACGGCGTCCTCGTCCCGGGCGCGGCCGCCCGCATCGCCGCCGCCTTCGCGGCCGATCCCGAACTCCAGGCGGTCTACGGCGATGCGCTGATTCAGGACCGCGCGCGCGGCCCGGTGCGGCCGCTGCTCCCGCCGGTCTTCGACGCCGACCTCCTGGCCGCAATCGATTATCTCGAGCCCCTGCTGGCCTGCCGTCCGGGAGCCCTGGCGCCGGAGACGCAGCCGAGCGGGCCCGCCGACGCCGCGTTCCAGATCGCCGAGCGGTACGGCGCCCGCACGATCGGCCACCTGCCCGAGATCCTCGCGATCCGGCGCGGCGACCCGGCCGACACCGTGTCGCCGGCAGGGGAGGGGGGGCGGCACCGCCATCGCGACGCCCTGCGCCGCCACCTCGACCGGTCGGGCCAGACCGCGAGCCGCATCGTCCTCGATGAGCACGGCCTCCTGCAGGTCGAGCACCCTTTGCCCGATCCGCGGCCCCTGGTGAGCGTCATCGTGCCGACCCGCGACCGGCTCGACCTGCTCCGCCCCTGCCTCGACAGCCTCGCGACCTGCACCGACTGGCCGAACCTCGAGATCCTGGTCTGCGATAACGACAGCCGCGAGCCCGAGACACTGGCCTTCCTGCAAAACCTCGAGCGTGAGGGGAGGGGGGGCGTCGTGCCCTGTCCCGGGCCGTTCAACTTCGCCGCGATGAACAATGCCGCCGCCGCCCGCGCCCGCGGTGCGCTGCTGGTCTTCGTCAACAACGACGTCGAGGCGTTCCGGCCGGATTGGCTCGCCCGGATGGCCCGGGAGGCCCTGCGCCCGGAGATCGGCGCGGTCGGCGCCCGGCTCCTCGACGGCGAGGGTCGGATCCAGCACGGCGGCATCGTGTTGGGCACCGGCGGCCTGGTCACGCACGCGCATCGCCACTTCCCGGGGGACGCCCCGGGTTATCTCGCGGGCCTGCGCGCGACCCACGCGGTGTCCGCGGTCACCGCCGCCTGCCTGATGGTCGAGACCCGAAAATTCCGGGCGGTCGGGGGCTTCGACGATGCGGATTTCGCGGTCGATTTCAACGATGTCGACCTGTGCCTGCGCCTGAACGCGGCCGGTCACCGCACGCTGCTGGTGCCCGGGGCGGTGCTGCATCACCGCGAATCGGCGAGCCGCCGCTGGACCCGGGAGGCCCGCGCCCGCCACGAGCGCGAGATCGCGGCGCTCAAAAAGCGATGGGGGCCGCTGCTGGTGCAGGACCCCCATTATCACCCGGGCTTCGACTCGGATCTCTCGACCCACGCACGCCTGCGCCCGGGGTTTCCGGAAGCGGGTCCGGCACTGGTGCGACGCCCGCCCGCCTAGAGCGTCGTCCCGAAAGGTGCCCGCCGGCTTCCGGGTCGGGCGAGGCGCGAGGCCCGGCCTACTGGACGAGGCGCGGGCCGCCGCCCTGGACCTTCTCGTTCTCCGACATGATCCCGAGCCGCTTGGCGACTTCCGTATAGGCCTCGATCAGGCCGCCCAGATCCTTGCGGAACCGGTCCTTGTCGAGCTTGTCCGAGGACTTGATGTCCCACAGCCGGCACGAATCCGGGGAGATCTCGTCGGCCACGACGATGCGCATCATGTCGCCTTCCCACAGGCGGCCGGTCTCGATCTTGAAGTCCACGAGCCGGATGCCGACGCCGAGGAAGAGCCCCGACAGGAAGTCGTTGACGCGGATCGCCAGCGCCATGATGTCGTCGATCTCTTGGGGCGTCGCCCAGCCGAACGCGGTGATATGCTCCTCCGACACCATCGGGTCGTTGAGCGCGTCGTTCTTGTAGTAGAACTCGATGATCGAGCGCGGCAGCTGGGTGCCTTCCTCCAGGCCCAGCCGGGTCGCCAGCGAGCCCGCCGCGACGTTGCGCACCACCACCTCGAGCGGGATGATCTCGACCTCCCGGATCAGCTGCTCGCGCATGTTCAGCCGGCGGATGAAGTGCGTCGGCACGCCGATGTCGTTGAGGTGCTGGAACACGAATTCCGAGATCCGGTTGTTCAGCACGCCCTTGCCGTCGATGATCTCGTGCTTCTTCGCGTTGAAGGCCGTGGCGTCATCCTTGAAGTGCTGGATGAGCGTCCCGGGCTCGGGCCCCTCGTAGAGGACCTTCGCCTTGCCCTCGTAGATGCGACGGCGGCGGTTCATAGGCGTGTACCGTGGTTTGAGGAAGTCCATGGGCCGAGGCTCCTGATGCGCGACGATTGGGAGGAATCCGCGGCGCGGCGACCGGATGCTGAGGTCGGGCAGCCGGACGGCCTCTGCCCGAGGGCCCGGCTACTGCCGTTCAAACTAGCCGAACCGGGGTTCCAGCACAACGCGTTGGCCCGCAGGGCGGGATTGCGGGCGCGGGCCCGGACGTGCCGCCGACCGCCTGCGCGCCTCGCCCATCACGCCGTCACGCGGCGGTCTTCGACGGGTATCGGCAGAGATCGGCGATGAGGCAGCGCGGGCATTCGGGCTTGCGCGCCTTGCAGGTGTAGCGGCCGTGCAGGATCAGCCAGTGATGGGCATGCAGCCGGTAGGGTTCCGGCACGATCGCCTCCAGTCCGGCCTGGACCTTGTCGGTGGTGCTTCCGACGAACAGCGGGATCCGATTCGAGACCCGGAAGATATGGGTGTCGACCGCGATCCGCGGCACCTGGAAGGCGATGTTCAGCACGACGCTCGCCGTCTTGGCCCCGACCCCGGGCAGCACCTGCAGCGCCTCGAGGCTCGCCGGCACCGCGCCGCCATGTTGCTCGACGAGGATGCGCGAGAGCGCGATGACGTTCTTCGCCTTGGTGTTGAACAGCCCGATCGTGCGGATGAAGCCGCGGACCGTCTCCTCACCGAGCGCCAGCATCTTCTCGGGTGTGTCGGCCACAGCGAAGAGTGGGCCGGTGGCGAGGTTGACGCCGCGATCGGTCGCCTGCGCCGACAGGACCACGGCGACCAGGAGGGTGAACGGGTTGACGTAGTGCAACTC
The DNA here is from genome assembly GCF_000272495.1 of Methylobacterium sp. GXF4. Classification (NCBI taxonomy): domain Bacteria; kingdom Pseudomonadati; phylum Pseudomonadota; class Alphaproteobacteria; order Hyphomicrobiales; family Methylobacteriaceae; genus Methylobacterium; species Methylobacterium sp. GXF4. Next base: position 1,181 of record NZ_AKFK01000006.1, on the reverse strand, counting down.
GCCCTTCGGCTCCGGCTCGGCCGCGTGGAAGCGCCGGAAGATTTCCGTGAGCGTCGCCGGATCGACCGCCTCCGGCGCGGTCTCGATTCGGGCGGTCTGGGCCGGGCCGATCTGTCCGCCGAGACGCCCGGACGCCGCGGCCTTGGCGGTCCCGCCTGCGGCACGCCGTCGAGGGGGGCTGTTAACCGAGGGCGGAGGCTTTCTGGCGGGCATCGGCGCGTTATATGGATCGCATGGCGACCGGCAATCCTTCCGTCCATCCGCACGGGCTCGACCCGGACACGATCGACCGGCCGGTTTTTTCCGCCACCATCCGGCCGCATCAATCCCTGAGCCGTCTCGGCTTCCGCATCGTGATGACCGGCTGCTGCCTGGTCTCGCTCACCGTCTCGGTCTGGGCCTGGCGGATGGGGTTCTGGCCGGTGGCCGGGTTCTTCGGCCTCGACATGCTGGCGATCTACGCGGCGTTGAAGGTCAGCTTCCGGCGCGGCCGCTCCTTCGAGGAGGTGATGATCTCGCAGATCGAGATCCTGCTCGCCCGGGTCAGCTACACGGGCGAGCGGCACGAATGGCGGTTCAATCCGCTCTGGACCAAGATCGTGACGGTCGAGGACGACGAGTACGGGCTCCAGCGACTCACCCTGGTGTCGCGGCGCCAGCAGGCTCTGGTCGCGCGCGATGCCGATCCGGACGAGCGCGCGCGCATCGCGCAGGGCCTCGGCCGTGCGCTGGCCCAGGTGAAGAAGGGCTACTGAGCGCTGCGCGCTGGTTTTCCGGATTCACACAGGCCCACGATCGCACCGCAACAAACCGGTTGACGCCCCCGGTTCACCTGCCTATAGAGCTGTCCATCGGCGCCGGCCGCGGAAGTGGCCCGGGCGCTGAAGCATCTTCTAACAGGATCGGCGATTGGCCGGCGGGTTTGCCGGGCGGTCTGCTGTTTTTGTTCGATGCCGACCCTGAGGTCTTCTCCGCTTCCGCGGGCTGAACAACGGGGTTGACAGGGAGATCGGCGGGCTCTAAACGCCCTCCACCGCTGAGGCGGCCGACCGGATGGTCTGGCCAGTATCACGGTCCTCCTAGTCGGACAAGCGGTGGATCGGGGTCTCGGCCCGGATCGACGTATCGTCTGCAGCGATACCGGTTCTGCCGGTGCCGCGGGTCTTTGACATTGTTGGATT
>NZ_AKFK01000005.1:0-16469 GCF_000272495.1 Methylobacterium sp. GXF4 | reverse complement strand
CCAAAATACCGGTCAGGTCAGCGGCAGGTTCGGCTGCAGGGCGTAGACGCAGCCGTCGAGCGGCAACAGGGTATGCCACCGGTCCGGCGACGATCACCGCCTCGTCCTCCAGGCTGAGCACGCTGGAGCGAGGCTCCTTTGGCCCCATCCGCGCATCCGTGCTGGGCTGGCGTGAGCGCCACTTCTGCACCGTCGTGGCGCTGATGCCGTAGCGCTTGGCAGCGGCCCTTACGCCCTTTTGACGAGCTTGGATTGCCCGACGGACCGTCTCAGTCGTCGTGGCGCTGCCGTGGACAACCGGTCCCATAGCGCATCACAGCGGGACCAAACATCTAGCGCAACCCAAATTTCCGCCGGACCAAGACGATGCAGAGCAGGCTGACGCTGGCCGCGAACATCAGGAAGAAGCTCGGGGCGAGCGCCGTGTGGGTGATCGCGATCAGGCTCTCGATCCAGAACGGCGCGAAGCCGCCGAACAGCGTCACGCCGACATTGTAGCTGATGTTCATGCCGGTGCTGCGCGTGCGCGTCGGGAAGATCTCGGCCATGAGCGCCGGAAGCGCGGCGCTGTAGCTCGCCTTGAGGGCGCCGATCAGCGCGAGGACCGGCACGATGACGAGGAGCGCCGGATAGCTGATCAGCAGTGCGAAGGCGGGAAACATCAGCACGAAGACCGCAATCACCACGGCCCGCATAATCGGCGTCCGGCCGATGCTGTCCGACCAATGCCCGACCAGCGGCGCCACCGTCATCAGCATGACGGCCCCGACGAACGAGGCGACGAAACCGATCCAGGAGGGCAGGCCGAGCTGGTTGACCGCGTAGGTCGGCGTGTAGCTGATCATGTAGTTCAGCGCCGTGGAGGTCGCCACGAGCCCGGTCGCCAGCAGGATGTTCAGCCATTGCTGCACGAACAGGTCGCGCATGGGCGAGTTGGTCGCCTCCCCTTCGGTCGAGTCCTCGAATTCGGGGGTCTCCGCGATGTTGCGCCGGATGTAGAGGCCGACGGGCCCGATCAGCAATCCGAACGCGAAGGGCAGGCGCCACCCCCAGGAGGCGATCTGGTCCGGGCTGAGCGTGGCGCTCAGGATCACTCCGGATAGGGCCGCCATCACGCTGGCCAGGCCCTGGCTGGCGAACTGGAAGCTCGCGAAGAACCCCTTCCGCGCCGGACCGTGCTCAACCATGAAGGCGGTCGAGGCGCCGAACTCGCCGCCGACGGAAAAGCCCTGGATCAGCCGGGCGGCCAGCACGCCGATCGACGCGAAGATGCCGATCGACTCGTAGGACGGCATCACCACCATCATGAAGGTGCCGACCATCATGAGCAGGATCGACAGCATCAGCGCCGGCTTGCGGCCGACCCTGTCGGCGTACAGGCCGAGCACGATCGCACCCAGCGGACGCATCAGATAGGAGATGCCGAAGCTGCCCAGCGCCAGCAGCAGCGAGGTGGTCGGGTTGCTGCTCGGGAAGAACAGCTTCGAGATCGTGACCGCGAAATACAGGTACAGGGTCAGGTCGTAGAACTCGAGGGCGTTGCCGATCGAGGAGGCGATCACCGCCTTGTACATCTGCGACGCGTCGCGGGAGGGTGCTGCGCGCGCGGCCGCGACCGGTGCTGACATGATGAACCTGATGCTGGTGCGGGGCGACAAAGGTTGCTGTCCGGCGTGCTCGCAGGCGCCGAACCGTCGTCCATTCCGGTGGCGAGGGCTCTAGAAACCGCCCGCGTGGCCGTCCTTGCGGGGGTCGGAGCCGCCGACGTAGCCGCCGTCGATCCGGCGCACGAGCTGCGCACCGCCGAAGCCGAAGGCGGAATCCGGCGGCTCGCGCACGAGCTCGTGGCCCCGTGCCTCCAGCTCGCCCAGCACCGCGGCCGGGAAGGCGGTCTCGACCGCCACCTGCAATCCGGCGACGTGGCGCCAGCGGGGCGCATCCACGGCGGTCTGCGGGTCCTGCCCCCAGAGCTGGGTCCGCACGAGGACTTGCACGTGCCCCTGCGCCTGGATGGGGCCCCCCATGAAGCCGAAGGCCATCAGCGGCGCCCCGTCCTGCATGACGAAGCCCGGGATGATCGTGTTGAACGGGCGCTTGCGCGGGCCGACCTGGTTGGGATGGCCCTCGGCCAGGGTGAAGCCGTAGCCGCGGTTCTGCAGGCTGATGCCGGTCTCCGGCACCACCACCCCGGAGCCGAAACCCGAATAGTTCGACTGGATGTAGGAGACCATCATGCCGCCGGCATCGCCCGTGGCGAGGCACACGGTGCCGCCCTCGTTCGGCGCCCCGTGCCCGAAGACCTGCGCGCGCCGGCGGTCGATCAGGGCCGCCCGGGAGGCGAGATAGGCCGGATCGAGCAGGTGGTCGTGGGTGACCTTGGTCATGTAGCGCAGGTCGGCCGCGTAGGCGTAGACGTCCGCGAAGGCGAGCTTCATCGCCTCGATCTGCAGATGAAGTGCGTCCGGGCCGTCCGCCGGCAGGTCCGCGAGGCCGGTCGAGCGCAGGATCCCCAGCGCCATCAGGGCCGCGATGCCCTGCCCGTTCGGCGGGATCTCGTGCAGGCTCGCGCCGCCGAAATCCTGCCGGATGGTGCCGCACCAATCCGTGCTGTGCTCCGCCAAGTCGCCCTCGTCGAGGGCGGCGCCGTGCTGGCGGGCGAAATCCGCGATCCGGTGCGCCAACTCGCCCCGGTAGAAGGCCTCGCCCCGCGTCTCGGCGATCAGCCGGAGCGTCCGGGCATGGCCGGGGGCCCGGAACAGCTCGCCGGCGGCCGGCGTCCGCCCGTCGGGCATGAAGGTCGCCGCGAAGCCGGGCTGGGTCTTCAGCTCCGCCGCGCCGCGCCGCCACAGCTCGGCGATGACCGGCGAGACCAGGAAGCCCTCCTCCGCGTAGCCGATGGCCGGCTCGAACAGGCGCGCGAACGGCAGGCGGCCGAACCGCCGCGACAGCTCCACCCAGGCCGAGACCGCGCCGGGCACCGTGACGGTGTCCCAGCCGCGATGCGGAAACGCACTGTGCTGGGCGAAGCGCTCCGGCGTCCAGCCGGCCGGCGAGCGCCCTGATGCGTTAAGCCCGTGCAGCTGGCCCTCGTGCCACAGGATGCAGAAGGCGTCCGACCCGATGCCGTTGCCGGTGGGCTCGACCACGGTCAGCGCGATGGCCGCGGCCAGCGCCGCGTCGAGGGCGTTCCCGCCCTGGTGCAGCATCCTCAGCCCGGCCTGCGTGGCGAGGGGCTGCGAGGTGGCGACGAGGTTCCGGGCGAAGACCGGCGAGCGCCGGGAAGCGTAGATCGCGTCGTGTCGGTATTGCATCATCGGTCTCGTGGACGGCCAGGCTCCCGGAGCCCGTCTTGGCAAGCCTTATGCCCTTTATTCCGGGCCACGTTGAGCGGGGGGCACTGTCCGGATGGCCGTGACCGGAATCTCCTGGCCGAACAGCCGTATTCGGCGGCGCATCCAGATCGATGCCACCGAATACGCCCTTCGCCTCGGGGCCGGACGCGTGCAGGCTCGCGTCCCGGCGGTCTAGAGCTTCACGCCTTCCAGATATCCGCGGTTCCAGGTCGGGCTGATGAGGATCTCGTTGATGCAGACGGTCGACGGAAGCCGCGCCACGAACAGGATCGTCTCGGCGAGATCCTCGGATTGCAGCATGCGCGCCTTGTCGTCCGCGGTGACCGGAACGGGACGCTTCTTCAGGATCGGCGTCGCGACCTCGCCCGGGCAGATGCAGCAGGAGCGGATGCCGTGGCCGCATTCCTCCTGGTTCAGGCTCTCGGAGAGCGCGACCAGCCCGTGCTTGGCCGCGGAATAGGCCGGCCCGGTCAGCTTGGAGACGTAGCGGCCGGCCCAGGACGAGACCTGGACGATCAGGCCGCCGCCCTGGGCGCGCATCGTCGGCAGGACGGCCCGGGAGGCGTAGAAGGGGCCGTTGAGATCGACGCCGATCACCGCGTCGATGTCGACGGGCGAGATCTCGCTCCAGCTCCGCTTCGGCACGTTGAGCCCGGCGGAGTTCACCAGGATGTCGCAGCGCCGGTAGGCCGCGTGGACGGCGTCCCAGGCGTGTTCCACCGCGTCGGCGCAGCCCATGTCGGCCGCCGCCACCAGCGCCTCGCCACCCACGGCGCGGACCTGTTCCGCGGTCTGCTCCAGGGCCTCCGCCCGGCGTCCCGTGAGGGCGAGCCGCACCCCGGCCCGGGCCAGCGCCACCGCGGCGGCCTGTCCAATGCCGGACCCGGCGCCCGTCACCCAGGCGACCTGTCCTTCGATATCGCGCAGCATGTCGAGCTATCTCCCACGTGTCCCGTGCCGGTCGCGGCCATGACCGGGCGCATCGATCGGGTGCCCCCCTCCCTCGCCCTCTAGCCCTTGCCGGCCAGGGGGCAGCCGCCGTCCGCGAGGGGGCGGAACGCCTGCTCGGCGGGAATGGTATCAAGGAGCTTGTACAGGTCCCACGCGCCCTTGGATTCGGCCGGTGCCTTCACCTCGAACAGGTACATCGGGTGCAGCTTGCGGCCATCGACCCGAACGGATCCCTTGCCGAACAGCGGGTCGTCCGTCGGGTTGGCCTTCATCCAGGCCATCGTCGTCTGCGCGTCCTTCGACTTGGTCGCCGCCACCGCCTTTAGGTAATGCAGGAGTCCGGCATAGACGCCCGCCTGGTTCATCGTCGGCATGCTGCCGTTGTGGAGCCGCGCGAAGCGCTCGGAGAAGGCGCGCGTGTCCGGGTTGAGGTCCCAGTAGAACGACTCGGTGAGCACCAGTCCGCGGGCCGTCTGCAGGCCGAGCGCATGCACGTCCACGGCGTAGATGAGCAGCGCAGCGAGCGTCTGGCCGCTGTCCATGAGGCCGAACTCGTGCGCCTGCTTGACGGCGTTGATGGTGTCGCCGCCGGCATTGGCGAGCCCGACCACCTTCGCCTGCGAAGCCTGGGCCTGGAGCAGGAACGACGAGAAGTCGGTGGCTGGAAACGGAACCTTGGCGGCCCCGAGCACGCGGCCCCCGCCCCTCTGGATGACCGCGGTGGCCTCGTTCTGGAGCGAGATCCCGAACGCGTAGTCGGCGGTGAGGAAGTACCAGGTCCCGCCCCCGCGCTTGAGCATGGCGCCGGCCGTGCCGTGCGCCAAGGCGTAGGTGTCGTAGGTCCACTGGATCGTGTTGGGCGAGCAGGCCTTGCCGGTCAGGTCCGTGGTGCCGGCGCCGGAATCGATGAAGATCCTGTTCTTCTCGCGGGTGACCTGGTTCACCGCCAGGGCCACCGAGGAGGTCGGCACGTCGAAGATCGCGTCGACGCCGTCGCGGTCGTACCATTGCCGCGCGATGGCCGCGCCGACATCCGGCTTGTTCTGGTGGTCGGCGGCGACGAGCTCGACCCGCACCTCGGCGCCGGTCGTGGCGGAGTCCCTGGCAAAGTCCTCGATCGCGAGCCGCGCGGCGACGACGGACCCCGGCCCGCCCGTGTCGGAATAGACCCCGGACATGTCGTTGAGGACGCCGACCTTCACGCGGATCGGCTCGGCGGAGGCTGTCCCGGCCAAGGCACTGCAGGCGATCGCGGCCGCGAGGACGCAATTGCGGATCAGCGCCATGATAGACCTCCCGTGGGACGGTTCTTTTTATGAGCGCTACGAGGGCACGGGCTACAACCCAGCGTCAAGCCCGATCCCGCGGGCTGCATGCGCTGTGCGGTGTTTCGTTTCGCCCGCAAATGGCCGAACGCGGCGCGTCCGCTCTAAGTGTGCAGTCCCGGAGTGTGATGGTGCATTATCAATCCTGACGCGTCGGGAGGAGGATGGCCTATGGCAAGCGTTCTTCACGGCAGCGCCCGAACGACGTCGCATATTCGAGCCGAGCTCCAAGTGTCGCAAGAAAGTAGCCGCGCCCTGGCCGCCGCGTACGGCCTGAACCCGAAGACGGTCGCCAAATGGCGTGGGCGTTCTCTGACGAGCGATGCTCCAATGGGCCCGAAGAAGCCTAAGAGCACGGTCCTGACGCCGGCCGAGGAGGCCATCGTGGTCGTGTTTCGGCGTCGGACGCTTCCGTCGCTCGACGGTGTCCTGGGCTGCCTGCGCGACACGATCCCCAACTTGAGCCGCTCCGCTCTGCATCGATGTCTGCAACGGCACGGCATCTCCCGCCTTCCGGCCGACGAGACGACGCAGACGCGCAAGCGCTTCAAGATCTACGAGATTGGCTACGTGCATATCAACAGTTGTAGTCTGCGCCACGCCGACGGCAAGTTGGTCATACTGCTGGAGTTCGGCCGACTTTAGAAGTTTATATACGTCGAATTCTACGACAGAGCGGGAAAGAAGGAGGAATCAGCCTTCCTCAGGACCGTCGTGGCTGCCTTCCTCTACAAAATTCCCACGGTGCTGACCGACAACGGCATGGCCTTCGCCGATCTGCCGAAGAACAGGACTGGGCCAAGCCGACAGTTTCTCGGACCGCACATTTTCGATCGCGTCTGTATCGAGTTCGGCATCGAGCATCGCCTGACCAAGCCCTACCATCCCTGAACCAATGGGCCCTTCGACAGGCTTAGGATGAGGGGCCGAGCGCATGAACCGCACGATCAAGGATACGACCGTAAAGGTCTTTCACTACAAAGATCTGAAGAGCCTGAGGGCGCATGTCCTGGTCTTCGTCACAGCCTACAATTTCGCCAAGCACCTCAAGGCGTTCCGCTGGAAGACCCCGTTTCAAACCAACTGTCACGCCTGGACTAACGACCCAGACCGGTTTAGGCTCAAGCTTCACCACCTCATCCCGGGACCATACATTCCCGCCCCCACGGGTGAGGTGGCCGTTCGCATTCATTCGTAAGTCTGGTGCTTCAAGCCTGTGTAGCCGGTAGCGACGAGCCGGTGTTCACTTTGACGGCAAGTAATCTAATTCGACATTGTGATTTTTTTCCTCAGCATGACAGTCGCGGGGTGGCGGATCACCGGGGTGCGACGGACGATCCGCGTGCTCGGTGTTCGGCGGGATCGCTGGCACGGGCAGCGCCGGGACGCAGACCCTTTCGTCCAGCTCGGCCGTTACGACAATTTCGTGAGCGTACGTTCATCCTGATGGGTCCGTGGCGTCTCGCCTGTTCCTAGCATTCATCTATCGGCTAAATCGTTATTCTGACGATCAGATCCCATTTATTTTGACAATATATCATCAAATGCCGTATAAATATCAGTAAAAACTGGAAAAACCAGAACAGCATACACTGTATTGACTTATTATTTCAGTTCTAAAATGTAACTCTTTAGCAACTTTTGCGCAAAATTGCCGAGATAAATTCGGATTTGATTGACCTAACCGGAAGACGAAGCAAAATTCGAGGCCGTTTTTACGTGCAAGTTGTATTGGGCGAGCGAGAAAAATGTCGGATCGAGGCAGCGGCAACGCAGGCGTCGCGAGAGTTGCGATCGGATCAACACTGATCGGCGCCGCACTTGCCTTTGCGGGGCCATCCGCCTTCGCGCAGGAACCGGGCAACGGTCAGCAGGCCATCATGCTCGACGAGTTGGTCGTCACCGGCGAGAAGATCGACCGCACGCTCCGGCGAACCGCGAGTTCCGTGACGGTCATCACAGCCGAGGAAGCCAGGAACAAGCCCTATGCCGGCACGACCAGCGAGCTTCTGGAATTCGGTGTCCCCAATCTCAACTTCACCAGCACGACCTCGGCTCCGGTCATCCGGGGCATCGACTCGAACGGCCCGCTCATCGGCGGCAACGCATTCCTGTCCCGCCCGATACCCAGGGCGACGATCAGCATAGACGGCCGCTATCTCACCGCAGCCGAGTTCGGGATCGGCAGCGCTCCGATCTGGGACCTCAAGTCCCTGGAGGTGTTCCGCGGACCGCAGACGACGACCCAGGGTGCGAACGCCATCGCCGGCGCGATCATCGTGACGACCAACGATCCGACCTTCACGCCCGAGGCCGGAGGGCAGGTTCTGTACGGGAGTTTCGGACGGATGCGCGCTTCGGCGGTCGTGTCCGGTCCGGTCAGCGACGAGCTCGCCATCCGCGGCGCCGTCGACTACAGTGGTCGCGATACGTTCATCACGTATGTCAATCCGAATTTCACGGCTCACGACAAGGATTTCGGGTTCGACAATCTGGACGCCCGGTTCAAGGCGCTCTGGCGACCGAGGGATTTCTCCGGCTTCGAGGCGAAAGCGACCTTCGCGCACACGCATGTGGGGCGTCCGAGCAACGAGATCGCAAGCGATCCGGTCAGGCGGCTCAGAAGCTTCGCGACGTACAACGACAATCAGCGCATTGACTCCGACGCGGGCATTGTCGATCTCAGCTACGACTTCGGAAACAACATCCGTCTGACCAATCAGACGGTCGCCGGACATTCCCTGTACGATTTCTACTTCGCGCCGCCATTCGCGGGCATCGCCAAGCGCGGGACGGACACATACCAGCAGGAAACACGGCTCAATTTCGGAACGGTCAACTCGGAGTGGTCCGGCGTCGCCGGCATCTTCTACTCGGACGAGACGGCCCGCAACATCCTCAACAATGCCCTCGGCAAGGCCGACGCACGCTTGGGACACGATAGTCTGGGCCTCTACTCCGAGTTGACCTGGCGTTTCGCGGACCCGTGGCGCCTGACGGGCGGCCTTCGCTATCAGAATGATCGCATCCGGCAGAACGGCAACTCGACCTATGTGCCGAACGTCGACTACGCCTACGACAAAAGCTTCGGTGCCATCCTCCCGAAAGTCGCCTTGAGCTATGATGTGAACGAGCAGCTGACCGTCGGCGGATTGATCAGCACAGGGTTCAGCCCGGGCGGAACCGGACTCAATTTTACTGGGCATCGATACTACACATTCAAAGACGAGTACGCGACGAACTACGAATTATTCGCGCGCTCCAGCCTCTTGGACGGCGCGCTCTTCCTGGCGTCCAACGTATTCTATACGGAGTACAAAGATTTCCAGGCCTCCGTTCAGGATTACGTCAATGGACGGCCATTCGGCTCGATCCTCGTCAATGCCGACCTGGTCGAAACCTACGGCACGGAGTTGGCTGCGAACTATCAGATCCTGGAAAGCCTCAGCCTCCGGGGCAGTGTCGGTCTCCTGCACGCTGAAATCAGCAAATTCGAGGATGCACGGGGAAGCGTCTTCCGCGGCAACAAGCTTGGCCGGGCGCCCGGCTACATGGTCTCGGCCGGCGTCGATTGGAAGCTCATCCCCAAGCTGACGATCTCGGCTGAAGTTCACCGCAGCGATGGCTATTTCTCAGATGATGCCAATACGCCCGAGTTGCGTATCGCTGCCTATACCGTCGCCAATGCCCGGGTTTCCTACGCGCTCGCCGAGCAGCAGGAGCTGTTCCTCTACGCGAACAACCTGTTCGATACGCGGGTGCCGACCCTGAGGAGTTTCGATCGTACGACGCGGGGCTACAGCGGGGCGATGCTGGTTCCGCTGGAGGTCGGCGGCGGCGTCAGACTGCATTTCTGACAATGATCGGCACCGGGTGGCGCTCGCCCTCGCCACCTGGTGTCACCCGTGAGCCCCCGGCATCCATGGCGGGCCGCCCGCCCTCGATGCGATCGACGGAAGCGAAGCGTGCCCCATAGCGTCCCATGTGGCGTCCCATGTGGCGCCCGATGAAGTTGCCATCGCGCCGGGATCCGCCGCCCGGTCCCGGAAGGCGCCGAGCCCGGTACAGGAACGGCTCGAGCCGGGCCGCGGGCGATTGATGGTCGCGATGGCGCTGTCGGCTGGTGGCGCGATTCGGATGACGGCGACGCTCATCGATGTGGCGCGGATCGCGGCGAGGCTGGTGACGGTCTCGTAGATGCCGCGACGCCGCTCGCAGCGGATCGGCAGGCGGCGGAAGCGATCGAACCAGGCGTGAGTGCCCTCATCCTGAGCGTGTCGAAGGATCGACGACTCAGCGGTGACGCCCGCGCTTTTCGCTGCTCTCGATGCCTCTGCGCGCGATGCGCGGCACGATCCCGCGCCCGGCCCTCCCGGCGTCGGACCTTGGCATCGTAGGCCTTGTCGGCGTGCAGCTTACTGGGCCGCCGACGCGGGCGTCCACGCCGTCCGGTGCGCAGGGGTGGAGTAGCGTCGAGCGGCGGGGTCAGCATCGGGCTGTCGTGCCGTTATTGGCCCCGCTCAGGCAGAAGCCGATGGTTCGACAGGCTCACCATGAGGGGCGTCCCGCGCGCATCGGTGATGAGGCGGCGCTTCGGGTCCGGCTTGCCCCGGTCCGCCGGGTTCGGGCCGGTGGCAGAGCCCCTTTTTTCGGCGGGACAGACGCGCCGTCCAGGCTCGCCCGGCTCCAGTCGATTTGCCCGACCGCATGCGGGCGCTCCAGCAGAACCTGATGCAGGTGCGCTCAGACGCCCGCCTTCTGCCAGTCGCGCAGACGCCGCCAGCAACTCATCCTGCAGCCACAGCCCAGCTCGGCCCGCAGCATCTTCCAGGGCAGGCCCAAGCGCAGCACGAACAGGATCCCGGTCAGCGCGGCCCGGTTCTCGATCTGGCGACGACTACCCTTCGGCGCGGCCCAGGAAGATCGGGCGTACTCAGATTAGCGCGTATCCCGCACCGGTACGCTTGATCCTGCCGCGGGAGGCCAGGTGCATTCCGGTCACGCTCAAACCCTCCGTCGCCGCCCGATCGAGGATGTGCCGTCGGGTCGTGATCGCCTCCGCTGGATCGGTGTCCCAGATCACCGTCCAGTCCGGGTGTGGCATCTGCAGGATCTGCGAGTGAACGATGTCGCCCCAGATCAGGAGCCGCTCGGAGCCGTCCGCGATCAGCACGCCCATATGTCCCGGCGTATGGCCGGGCAGCGGGAGGGCGCGGATACCCGGCGCGAGTTCGGCTTCGCCGGAGACACGCCGGATCCGATCCGCGTAAGCCGCCAGCACCGCCTGCGCCGTATCGAACATCGGGCTCAACGCGGCCGGAGCGGAAGCCTGGGTACCCGCATCCGACCAGTAGGCCACCTCGCGCTCTTGCAGCACGAGTTCGGCGTTCGCGAACCGCGCGAGGCGGCTCGGAGTCAGAAGGCCGCCGGCATGGTCGGCGTGAAGATGGCTCAGCAAGATGGTCTCGACCTGATCCAGCCGCACGCCTTCCGCCGCCAGCGCCGCGGTTACCCGGTTGAACCCTGGACCGAGGACGGTGCCGCAGCCCGCGTCGAGCAGCCAGTGCCGTTCTCCCCGCCGAATCAGGAACGCATTGACCGGCTCCGGCGAGGGACCTTTCGTCGGTAGTCCGGCCTCCCTCAACAAATCCTGTCCGGCTTGGCCCTCGGCGGCCGGGATCATGCTCAGTTCCAGCGGAAACAATCCGTCCCGCAGCGGCGTAACTGTGAATGTCCCGACCTTATAGGAACCAGCTACGGGCGCGGCCTTGGTCGATCGCAGGCCAAGCGGCAGCAGGGCGGAGGCGGCCAGCAGGCCGCGGCGGGAGAGATCAAAGGACATGGCCGGCTCTATGGAGATGAGACAGTGCCATCTTCCGGATCGCGCAGGGACCGAGCCAGGGAAGTCCTCCCGCCAATGCCCGGGCATTCTTCCCGACCTTGCGTGACACAGCTTGCGCGCCGGGACGTTCCCGATGCCAATTCAGAACCTCGCTTCAAGCCCGGCTGTTTCACCCATGAGCCTGCCCGCGCATCTCGGCCTACGCCTCATCGTCGTCGCCATACTGTGCCTGGCGGGAGCGGTCACATGGATCGCGTGGGACGCCCATGCGAGCCTCCGCTGGGAGGCTGCGACCTCGGCCAATCGGATTGCCGCTCAACTTGCGCGCCAGCCTGGCCTCGGCAGTGCCGGGCCGGCCGCGATACCCGCAACCGCTCCGCAGACCGCGCCGGCTATTCTCACGCTCCTGCCGGGGATCTGCGCCGACATCCATCTCGGCGTTGAATTGCCCCGCCGCTTCTGCGGTGACTGGGACGGCCTCGACGCCGCCCCCGCATGGTTTCGCAAGGTGCTTGCGTGGGAGGCCAACGCCGAACCGACGATGCGGGCGATCGTCTATCGCGAGCGCCCCATTGGCAGCGTGACGGCTTGGCCCGAGCCGATGGCTGCAGCGGCCCGGGTCTGGCGGCGGATGCGCCTTGCCGGCGGCCTTACCCTTGGGCTGGCGGCGGCGACGGTACTTCTCAGCTGGCTCGCCGTCATGCGTCTCGTCGCGCCCGCCGGACGGATCGTGCGAGGGCTGGAGAACCTTGACACGACCGGCATGCGATCACCGCTGCCACGCTTCGCCGCTGCCGAGTTCGACCGGATTGCGCTTGCCTGTAATGGGCTCGCCGACCGGCTTGGTCGCACTGAGGCCGAGCGCGCGGGCCTGATGCAGCGCCTCATCACGGTTCAGGAAGAGGAGCGGCAGGCGCTCGCCCGGGACCTTCACGATGCCTTCGGCCAATGCCTCGCCGCCGCTGGCGCACGCGCCGCCGCGATCGAACTGGCCGCTCCTTCGGACCGGGAGGACCTGCGCGAGGACGCCCGCGGCATCGAGGCCGTCGTCTCCACCATGCGGGAGAGCCTGCGCGGAGCTCTGGCCCGACTCGAACTCCCCGATTTCGCTGGCATTGGGCTGGATGATGCCTTTCGCGGCCTCGTTGCGACCTGGCGGGGGCAACTCAGGTCCAGCCCAGCTCTCCATCTCGACGTGGCTGGCGATCTCACCGACATCCCCGTGAACGTGTCGGTGAGCGTCTACCGGATCGCACAGGAACTTCTGACGAACGCCCTCCGCCATGGCAGACCGAGCCGGATCTTCATGCGGCTCGATCGGGCTGAAGTCGGGCGACAAACGGTGACGTTGACCCTCGACGACGATGGTGGGGGCAATGTGCCCCAAACGGCGACCCACACGGGCCGTGGCCTCGTCGGCATCCGAGCGCGGCTGGCCGCCCTTGGAGGAAACCTCTCGCTCACCGGCACCGGCAACGGCATCCGTGCCTGCGCATCGGTGCCAACCATCGGGTGAGATCGCGTCATGGCTACGTCCATTCTCCTCGTCGATGACCATCCTGTCGTACGGGAAGGCTATCGCCGCCTGATCGAGCGACAGCAGGGCTGGGAGGTGATTGCGGAAGCCGAGAGCGCGGCGGCGGCCTATCGTCAATACAAGGCTCATGCGCCGGATCTCGTGATCCTCGACCTGTCGCTGCCAGGCCCGAGCGGTATCGAGGCCATCCGTCACATCCGCCAATGGGACGGAACAGCCCGCATCCTAGTGTTCAGCATGCGCACAGGGGCGTTGGTCGCGCGCCAAGCCTTCGCGGCGGGCGCGTCCGGCTATGTCAGCAAGGCGAGCCCTCCCCGCGAGTTGCTGACGGCGGTGTTCGCCGTTCTCCGCGGCGAACGGGCGATGAGCGCCGACATCGCGCGTGCGATCGCACAGGACGAGGTGGCGGGTGGCCGCGCCGGTCTCGACGACCTGACTTCTCGAGAGCTCGAAATCCTGAGCTTGACCGCCGGGGGGATGACCGCCCAGGCCGTGGCCGAGATGCTGTGCCTGAGCTTGAAGACGGTGCACAACAACCTGTCGGTGATCCGCACCAAGCTCGGCGCGCGCACCGATGCGCACCTCGTTTGGATCGCCCTCGGGGCGGGGCTGGTATCGCCATCCGATGGATTACCGAGGAGAGAATGACGTCGTGGGATGATGTGTGAAGAGCGCTTGCTCGACAGCAGACGGCCAGAAATCAATCCCTGTCGGTCGCGCCGAATGCCAACGGCGCATCGCGAAAGCAGCCAGGCGTCAATCGTCGAGCAACTTCGATTCGGAAGTTGATCACGGGCCTCTCAAGATTGGCGGATGATAAAGCTCGGCGCATGCCCGTTCGATAACAGAAATTCCACTGCCTCTTCGGACCCGCCGTTCCACGTCATCAACGTCCGCAACTCGCCGGTCTCGTCGAGGACCGGGCTTATGGATGAATCCTCGGTGACGTTCTCGTATCGCTGGACAGCAGGGCGGGAATTTGCGTCCCAGGCGTAACGCGGCTCGCGATGTGCGCCGATGACAAAATTCCCGGCTTCATCAACGGGATGATGCCAATCGGGTGGAATCTTAACCACTTCGATCCCCATGCCCCCGCCCGTAGGCGGACGAGGGCGGGTTGAACCTGAAATGATACTGACCTTAAGCAGCCGACCCCAAAATTCGACAAGGGGTGACGGGGAAAAACTCCAAGATCTGCTTGATGCTTGTGTTGCTAGGTAGCAGGCCGGCCGACACCCACCCCGCTTGTCCACTCGCCCTTCGGTCTGTTTCGGTCACGCGACCCTGCCTGGCCAAGTGCCTGAGATCCCACGTTCTCACGAACCACACGCGGGGGAAAGCTAGCGCGAGCGCTTTTGGACCTTATCTGTGCTCATCAGGGCCGCGTGACGATGCTCGCTGGGCACGAGTCCGTAGCGCGCCTTGAAGCGGCGGGCGAAGTGGGCTTGGTTCGCGAAGCCGCAGCTATAGGCCAGGGTGCCGATGGACAGATGCGTGCAGCCCGGATCGGCGAGGCGCGCGGCGGCCGCCTCCAGGCGGCGTTGCCAGATCCAGTCCGCGATGTGCTGGCCGTGCTCGTGGAACAGCTCCTGCAGCCGGCGCAACGACACGCCCACCGCCGCCGCGAGCAGGGGCGGATCGAGGGTCGGATCGCCGAGATTGGCCTCGATGAACGCCTTGGCGCGCTGGATCACGAGGGTGCCGTGCATCGGCCGGGGCGCCTCTTGGGCGAGGCGCTCGGCGAGGCAAGCGACGATGAGGTCGATCCCGATCCCGACCATGCGCTCGGCGCTGTGAGGCGGCAGCCGATCGCCCTCGCGGAGCAGATTGGCTAGGAACGAGCGGGCCAGGAGCGTCGCCGGCAGGTCGCCGTCGACGGTCAGGCCGGCGAAGGTCCGGGCCGAGCCCAGCGCGGTCTCCAGCCGCTCCCGCGGGACCGCGATGGCCAGCACTTCGCTGTACCCGTTATGCTCGATCGTCCAGGGCGTGTTCGTGTCACGGACCGCGAAGTCGCCGGCCTTGTCCGTACTCGATCGATCGTTCTGGTCCGCCCGCACCGTGCCGGACAGGACCATGCTGATGAAGAGATGGTCCGTCCTGTGGTTCTCGTGCCGGAGCGTTCGGGGCGTCGTCGACGCCCTGAGATTGCAAAACGAGAACTTGGTGAAATCCACGCCGCCGACGCGGGCGGCATCGATCGTTGCGTCGAACGCCTCCTCGCCGAGATACGCCTGTTCCATCGGGACGATGCGGTCTTCGCTGACATCCCGCCAGCGGCGAAACCGATCTTTCGGCGCCATGCCGGCCGTCGAGAAGATGGTCTGCATGGCGGGTGCCGCCTGCACGAAGGGCATGATCGTCCCCCCTTAGGAACGCGGGCGCCAAGCGACCGGTCAGAACTCGATCGCGTCGCTCGGGTGGGCGACGCGCGCCTTCAGGGCGTCGGGCATCGGGAAGTTCAGGTTCTCGCCGCGGGGCGGGATCGGGCTCTCGAACCACTTGGCGTAGAGCGCGGCGAAGGCCCCGGAGGCCATCATGCCCTTCAGGACGCCGTCCGCGAGGGCCTTGAACTCAGGATCCTCCCGGCGCAGCATCAGGCCGTAGGCCACCAGATCGTAGGTCTCCGGGAGGAAGGTCAGGGAGGCCGGATCGGGGGCGCGGGACTTCAGGCTGGCGAGCAGGATGTCGTCCTCCATGAAGGCGGCCGCCCGCCCGCTCTGGAGCACGAGCATCGACTCGCCGTGATCCTTGGCCTGGATGACGGTGAAGGTGCCGCCCTTGGCCTTGATGCCGAACGCGAACCCGACCGCGTTCGAGCCCTGCGTGACCACCACGGTCTTGCCGTCGAGGCCCTTCACGTCGTGGATGCCGGACGAGACCTTGGTCAGCCACCGGGCCGAGGACACGAAGGTCGCGACCGTGAAGGCGACCTGCTTGATCCGCGCTGCGCTGCTGGACGTGCCGCCGCACTCGATGTCGATCGTCCCGTTCTGCATGAGCGGGATGCGGTTGGCGGAATCCACCGGCTGGAGCTTGACCGCGAGGGCGTCGAGCTTGAGGTCGCCCTTGATCCTGTCCACGACCTGCGCGCACAGCTCCATCGAGAAGCCGACCGGCTTCTGAGCGGCGTCGAGATACGAGAACGGGATCGAGGCTTCGCGGTAGCCGAGCGTGATGGCCCCCGTGCGCTTGATCTTGTCCAGCGTCGGGCTCTCGGCGGAGGCTGCCGTCGCGGCGAGGCCGAGCGCGAGCGTGCCGGATAGTCGTAGGAACGCCCGACGCAGGGACATCGGTCTTCTCCTCAGGAGGGGTGTGGGGCCGCCCGGGTCTCGGGAGACAGGGCGGTGCGGGTACCTTGCGATGGCGTGGAGAGGCTCGGGCGCCTAACCGAGATTGGACAGCACGGCCGCCCTGGCCGGCGTGGACCGCACGTTGCGGGCGCGGATCGCCTCGATCAGCCG
>NZ_AKFK01000004.1:0-41764 GCF_000272495.1 Methylobacterium sp. GXF4 | reverse complement strand
GGGGGGCCGCCGCTCTCCTGCCAGGTGAGGCGCAGGCGCGGCATGCCGGACTCCGTCGTGACGAGAGACCACGAGACCCGCACGCGTCCGCCCGGTGCCGAGAGCGCGCCGTATTTGGCGGCGTTCGTGGTCAGCTCGTGGATCGTCATGCCCAAAGCCAGGACATGGCGCGGGGATAGCGCGACGTCCGGCCCGTCGAGGCCGATCTGGTCGCCGCCGGTGCGGTAGGGGCTCAGCTCGCTCTCCAGCACCTCGCTCAGGGAGGCGCCGCTCCAATCCTCGCGGGTCAGGAGGTCGTGGGTCTTCGACAGGGCCAAGATCCGCGCTTCGAGGACGCCTTCGGCGCCGCGGGACTGGCGAGCCAGGGCCTGCACGGTGGCCAGCGTGTTCTTCACCCGGTGGTTCAGCTCGTGCAACATCGTGACCTGCTGCTCCTGCAGGGCGCGGCCGCGGCGGATCTCGGCATGCAGCTCGTCGGTGTTGCGCTGGAGCGTGGAGGCCATCGTGTCGAGCTTGCGCCCGAGGCGGCCGAACTCCGTCATGCCGCGCAGGCCCGTGCGAGCGGAGAGATCGCCGTCCTGCCAAGCCGCCGCGACCCGGAGCAAGCGATCGATCGGGCGGCGGATGAACATCCGTCCGGCCAGGAGCGCCGCGGCCAGCGCCAGGACCGCGCCGAGGGCGATCAGCACCAGGCCACGGCGGGTGGCGGCATCGATATCCGCGAAGGCCGCCGCGCTGTCGCGCCCGACCATGAGGCGCACCCCGGCAAGCGCCCCGTCCGGCATCGCGGTAGCGATGATCCGGGTTCGGCCGTCGATATCCTCGGCGATGCGCACCGCGCCGTCCCGGGCCGTCCGCAGCGCGACGCGCTCCGGCGGGATCGGCTTGCCGATCCAGTCCGCTCCGTCCGGGCGGCGCGCGATGATCAGGCCGTCGCGGTCCATCACCGTGATGGCCGTCTCGGCCTGGTGCAGGGTCTGCTCCAGATGGTCGGACAGCCAGTCGAGATCCACGGCGGCCAGGAGGACCCCGGTGGCGGGGCCGTCGCTCTCGTCCCGGCCGGCCACCACCCGAGCGAAGTGGATCGAGGGCAGCTTCGACACGGTGCCCAGCGCGTAACCGCCGACCGCGAAGCCGCCCGCCTCCAGGGCGCGGCGGTGATAGGCGCGGGCGCCGGTCGAATAGGCTCCCGGCTCCGAGCCGGCGCTGTCGCAGATCACGGTGCCGTCGGGATCCGTGAGCGCGAGCAGGATGACGTGCGGAAGCCGGGCGGCGGACCGCTTCAGGTAGGCCGTGCAGGCGGCGGGGTCGCGCACCTGGACGGAGCTATCCCCGGAGATGAGGTCGAGGGCCTGCCGCATCCGCTCCGAGAGCTGGGCGAAATCCTCCGCGGCGCCGCGGACGGTGGCGAGCGCGTCGGCGCGCACCGCCGCATCGCGGCTCGCGCGCAGGGCGACCTCATTGTAGCCCTGGATCGCCAGCGCCGGGGTCAGCGCCAGCAGCACCAGCAGCAGGATGCGGGTGGTGAGCGACATCGGCGGTCAGTCGAGGCCCGCGATCATCGCGCGCACCCGGGCGGCCAGTGCCTCGACCGGAAACGGCTTGGTCATCATGCGCATGCCGGGCTCGAGATGGCCGTTGCCGAAGGTCGCGTTCTCGGCATAGCCGGTGATGAACAGCACCTTCAGGTCCGGCCGGTCCGGGCGGGCGGCATCGACCATCTGCCGGCCGTTGAGGCCGCCGGGCAAGCCGACATCGCTGATCAGCAGGTCGATCCGCCCAGGCGCGCGCAGCACGGCGAGGCCCGCCTCGGCATCCGCGGCCTGGAGCGCGGTGTATCCGAGGTCGCCCAGAACCTCGACGATCAGGTCGCGCACCACCGGATCGTCCTCCACCACGAGCACGGTCTCGCCACGCTCGGCCCGGTGCAGCTCGACGAGGCCGGATTCGCCCGTCTCGGGCGGCGCGGCACCGTGGTAACGCGGCAGATAGAGCTTGACCGTCGTGCCGCAACCCGGCTCTGAGTAGATCCGGACATGCCCGTCGGATTGCTTGGCGAAGCCGTAGATCATCGACAGGCCGAGGCCGGTACCCTGGCCGAGGGGCTTGGTGGTGAAGAACGGGTCGAAGGCCCTGGCGGCGATCTCGGGGCTCATGCCGGTCCCGGTATCGCTGACGCTGACGCAGACATACGCGCCTTCGTTCACCCCCGCGTTCTGGCGCGTATAGGCCCGGTCGAGCTGCGCGTTTCCGGTCTCGATCACGAGACGGCCGCCCTCGGGCATCGCGTCCCGGGCGTTGATCGCGAGGTTGAGCAGGGCGTTCTCGAGCTGGTGCGGGTCGCACAGGGTCAGCCACAGGCCGCCGGCCGTGACGATCTCGAGATGGATCCGCTCGCCCAGCGTGCGCCGCAGCAGGTCCTCCATGCCGGTGATCAGCGGGTTGGCGGCGGTCGGCTGCGGCTCCAGCGGCTGGCGCCGGGCGAAGGCGAGGAGGCGGTGGGTCAGCGCCGAGGCACGGTTGGCCGACGACAGGGCCGCCCGGGCGTAGCGCTCGATCGCGTCGGTGCGGCCCTGCTGGATGCGAGTCTGCATCAGGTCGAGGGAGCCGACGATGCCGGTCAGCAGGTTGTTGAAGTCGTGCGCGATACCGCCGGTGAGCTGGCCGATCGCCTCCATCTTCTGGGCCTGCAGCAATTGCTCCTCGACCCGGCGCTGCTCGGTGAGGTCCCGCCCGACGATGTAGAACAACCCGGTGCCGGGATCGGGCACCGCCGTCCACATCACGACGCGGCGCTCGCCCGCCCGGGTCAGGACGCGGTCGACGAAGCCCATCACCGTCTCGCCGGCCGACAGGCGGCCCACCACGTCGGCCATCTCGACGTGGTCCGCCGGATCGACGATGTCCAGGAACGGCCGGCCGAGCAGCTCCGCCTCGCTCCAGCCGAGCATGTGCGTCCAGGCCGGATTGACGGTCTTGAGGAAGCCGTCGAGGCCCGCCGTCCCCATCAGGTCGTTGGTCGTCTCCCACAGCCGGTCGCGCTCGCGGGTCCGCTGGGTGACCTCGGAGAGGAGCGCGGCCTCGACCCGCTTGCGGTCGGTGATGTCCTGCACGAAGACGTGGAAGCCGTCGATCGCCCCGTCGGGCCCCCGCCGGGGCAGGTAGCGGATCTCGGCGTCGCGGTGGCGCCCGTCCTGGTGAGGCCAGGGGATCTCGAACCGGACGGCCTCGCCGGCGCGGGCGCGCTCGACATAGGGGCGCCGCAGCTCGAAGGCGGCGGGCCCGAGCAGCACGCGCACGTCCCGCCCCACGATCTCCGCGGCCGGACGGAAGAACCAGTCCTGATACGCCGCATTGGCGAAGCGGTAGATGTAGTCCCAGTCGATGAAGGCGATGAGCACCGGCAGCGCATCGGTGATGAGGCGCAGCTCGCGCTGGTTGGCCTCGGCCCGCTGCTCGGCGGATTTGTGGTCGGTGATGTCGCGCACCGCCCCGACGAAGCGGATCGGTTGCCCCCCGGCATCGCGCTCGATCGCGCCCCGGCGGGCGATCCAGCGTTCCGCGCCGTCATCCGCCCGCCGGATCCGATAGGCGACGTCGGCATCGGTCAGGCCGGCGCCGCGGTCCGCCCACTGGGAGACGAAGCCGGCATCCTCCGGGATGACGAGGCGGGCGACCGCGTCGACCGGCAGCGTCTCCTGCTCGGCCAGCCCGTACAGGCGGAAGAAATGCGGCGTGGCGTGGATGATGTTCCGGTCCAGATCGATGGAGAACACGCCGACGCCGCCGGCCTCCTGCGCCCGGCGCAGGCGCATCTCGGAGGTGCGCAGCGCCGCCTCGGCCCGGACCTGGGCACCGATCTCGGTGTTGACGCCGAACCAGCGCACCACCCGGCCGGAGGCGTCGCGCAGCGGCACGATCCGCGTCAGGAACGGCCGGAACACGCCGTCGGCCCCGCGCAGGGGGAAGACCATCTCGAACGGCTCGCCGGTGGCGATCGAGGCGGCCCAGACCGCCGTCACCCGCGGCAGCGCCTCCGGGTCGTGGACGCTCTGCCAGCCCCAGCCGGCCATGGCCGCCTGCGTGGTCCCGCAGTAATCGAGCCAGCGCCTGTTGTACCAGTAGAGATAGCCGTCGCTGCGGGCGAGCCAGCACAGGATCGGGAGGTGGTCGGCGAGCCGGCGGAACTCGGAATCGTCGATCCGCGCCGGATCGGGCTCGGGCAGGATCGCGTCGATCCGGGCGGGCGCTTGCCAGAACGCACGCGCGAAGGCGGTCTCGTCCCGCGGCGGCGCCTCGGTCGCGGCCTCCGCCCGGGCCGTCGCGAGCGCGGAGCGCAGGCGGGCGACTTCGTCCTCAAGGGCGCGGTTGCGGCGCCGGAGAGCCTCTGCCTCATCCGCGCTCAGGGTGCCGCTCACGGCCTGCGAGCCGTGCGGAATCGCCCGGGCACGGCCCGCGACACCGTGAGAATGCAATCGAAGGCTGTACGCCGGCTCATCTCGGCCTTGTTGCAGAACCGGCCGACGCTCGCCAGCCCGAACGCGGGCTCGGACTCGTTTCGCGGGCGGCCTTAATGTTCGCGGCTGCGCGTGGCCCCGGCCACGGGGCGCAGATGCAGGAAGCTGCGCTCGCCGGTGGCGGCCTCGGCCACGTGCTGGATCGTGTCGAGCAACTCGGTGACGGCCTGGGGCGCGGCCGGGCGGAACTGCGCCTTCGGCTCGACCCAGCGCTTCTGCGTGCGCCTCGCGGCGATCTGCGCCTCGCTCAGCGCATCGAAATCCCGGCGTCGAGTCATGGCTCAGCCCTCCGCCCGGGACTGTGTCGGCCCATGGTTGACGAAAGGTTAACAGGGTCTCGTCGTCCGAGGACGCAGGGGCGAGGGGAGGGCCGGGGCGCACGCGCCCTAGAGCGGGCCGGCCCGAGCCGCCAAGGTGCGCGCCAGCTTGAGCAGCACAGCACGGATATGCGCACGAAGCGGAGTGTCGTCGTCCATGCGTCGATCAACGGCGCAACCGCCGAAAACGTTTCACGATCATGCCGTTGGTGCGCGTCGCTGCGCCAAAGCTCGACCGTGAGGAGAGCCCGCACGGCCGCCGGCCGATCCGGCCGTGACGCCGCGATCAAAGAACCCGCCGCGGCAGGGCCGGGCGGGTCAAAGGTGATCTCGTCTCGGAGAAGGCCCGACGCTAGACGCCGCGCCCCGTGAGCGCATCCCCCATCCGAGGGACACAAGCCACACGATTTGGCGATCTCGATCCGGTGCGCGCGATCGCGCGCGCCGCGGCAGCCGGGAAGCCCGCCGCCCCTCAGCCCCCGAACGCCCGCGGCGGGAGGCCCGCCACGCCGACATCGAGTTCGAACAGGGCCCCCGCGGACGGCTCGTGCTCGGCACCCCGGGACGCCGACGTGACGAACAGCCGGTCGAGCCCGGGCCCCGCGAAGGCGCAGCTCGTGATGTTGGTGGCCGGCAACGAGATCGCCCGCACGAGACGCCCCTCCGGATCCACCCGGCTGATCCGGCCCGCCCCCCAATGGGCGATCCAGAGGCAGCCCTCGGCATCCGTGGTCATCCCGTCGGGCCAGCCCCAGGCCTCCGGAAAGCGCAGGAATTCGCGCTTGCCCGTTAGGGTGCCGTCGGCGGCGAGATCGAAGGCGAAGACGGTCCGGGCGGCGCTGTCGCTGTGATAGAGGATCCGGCCGTCATGGCTGAAGGTCGGACCGTTGGCGACGCCGTAATCGCCGTCCATCCGCTGCCAGGTCAGGTCGGGATCGAGCCGGTGCAGGGCGCCGGAGATCGCGGTCTCGGCCTGGTGCATGCTCCCCGCCCAGATCCGGCCGGCATAGTCGACCTTGGCGTCGTTCAGGCGGTTGTCCGGATAGTCCGGCTCCGGATTTCCGATCGGCGTGACCTGGTCCGCCTCCAGATCGAACACCGCGAAGCCGCTCTTCAGGCCGATCACGAAGTCGCGCCGGCCGGCCCGGGGGATGATCCAGCCGATCGGCTCCGGGAACGGGCGCGTGCCGGTCGCGCCGCTCGCGAGGTCGAGCCAGCGCAGGGCGGGCGCCTCGATATCGACCCAGAACAGCCGCCCCCGTTCCGGCACCCAGACGGGTCCCTCGCCGAGCCGGTCGCGCTCGGCGCGGGCGACGACGCGAAACTGTGCCTCCATGGGATCGCCTTCTCTCGAGTGCCGGCCTCCGGAGCGGCTAATGGTCCGGCGGCCGGCGGGCGCGTGACATCAACGACTTGAAGCGACTTCTTGGAGCGCCTTCCGATGGCGGCGCGATCGGGAGCCGCTCCGGCCCGCCGCCCCACGCCGCATCGCGGGTGGCGGCCGATCAGGCGCGGTCGGAGGCGCCCCGACCCGGCCGGCTGCCCCACAAAGCGAAGAACAGGACGTAGAGCTCGCAGGCGGCGGTGATCAGGAAGGAATGCTGCAGGCCGAACCGGTCGGCGGCCCAGCCCTGCACCACCACCAGGGAGCCCCCGGCGATCGCCATGATCAGCAAGCCCGCGCCTTCCTCGGTCAGCGGGCCGAGGCCGCGGATGCCCAGGGTGAAGATCGTCGGGAACATGACCGCGTGGAACAGCCCCACGGAGATCAGCGCCCACATCGCCAGCGGCCCCGTCGCGAAGGTCGCCACCAGCATCACCGTGAAGGCCGCGATGGCGGCGCCGGCCAGGACGGTCTCGGCGGACCGCCCCTGCATCAGGTAGCTGCCGACGAAGCGGCCGACCATCATCCCACCCCAGAGCAGGAACAGGTAGCGCGACGCCTCCGTATGCGTGAGGTTGCCGATCTCCGGCTGCGAGACGAAGTTGATGAACAGGTTCGACACGCCGATCTCGGCGATCAGGTAGATGAAGATCGCCGGCACGCCGAATACGAGGTTGCGGTGGCGCCAGAGCGACAGGCCCGCGCGCTCGGCCTTGGCGGCGCGCTTCGTGGCGCCTCCCGCACCGATGGCGGGCAGCGGGAAGCGGGCGATCACCACGGCGAGCACGACGAGGATCGCCGCCACGATCAGGTAGGGGAGCTGCACGGACTGCGCATCGGCGAGCCGCTCGGCCGGGCTGAGGGTGGCGCCGGCCGCGACGTTGCCCGAGGCGGAGCGGCCGAGGATCAGGTAGCCGCCGAACAAAGGCGCCAGGGTCGTGCCGAACGAGTTGAACGCCTGGACGAGGTTGAGGCGCGCCGGGGCGGTCTCCGGCGGCCCGACCACAGCCACGTAGGGGTTGGCGGCGACCTGAAGCAGGGTGATGCCGCTCGCGATCACGAACAGGGCGGTGAGCGTGATCGCGTACGAGACCTGATGGGAGGCCAGGACCATGCCGAGCGTGCCCAGCGCCATGATGCCAAGGCCCACCACCAGCGCGCGCTGGTAGCCGATGCGCTCGATCAGCTTCGCCGCCGGGATCGAGGCCACGAAATACGCGATGAACCACACCGACTCGATCAGCGTGGTCTGCGTATAATCGAGGTCGAACACGCTCCGGAGATGAGGGAGCAGCGTGTTGTTGATGACCGTGATAAAGCCCCACATGAAGAAGAGGCTTGCGAGCAGCGAGAGGGCGGGGCGGTAGCTGCCCTGATCGCGCGTCGCGGTCCCCGCCGCGGGCGCTCCCATGCTCGCGATCGGTCCTGCCATCAAACGTTTCCCCTCATCGAGGCCGCCTTGCCGGGCCCCTTGTTGTGGAATTCATTTGTATGAGTATATAGCGGAATTGCGGACGTCAACCGTGGCACCCGCGAGGGCCGGCGCACGGTCGGCCAGGCGGGAGCGAGCGTCTTGAGGGGGGAGCGGATGCGTGGAGTCGGAGCTGTCGCGCTGGGCGCCTGCGCGGCGAACCCTGCGGTCGCCCAGGCATCCGAGCCGGTCCGGACCGTGTTCGGCACCCTGCCGGACGGCCGCACAGTCGAAGAGGTGACGCTCACCAACGGCAAGGGCGTCACCGCCCGGGTGATCTCCTGGGGCGCCCTGCTGCGGACCCTCGAAGTCCCGGACCGCGCCGGAAAGCCCGCCGACATCGTCCTCGGCTACAAGGATCTCGCCAGCTACCTGGACAAGCCCAACTATTTCGGGGCCAGCATCGGCCGCTACGCGAACCGGATCCGGGCCGGCCGCTTCACCCTCGACGGCCAGACCTACACGCTCGCGACCAATGACGGTCCGAACACCCTGCACGGCGGCACCGCCGGCTTCGACAAGCGACTCTGGACCATCACCGAGGTCAAGGGCGGCGCCACGCCGTCGGTCACCCTGCGTTACGTCAGCCCCGACGGCGAGGAGGGCTTTCCCGGTACGCTCACGGTCACGGCGACCTACGCGCTGGACGCCGCCAACACGCTGACCGTCACCTATCAGGCGACTACCGACAAGCCGACCATCGTCAACCTGACCAACCACAGCTTCTTCAATCTCGCCGGCGAAGGTTCGGGCCGATCGGTCCTCGATCAGACACTGACCATCCCGGCCGAGCGCTACACACCGGTCGACGCCACACAGATCCCGATGGGCGAGCATGTCCCGGTGGCGGGCACGCCGTTCGACTTCCGCACACCGACGGTGATCGGGGCGCGCATCCGCGACGGCCGCGACATCCAGATCGTGCGCGGGCGCGGCTACGATCACAACTGGGTCGTGACCGATAAGCCCACCGCCGAGCCACACCTCGTGGCCCGGGTCGAGGATCCCGCATCGGGCCGGGTCCTCGAGGTCGCCAGCAACCAGCCCGGCGTCCAGTTCTATACCGGCAACTTCATCGACGCGACCGTCGTGGGCAAATCCGGGCTCGTTTACCGGCAATCGGATGCCCTCGCGATCGAGCCCGAGCTGTTCCCCGACACGCCGAACCAGCCGGCCTTCGGCTCGGCCCGGCTCGACCCGGGCGCGACCTACCGGAACGTCATCACCTACCGCTTCTCCACCAGCTCCGCCCACCGGACCCACGAGAAATGACCGATCACCCGAAGACCCGGCCCCTGCGTTCGCGCGCCTGGTTCGACAACCCCGACAATATCGACATGACGGCGCTCTACCTGGAGCGCTACCTGAACTTCGGGCTGAGCCTGGAGGAGCTGCGTTCGGGCCGGCCGATCATCGGCATCGCCCAGACCGGGTCCGACCTGTCGCCGTGCAACCGGCACCACCTCGTCCTGGCGGAGCGCGTGCGCGAGGGCATCCGCGAGGCCGGCGGCATCGTGCTCGAATTCCCGGTCCATCCGATTCAGGAGACCGGCAAGCGGCCCACCGCCGGCCTCGACCGCAACCTCGCCTATCTCGGCCTGGTCGAGCTCCTGTACGGGTACCCCCTCGACGGCGTGGTCCTGACCACCGGTTGCGATAAGACCACCCCAGCCTGCCTGATGGCGGCCGCCACCGTGAACATCCCGGCCATCGCCCTGTCGGTCGGCCCGATGCTCAACGGCTGGTACAAGGGCCAGCGCACCGGTTCCGGGACCATCGTGTGGCGCGCGCGCCAGATGCTGGCCGCCGGGGAGATCGACCACGAGGGCTTCATCAAGCTGGTCACCTCGTCCGCCCCCTCCACCGGCTACTGCAACACGATGGGTACGGCGACGACCATGAACGCCCTCGCGGAGGCGCTCGGCATGATGCTGCCGGGCTCGGCGGCGATCCCGGCGCCCTACCGCGACCGGCAGGAAGTCGCCTACCGCACCGGCAAACGCATCGTCGAGATGGTGGCGGAGGACCTCAAGCCGACCGACATCCTGACCCGCGAGGCGTTCCTCAACGCGATCGTCCTCAACTCGGCGATCGGCGGCTCCACCAACGCCCCGATCCACCTGGCCGCTCTCGCCCGCCATGCGGGGGTCGAGCTCGACATCGCCGATTGGCAGACCCACGGCCTCGACGTGCCGCTCCTGGTCAACCTGCAGCCGGCGGGCGAGTATCTCGGCGAGGATTATTACCGCGCGGGCGGCCTCCCGGCGGTGGCCGCGCAGCTGATGCGGCGCGGGCTGCTCCACGAGAACGCCCTGACGGTGAACGGCCGCACCATCGGCGACAATTGCCGCGACGCGGTGATCGAGGACGAGGATGTGATCCGGCCGATCGACCGGCCGCTGAAGGAGGCCGCGGGCTTCCTGGTGCTGCGCGGCAACCTGTTCGACGCGGCGATCATGAAGACCAGCGTGATCGGCGAGGAGTTCCGCGAGCGCTACCTGTCGAACCCCGAGGATCCGGAGGCGTTCGAGGGCCGGGCCGTGGTATTCGACGGTCCGGAGGATTACCACCACCGGATCGACGACCCGGCGCTGGCGGTCGACGAGAACAGCATCCTGATCATGCGCGGCGCCGGCCCGGTGGGCTATCCGGGTGCGGCGGAAGTGGTGAACATGCGCCCGCCCGCCTACCTGATCCGCTCCGGCGTGCACGCGCTGCCCTGCCTGGGCGACGGGCGGCAATCCGGCACCTCGGCCTCGCCCTCGATCCTCAACGCCTCGCCCGAGGCGGCGGTGGGCGGCGGCCTCGCGCTGCTGCGCACCGGCGACCGGGTGCGGATCGACCTGAAGCGCGGCACCGCCGACATGCTGCTCGATGCGGACGAGATCGAGCGCCGGCGCAAGGCCCTGGAGGAAGCCGGGGGATACGCCTATCCGGCGTCCCAGACCCCGTGGCAGGCGATCCAGCGCGCAACCGTCGGGCAGATGCACACCGGCGCGATCCTGGAGGGCGCCGAGCGCTTCCAGCGGATTGCTCAGACCAACGGCGTCCCGCGGGACAACCACTGACGGGAAGCCCCGCCGCCATCCCGGCGGCGGGGCTCACGCTTTCAGCGAGAGCTCGGTGTCGGCGAGTGCGAGGCGGACGAGTTCGGTCATCGCCGCCCGCGCCGCCGCGGGATCCCCGGCGACGATCGCCTCGTACAGGATCCGGTGGTCCGGCATCGGGTCACGAGGCAGGGCGCTGCGACGCTGCTTGAAGATCGTCGTCCAAGTCACGGCAGCGGCAATGGAACTCGACAGGGCCATCAGCGGCCCGTTGCGGGCCGCTTCCAGGATCGTGTTGTGGAACGACTGGTCGGCGGCCCGCCCGATCTCGGTGGCGAGGCCGTAGCGGCCCATCTCCTCCAGGGCGTGCCCCATCCGGGAGATGTCGAGCCCCGAGCGCCGCTCGGCCGCCAGGGCCGCCGCCGCCGGCTCGACGATCATCCGCAGCTCGAACAGGTCCCGGATGAACGTTTCGCTGGGCTCCGCCTCGAAGGCCCAGGCGAGGATGTCGGGGTCGAGCAGGTTCCAGCGGCTGCGCTGGGTCACCCGGGTCCCGTGCGGGGCCGGCTCTCGACCAGCCCCTTGGCGCTCAGGATCCGCACCGCCTCGCGATAGGCGGTGCGCGAGACCTTCAACTGCTCCGAGAATTCGATCTCGCCGGGCAGCACGTCTCCCGGCGCGTACCGGCCGGCCAGGATCGCGACGCCGAGATCGCGGGCGACCGAGCCGTGAATCCGGCGCGAGCCCGAGGCCAGCGGCAGCTTGATATCCTCGTACCCAGGATCCCCCCTCACCCGACACCTCCAGTCCGAGCCGCCAGGACGGGGCAGGATCGCCGCGATCGTACCTGGAAGTTGTAGGAGCGCAAGCGCCGACACCCGCAGGCATCATAGTGCCGCGACGCTTGCAGCCACTGCACAACTGCTCTAAGTTATTTGTATGAGTAAAGAGCTGAGTGCGAACGCGGAGATCCGCGGCACGATCCTGATCGGCGCCGAGGATGCGACCACGACCGATACGTTCCGGGCCGTCGATCCCGCAAGCGGGGCGGCGCTGGAGCCAGCCTTCTCGGCCGCCGGGCCGGCGCAGGTCGAGGCCGCCTGCGCGCTTGCGGATGCGGCGTTCCCGAGCTTTTCCGAATCGACGCCCGAGCTGCGCGCCGGCTTCCTGGAGACCGTCGCCCAGGCCGTGGGCGATCTCGGCGATTCGCTGATCGAGCGGGCCATGGCCGAGACCGGGCTGCCGCGGGCCCGGCTCGAGGGGGAGCGCGCCCGCACCATCGGCCAGCTGCGTCTGTTCGCGCATGTCGTCCGCGCGGGCGACTGGGTCCAGGCCACGATCGATCCGGCGCAGCCCAAGCGCACGCCTCTGCCGCGCCCCGATCTGCGCCGGCGCCACGTCGCCCTCGGCCCGGTTGCCGTGTTCGGCGCCAGCAACTTCCCGCTGGCCTTCTCGGTAGCCGGGGGTGACACCGCCTCGGCGCTCGCCGCCGGCTGCCCGGTCGTGGTCAAGGGCCACCCGGCCCATCCCGGAACCGGCGAGCTGGTGGCCCGGGCGGTCCGGGCGGCCGTCGCGGCCAGCGACCTGCATCCGGGCGTGTTCTCCTATCTACCGGGGCCGTCGAACGTCCTCGGGACGGCGCTCGTCGCCGATGCGCGGATCAAGGCGGTGGGCTTCACCGGCTCGCGCGGGGGCGGCCTCGCCCTGATGCGGGTGGCGGCGGGACGCCCCGAGCCGATCCCGGTCTATGCCGAGATGAGCGCGGTCAATCCCGTCCTGCTGCTGCCCGGCGCCTTGCGGGCGCGGAGCACCGCGCTGGCGACCGGCTTCGTCCAGTCCCTGACGATGGGGGCGGGGCAGTTCTGCACCAATCCGGGCCTGCTGATCGGCATCGCCGGTTCAGATCTCGACGCCTTCGCGGAGGCAGCTGCGGCGGCGATCCGCGAGAGCGCGCCCCACGCGATGCTGACCGCCGACATCCGCACCCGCTTCGAGCGCGGCGTCGCCGAGATGGCGGCCCGTCCGGGCGTGACCGTGGCGGCGCGTGGGGCGACGGCCGGCCCGGGCGGCGCGCCCGCGGCCCTGCTGCGCACCGACGGGGCGCGGTTCCTGGCGGATGCCGGCCTCACGGAGGAGATGTTCGGCCCCGCCGCGATCCTGGTGGCGGCCGCGGATCTCGACGAGGTCAAGCGCATCGTCGCGGCGCTCCCGGGCCAGCTCACCGCGACGCTGCATCTCGACCGCGCCGACGAGCACATCGCCGCCGGCCTGGTCCCGGCGCTCGCCCGCAAGGCCG
Organism: Methylobacterium sp. GXF4; assembly: GCF_000272495.1. Lineage (NCBI taxonomy): Bacteria > Pseudomonadati > Pseudomonadota > Alphaproteobacteria > Hyphomicrobiales > Methylobacteriaceae > Methylobacterium > Methylobacterium sp. GXF4. Next base: position 28,732 of record NZ_AKFK01000004.1, on the reverse strand, counting down.
GCCGGATCCTGGCCAATGGCTGGCCCACCGGCGTGGAGGTGGCGCCCGCGATGGTCCATGGCGGGCCGTTCCCGGCGACGTCCGATGGGCGCAGCACCTCGGTCGGCACCCTGGCGATCGAGCGGTTCCTGCGACCGGTCTGCTACCAGGACCTGCCCGACGCGCTGCTGCCGCAGCCCCTGCGCCCGGACAATCCCTGGCATCTCACCCGCAGGGTCGACGGCACCATCAGCCCGGCCTTCGACCGCTGACGCGCCGGCGCGCGGCACACCTGATTTCGAGCCGGCCCGATGAAGGCCGGCCCTGGGAGAACCGAGATGGGGCAATCACTCCTACAATTCCGCGCCCCGGACGGGCGGCGGGGTGTCGCGATCCTGCAGGGGGGCGAGGCGCGGGTCGTGGTCGGCGCGGACAGCGTCCTCAACTTGGCCCGGCGGGCCCTGGCGGCGGGCGACAGCCTGGCCGAGACGGCAAACCGGCTCGGCCTGGGGGACACCGTGGATCTCGACGCCGTGCGGCTGCTGCCGCCGGTCGATCATCCGGATCCCGCGCATCTGCTGCTCAGCGGCACCGGCCTGACGCATCTCGGCTCCGCGGAGGGTCGCGACAAGATGCACCGCGCCGCGGCGGCGGACCCGGCCCCGACCGATTCCATGCGGATGTTCCAGATGGGCGTGGAGGGCGGCAAGCCCGCCCCCGGCGAGACCGGGGTCCAGCCCGAATGGTTCTACAAGGGCGACGGCGACGCGATCGTCGGCACCGGCGAGCCGCTCCTGTCGCCCGCCTTCGCCCTCGACGGCAGCGAGGAGCCGGAGATCGCCGGCCTCTACCTGATCGACGCGGACGGTACGCCGGTGCGCCTCGGCTTCGCCCTGGCGAACGAGTTCTCGGACCATGTGACCGAGCGCGGCAACTACCTGTGGCTCGCCCATTCGAAGCTCCGTCCGGCGGCGCTCGGCCCGGAACTGTGGCTGGGGGCTCTGCCCGCCGACGTGCGCGGCTCCAGCCGCATCCGGCGCGACGGCGCCGTGCTGTGGGAGAAGCCGTTCCTCTCGGGTGAGGCGAACATGTCCCACACGATCGAGAACCTCGAGCGGCACCACTTCAAATACCCCCAGTTCCGCCGCCCCGGCGACCTGCACGTCCACTTCTTCGGCACCGCGACCCTGTCGTTCAGCGACGGCGTCACGGCGCGGCCCGGGGACGTGTTCGAGATCGAGGCGGCCCCCTTCACCCTGCCGCTGCGCAATCCTCTGGCGGTGGCGCCCGCCCGCGACCTGTCCGTGAAGGTTCTCTGAGATGTCGGCTTCGAACGGGACGATCCGCATCGGTCTGGTCGGCGTCGGCAAGATCGCCCGCGACCAGCACCTGCCGGTCATCGGCGCTTCGCCGGACTACACCCTGACCGCCGTGGCGAGCCGCGAAGGCCGCTTCGAGGGCGTGCCGAACTACCGCACGCTGACCGAGATGCTGGCGGGGCAGCCCGACCTGGACGCGGTCGCCCTTTGCCAGCCGCCGCAGGTGCGCTTCTCCGCCGCCCTCGAGGCGATCGAGGCCGGCCGGCACGTCTTCCTGGAGAAGCCCCCCGGGGCGACCCTGGCGGAGGTCGGGATCCTGGTCGAGGCCGCGCGGGCGCGGGGCGTCAGCCTGTTCGCCAGCTGGCACTCCCGCTACGCCCCCGGCGTCGAGCCGGCGCGCCAGTGGCTGTCGGGCCGCCGGATCCGGTCGGTGGCGATCGCCTGGATGGAGGATGTCCGGCACTGGCATCCGAACCAGGCCTGGATCTGGCAGGCCGGGGGCATGGGCGTGTTCGATCCGGGGATCAACGCCCTGTCGATCGCCACCCACATCCTGCCGCCCTTCTTCCTCACCGGCGCGACCCTCTCGGTCCCGGAGAACCGGCAGGCGCCGATCGCCGCCGACTTGAGCTTCGCCGACGCCGCCGGCACCTCGATCCAGGCGGTGTTCGACTGGCGCCAGACCGGCCCGCAGACCTGGGACATCCGCGTCGACACCGAGGACGGCTTGCTGGTGCTCTCGGAAGGCGGCGGCGTCCTCACCATCGACGGCAAGCCGCAGCCGCTGCCGCCGGAGGCCGAATATCGCGGCCTCTACGACCGTTTCGCCGCCCTCGTCCGATCCGGCACGAGCGACGTCGACCTGAACCCGCTGATCCACGTCGCCGACGCTTTCCTGCGCGGCGAGCGCCGCACCGTGGAGGCCTTCACGGACTGACCGGAGGGATCCCGGCGGAACACCAACGCGACAGAGCCAATCAGGGCCGCGCGTTACTAAGGGGGAGTCACTGTTATGGGAAAGTACACGCGATGGGCGGCGCTCGCATTGTGCGCCGCGACACTCTCGGGGGGCATCCGCTCGGCCGAGGCTCAGGATGCGGACGCGCCTGACGGCGGGCCGAGCTTGGTGAACCCGGGCCCGAAGGCGAGCCCGGCCGCGAAGGCCAAGTATCGGGCGAATCGCGCGCGGCGGCGGACCATCCGCGAGTCGCGGAGCGCGGCCGGCGCCAGCAGCGCGGCGGCCTCGATCGACGTGCAGGGCAGCAGCGCGACACCGCCCGGCCTGCCGCCGGGGACGTTCTATCTCGGCAACGGGATCAGCATGATCCTGAACTACACCGGCGAATTCGCCGCGAACCCGTCCGGCGGCATCCGGCAGGGATCGGCCTATGCCGGCCAAGTCGTGTTCGGTCTCGACGCCGACCTCGGCCGGCTCGCCGGGATCGACGGCGGCTCGTTCCACACCATCGTGACCCAGCGTCACGGCCGCAGCCTTGCGCAAGACCGCATCGGCTTCGACGGAAGCGTGCAGGAGATCTACGGCGGCGGCCAGACGGCACACCTCACCTCGGTCTCCTACGAGCAGAAGCTGTTCGACAACCGCCTCGACATCGAGGTCGGCCGCCTATTGGCCAATCCGAACTTCCTTGGCTCGCCGCTCTATTGTAATTTCCAAAACAACGCAACCTGCGGCGCACCGAAATCGATCTTCAAGCTGACAAACTTCACCTATTGGCCGATCTCAACCTGGGGCGCCCATGCCAAGGCCTGGCTCACCGACAAGGTGTTTGTCCATGCCGGCGTCTACGAGGTGAATCCCCGCGACCAGCAGGCCAACCAGAACGGCATCGACTGGTCGACCCGGGGCGCCACCGGCGTCCTGATCCCGGTGGAGGCGGGCTACTCGACCAATTTCGGCAACGACCCGCTCCCGCGCAACTACAGTGTCGGCGTGGTCTTCGATCAGTCCGATTATAAGGATCCGGTCTACGACGTGCGCGGCGGCCTGCGCGTGTTCAGCGATCTCGACCCGCTGACGCGGTTCGGTCGGTCGGCGGTCTATGCCCGGTTCGACCAGATGGTGTGGCGTCCGGATCCGACCAGCGCGCAAGGCCTGTCGGTGTTCGGCGTCGCGTTGGGCGGCACCGGTGGGCGGCAGATCCAGGATTACTTCCTGGAGGGCGGCGCCGTCCTGACCGGCACCTTCCCGGGCCGGCCCTACGACACCCTTGGGTTCGTGTTCGCCATGGAGAAGCTCTCGCCCCTCGGCTCGGCCGGGATCCGGGCGGCCCGGGCTTCCTACGGGCTGAGCAGCCGCAACGTCGACACGCTGCAGACCATCCTCGAGCTGAGCTACGGCATCCAGCTCACCCCGGCGGTGCGGCTGATGCCGAACCTGCAATACGTGATCGGCCCGGATCAGACCCGCTTCCCGCTCCGGCCGAAGCCGATCCCGGACGCCTTCGTCATCGGCGCGAAGCTCTCGGTCGACCTGTTCACGCTGGGCGGCCTGGCCAAGGGCCCGGGGAGCCTCTGACCCCAGGCGCATCACGACACCGCCCGCGACTCCGCCCTCGGCGGGCGCGCGGGCGGATGTGGCAGCCGATCGGCGCGCGCGGAAGCCTCCGCGCGCGCCGATCCCGTTTCAGCGGAGCGCGCTCTGCGCGGGCAAGGAGGGGAGGGCCGGAATATCCGACGCCCCGGCCCGCGCGTGGAACCACGCCCCCGGTCGCAGGTTGTCCAGCAGATTGTAGCTGTTCTAATTCGCAAGAGAGAACGGCACGCCGCCGAACCGACACGGAGCATCCGACATGGCCAGCGCGAACTGCGAGAGCTGCAAGTTCTTCGACGAGCACAAGGGCAACGGCGCGAGCGCCCAGGGCGATGCCGGCCTGTGCCGCTTCAACCCGCCGGTCAGCCAGCCGGCTCCGGAATCCAAGGGCCTGTGGCCGGTCGTCGCGACCAACGATTGGTGCGGCCACTTCACGGCCGAGATGACCGCAGCCGAGTAAGCCCAGCGGCCCTCACCGTCGCGGCGCAGAGGCCGCGGCGATGGTGAGGCCGAAGGCGACCCTTTCGACGCCGTCGGACGATCAGGGCCAGCCGCCGAGGCTGGCCCTTTTTCGTGCGCCCGATCCCGGGCGCGCGCCCAGGATGAGGCGCGGGAGCGCCCGAGCGCGATCAGCGGAATCGGGCCCGACAGCAGGGCCGGCCCGACAGCACGATCGATCTCCGAACAGACCCATCGGGGGCATACGGTTCTCTCTCGAAGCCGAGCGATGGAGCGAACCCGCGTCGGAAGCGGGCCGCGCATCCTATCGGGCGGCCATTCGCCGGCGGAGCGCGCAAAACGCGAGATGAAATCACGCTTCCAATCGGCGTTTGCGAGGAGAACATTTTTCTATTCGCGCCGAATTCGAAAAGCGGTTTCATTGACGTTGTGCAGTGCAGCCAGCAATTCTAGCGGCCTATTCGGATAACCGGTCGCGTCACTGCCGCTCGTCATCGAGCAGGACGGCCGGCATTGTCGCAAGGCTTCTGCAATGACACGACCGAGACTCGTCGGGCTGAGCGCGAATGTTCAGCGCCCGTCCAAGACCCGCACGCTGGTCGACGCGGTGCTGCACGAGGCCTGCGCCCAGGCGACGTTCGACGGGCGCATCTTCGATTTCGTCGATGCCGGCACCGGGCTCGGGGCCGCCTGGACCCGCGATCAGCTGCCGCTGCCGGCCCGCCGGGTGCTCGACGCGATCGAGCAGGCGGACGGGCTCGTGGTCGGCTCGCCGGTCTACAAGGGCGCCTATACCGGCCTGTTCAAGCACCTGTTCGATCTGGTCGATCCCAATGCGCTGGCCGGCAAGCCCGTGGCCATCGTGGCCACCGGCGGCGGCGCCCGCCATGCCCTGGTGGTCGAGCACGCCTTCCGGCCGCTCTTCGGCTTCTTCGGCGCCCTGCAGATCCCGACCGCGGTCTACGCGTCCGACGCGGATTTCAGCGACGGCGTGCTGGTCGAGGCCGGGGTGCGCGCCCGCGCCGCGGAGGCCGGCGCCCAGCTCGCCGCCCTGCTGCTGCACCGGGCGGCCGCGACGACCGGCCCGGCCGAACTCGCCGCCGCCGAGTGAGCCCGGCGATGCTCGACCGCCGCACCTTCCTGGCCGCGTCCCTTGCGGCCGTTCCGGCTCTCCGGGGCGCTCGCGCGGCCGAGCCCGGCCTGCTGCGCATCGGCTACCAGAAGAACGGCATCCTGGTGGTGGCCAAGCAGCAGGGGATCATCGAGCGGCGCCTGGACTCCCTGGGCCACCGGGTGCGCTGGGTCGAGTTCTCGTTCGGTCCGCCCCTGGCCGAGGCCCTGTCCGTCGATGGGCTGGATTTCGGCCTGCTCGGCGACGCGCCGCCGATCTTCGCCCAGGCCGGGCGCTCCAACCTCGTCTACGTGGCGGCCCAGGAAGGGGGCGGTTCCGGCGCCGGGATCCTCCTGCCCAAGGGCTCGACCCTGCGCAGCCTCGCCGACCTGAAGGGCAGGCGCGTCGCCTTCGCCAAGGCGACGAGCGCGCACAACCTCACGGTGGCGGCCCTGGAGAAGGCGGGGCTGAGCTACACCGATATCGAGCCGGTCCTGCTGGCGCCGGCCGATGCCGCGGCGGCCTTCGCCCGCGGCAGCATCGACGCCTGGACGACCTGGGACCCCTATCTCGCCATCGCCGAGGAGCAGGACGGCGTGCGCGTGCTGGCCCTGGCCAGCGAGATCACCCCGCAGAACAATTTCCTCGTCGCGAACCGGGCCTTCGCGGAGGCGCACGGCCCGGTGCTCACCGCGGCGATCGACGCGCTGGGCGAGGTCGCGGCTTGGTGCCGGCAGAACCGCGGCGACGTCGCCGCAATCCTGTCGCAGGGCACCGGCGTGCCGCTGCCGGCCACCCGCCGGGCGGTGGACCGCAACGATTTCGTGATCGGCCCGATGACCCCGCGCGTCACCGCCGAGCAGCAGGCCATCGCCGACCGGTTCTACGCCCTGAAGCTGATCCCGAAGCCGATCCACGTCGCCGACGCGGTCTGGACGGCACCCGCCCGCAATGGCTGAGCGCATGCCCGATCGTCCGTCCTCCCCAAGCCCGTTCGGGCTCGCGCCGACCCGTCGCCGCCTCCTGTCCGCGGGGCTCGGCCTCGCGGCGGCCAGTACCCTGCGCCCGGCCCTGGCCGCGGGCGGCACCGTCCGGGTCGGCTACCAGAAATACGGCTCCCTCGTCCTGCTGAAGGGTCGCGGCACCCTCGAGACGGCGCTCCAGCCCCTCGGCTACACGGTGGCGTGGTCGGAATTCCCGTCCGGGCCGCCGCTGATGGAGGCCCTGAATGCCGGGGCGGTGGATTTCGGCTCGGCCGGCGAGGCGCCCCCGATCTTCGCGCAGGCCGCGAGCGCGGAGCTGCGCTACGTCGCCACCGAGCCGCCGGCTCCCCGGGGCGAGGCGATCCTGGTGCCCAAGGACAGCCCGGTCCGCAGCGTCGCCGACCTGCGCGGTCGGACGCTGGCCCTGAACAAGGGCTCGAACGTCCACTTCCTGGTGGTGCGGGCGCTGGAGCAGGCCGGCCTGCCCTACGACGCGGTGAAGTTCGCCTTCCTGGCCCCGGCCGACGCCAACGCCGCCTTCGTGCGCGGATCGGTCGATGCCTGGGCGATCTGGGATCCCTATCTCGCCGCCGCCGAGCGGGCCACCGGCGCCCGGGTGCTGGCGGACGCGCAGGGCCTCGCGCCCAACCGCCAATTCTACCTGTCCCGCCGCGGCTTCACCGATGCCAATTCGGAGATCGTCGCGATTGTCCTCAAGGCGATCGGGGAGGTCGATACCTGGGCGGCCGGCCATGCCGAGACCGTGGCGGCGGAACTTGCGCCCTCCGTGGGCATTCCAGCCCCCGTGCTCCGCGTCGCCCTCGACCGCTTGTCCTACGGGGTGACACCCCTGGATGCCGCGGCGGTGGCCGACCAGCAGCGGGTGGCCGACGCCTTCCATAGCCTCGGCCTGCTGCCGAAGCCGATCCGCGTGGCCGACGCGGTCTGGACGCAGCCCGAGCGCCGGGCGGAGAACCGATAATGCGACCGACTGCCCTCGACCGCCTGCGCGACACCGCCGTGCCCTGGCTCCTGCCGGTCGCGATCCTGCTGGGCTGGCAGGCCGCGGTCTCCGCCGGCCTCGTCTCCAACCGGTTCATGCCGGCGCCCCTGGACGTGGTCCGGGCCGGCTGGGAGGCCGGGCGCACCGGTGAGCTCTGGACCAATCTCTGGGTCAGCACCCTGCGGGCCCTGTCGGGCTTCGCGGTGGGCGGCGGCATCGGCTTCGCGCTGGGCCTCGCCAACGGTCTCTCCCGCCTGTCGGAACAGCTGACCGACACCTCGGTGCAGATGGTGCGCAACGTGCCCCATCTGTCGCTGATCCCGCTGGTGATCCTGTGGTTCGGGATCGGTGAGGAGGCCAAGCTGTTCCTGGTGGCGCTCGGCGTGTTCTTCCCGATCTACGCCAACACCCTGCACGGCATCCGCTCGGTGGACCCCGCGCTGGTGGAGATGGGCCGCGTCTACGGCATGTCGCGGACCGAGCTGTTCACCAAGGTGGTGCTGCCCGGCGCCCTGCCGTCGATCTTCGTCGGCCTGCGCTACGCGCTCGGCATCATGTGGCTGACGCTGATCGTCGCCGAGACGATCTCCGCCTCGTCGGGGCTCGGCTACATGGCCATGCAGGCCCGCGAGTTCATGCTGGTCGACGTCGTGGTGCTGGCGATCCTGATCTACGCCGCCCTGGGCAAGCTCGCGGACGCGCTGACGCGCCAGCTCGAGCGCGCCTGCCTCGCCTGGAACCCCGCCTACAGGAGCGCCTGATGCTGCTCGACGCCCTTCGCCGCGAGGCCCCGACCGATCTCGTCCCGGAGACCCGGGTCGCCGACGCGCCCCCCGCGCCGGCGCCTCGACCGGCGGACACCACCGCCCGCGGCATCGCCGTGACGGCCCGCGACCTGCGCAAGAGCTTCGACGGCCACGCCGTCATCGAGGGGCTCGACCTGTACCTGCCGGCCGGCGGCTTCACCGCCGTGGTCGGGCGCTCCGGCTGCGGCAAGAGCACCCTGCTGCGGCTGATCCTCGGGCTGGAGACGCCCACCGGCGGCCGGATCGTGCTGGAAGGGCCGCAGGCCGGCCCGCGTCGGAGCGAGCCGCCGAAGCGGATCATGTTCCAGGAGCCGCGCCTGCTGCCCTGGGCCCGGGTCGTCGACAACGTCGCGGTCGGCCTCTCCGGCCACGGCTCCCGGGCCGAGCGCCGGGAGCGGGCGCTGGCCGCCCTGGCCGAGGTCGGCCTGGCCGACAAGGCGGGACAATGGCCCGCGACCCTCTCGGGCGGCCAGCGTCAGCGCGTGGCGCTCGCCCGGGCGCTGGTGAGCCGGCCGGGCCTGCTGGCGCTCGACGAGCCCCTCGGCGCCCTCGACGCGCTGACCCGCATCGGCATGCAGGACCTGATCGAGCGGATCTGGCTGTCGCAGGGCTTCACCGCGCTGCTCGTCACCCACGACGTCGCCGAGGCGGTGGCGCTCGCCGACCGCATCCTGGTGGTCGAGGCCGGCCGCATCGCCCTCGACCTGCGGGTCGACGTGCCGCGCCCGCGCCGGCGCGGCGATCCGGATCTGGCGCGCCTCGAAGGGCGTATCCTCGATCATCTGCTCGGCGCGCAGCCGACCCTCTGACCGCGGGCCGCCGTTTCCCGGAAGCGGCGGCCTGCCCTAGCTCTTGGTGATCGCCGGATGCGAGAAGTCGGATCCGGCTTTTCCGCATCCGGCTCACGGCCGCAATGGAGACCCCGATGACCGCGACGAATGACGGGCGCGCCGACGTCCTCTGGTTCCTGCCGACCCACGGCGATGGCCGCTATCTCGGCGCCCAGGAAGGGGCCCGCGAAGTCTCGATCGACTACCTCCGGCAGATCGCCCAGGGCGCCGACGAGCTCGGCTATTACGGCGTGCTGCTGCCGACCGGGCGCTCCTGCGAGGATTCCTGGATCGTCGCCTCGGCGCTGGCGCCGCTCACCAAGCGGCTGCGCTTCCTGGTGGCGGTGCGGCCCGGCCTGATGGAGCCGTCCGCGGCGGCCCGCATGACCGCGACGCTCGACCGGGTCTCGGACGGGCGCCTCCTGATCAACGTCGTCACCGGCGGCGATCCGGTGGAGCTGGCCGGCGACGGCGTGTTCCTGTCCCACGACGAGCGCTACGCCGTCACCGACGAGTTCCTGACGATCTGGCGCGGCCTGCTCTCGGGCGAGACCGTGACCTTCCAGGGCAAGCACCTGCGCACCGAGAACGGCCGGGTGATCTTCCCGCCGGTGCAGAAGCCCTATCCGCCGCTCTACTTCGGCGGCTCGTCGCCGGCCGGGATGGAGGTCGCGGCCGAGCATTGCGACGTCTACCTCACCTGGGGCGAGCCCCCGGCCCAGGTCGCGGAGAAGATCGCCGCCGCCCGTCAGGCCGCGGAGGCCAAGGGCAAGACCTTCTCGTACGGCATCCGCCTGCACGTGATCGCCCGGGAGACCGAGGCCGAGGCCTGGGACGCCGCGGAGAAGCTGATCTCGAAGCTCGACGACGCCACCATCGCCAAGGCGCAGGAGACCCTGAAGCGGCAGGATTCGGTCGGCCAGAGCCGCATGATGGCGCTGCACGGCGGCAACCGCGACAAGCTCGTGGTCTCGCCCAACCTCTGGGCCGGGGTCGGGCTGGTGCGCGGCGGCGCCGGCACGGCGCTCGTCGGCTCGGCCGACCAGGTCGCCGACCGGATGAAGGAATATATCGACCTCGGGATCGACCGGTTCATCCTCTCGGGCTACCCGCATCTCGAGGAGGCCTACCGCTTCGCCGAGCTGGTCTTCCCGAAGCTGCCCCTGCGCGCCACCACGGGCCGGCCCACGGGCAACGCCCGCAACGATGGCCCGTTCGGCGAGATCATCGCCAACGATCTCGTGCCCGCCCGTCGCGTCGGGGCGCACTGAGACAGCGTCCCGACCTGCCGCGTCTGCGCGGGAATGGCCGCGTCATCGATCGGATGGCGGGCGGGAAACCGGGTTTCCGGAGGGCAGGACGCCCTTCGGCGGCGCTCGGGGCGTGCAGCCCCGAGCGCCGGGCGACGCCCTGACGCAGGGTTCCACCCGGCCATAGCAGGAGGGCCATGACCTTCTGAAACCAGGACTTTCCCGGCCGAAGTCGCCCGTGGACAGCGGGAAGAGCGGGGATGGCGCAGGTTCGGCACATCCGCGCCAAAGTCACGCCATCCTTGGCGCCCAGGTGCCGCGCCTATCACCGCGCGGCCCGCTCGCGCGATCACCGGATAGCGACAAGGACATCCATGACCTCGACCAAGGCGGTCCTCCTGACCATCGGCCTGTGCCTCGGCCCGGTTGCCGCACATGCCGAGCAATCCCCGGCCCGCGAGGCGCTCAAGCAGTACTGCACCGGCGACTACATGGATTATTGCAGCGCCTACGCGCCCGGCGGCCCCGAGGTCGAGGCCTGCTTCAAGGCGAACATGAAGAACCTGTCGCCCGGCTGCTCCGCGGCGATCACCGCCTACAAGCAGGAGAAGCGGGCGACCAAGCGCGTCAGCGAAGTGCGCTGAGGCCGCCGCTGCCGCACCTGTCGGGTCGGCATCCCCTCCTTGCATAGCGAAGCACCCCGGCGTGGCGCAGCACTCGGGCGTGTCGCGCTGCCATGGGTCTCTGCGCGCCGCGCGTGATGACGGCGACCGTGAAATTCTTTGAGCCCGTCGCGATGGCCCCGTGAGCGGCGAGTATTGAGATATTCTCCGCCGATCCTGTGAATGCGATCGCAATAATGCACGACATGCGTCGGTTATGAATAAAGTTCGACTTATGTCGAAGATATAGCTGTTCAATTTTAGTTTGTAAGCATTGTAAATAATTCCAAAACATCGGGATCGTGACATTCCTGCACTTTCCGAGATCGGGCGCGGCCTTAGCCTCCGCGGTGCCGAAAATCGGAGATTGCCTCGTGTCCACTGCACGTTGTTTCGCGAAGAATCCTCTCACGCGCGCGCTCGTCCTGGCCGTTCTGGCGGCGAGCGTGGCCGCCTGCGCGACCACGCCGCCGGCTCAGCCGGTGCCGCTGATCAAGAAGGGCTGAGCACCGCGTCCCGACGGGCACAGGTTCTCCCTCGGGACGACAACCACGCGCCGCCCCGGATCCGGGGCGGCGCCCTCGGCCGGCCTCACCGCACGGCGATCCCCAGCGGGGCGCCGCGGCAATTGAGATGGGCCGGATTGGTGGAGACCACCCCGGCATTGCAGCCGCCCTGCAGGCCGACATAGAGCGGCGTCCCGCCCGCACCGGCGCTCGCCAGGTAGCCGATCGGCCGCGTGCCGGCGTCGAGATGGCGCGGGTTGTTGGTGACCAGGCCGGCATCGAGCCCGGCCGCGGTGCCGGCATAGACCGGCGTGTCGGCGGGCGAGGAGGGCTGCGCCAGGGTGGCGCCGATCGGGGCCGTGGCGCAGCCCTTGTAGCCCGGGTCGATCGTCACCTCGCCGGCATTGCAGCCCTGCTGCGTCCCGACATAGAGCGCCACGCCCGGAGCCCGCGCGGCCGGCGGGGCCGCCGCCTGAGGTGCCGGGGCCGGGTCGGCGGGGAGGGGAGGCGCCCGCCCGCCGGTGAGTGCCGCCCGCAGGGCGACGAGGCCGGCCCGGACATCCTGCAGGGTGCCGACCACCACGTAGCAGGTGTAGCTGTGCGCACCTGCCGGGACGTTGTTCTCCCGGAAGACGCAGTTCCACTTCACCGTGGCGTTGCCCGGCCCCGGCAGGGTCGCGAAGTTGAACCGGCCGTACCCGGCATTCGGCACGGTCGCCTGGGGGAGGGCGGGGCTGTAGACGCCCATCGCCCGGGAGCCGTCGGGAGTGGCCAGGATCACCGGCACGCCCTGCTCGCCGGGCCCAGCCGAGAGCGGCGCGGACTGGCCCGTCGCCGGGTCGAGGTTCCAGAACGCCGTGAAGTCCGGCGGCATGTAGGCGGTCGCCGCCTCGAAGGTCGCCGATTCGTGGGGTTGCGCCGTGATGTAGGTGGCGCGGTACGCTATGGCGTTGGCCACGCCCGCCGCGCCCAGGGTGACGGTCTTGGCCAGGACGTCGTCCGAACGAGGCCCGGCATGGGGCCCGGGGCCCTTCGGGCAACTGCCGGTGACGCGGCCCGGCTCGATCCAGTAGGCCATCTGCGACCGCGTCTGGAGCGTGTCCGGACCCCGCTTCAGCTCCGTCAGCAGGGTCGTGCTGCGCGGGCCCGTGCCGTCGGAATCGCTGCCCGCCTCGGTCGGGTTCAGGCACTCGCCGTAGCCGTCGTAGGACGAGGCCGATTGCAGCTCCCGGCCGTGGTCGTGGGCGTTGATGAACTCGGTGCCGCCCCAGGTCAGGCTGTCGATCGCGCCGCCGGTCCGGGACGAGACGCCGACCGTGATCGGGGATCCGTTGAACACCCGGCTGATCGTCGCCCGGCCGCCGGGCTCGGGCCAGGCGATCGACGGCGCATCCTCGGCCTGCGCGGCCCCGGCGAGGCCGACGAGCAGGAGCGCGGCGCGCAGGGGACGGGGCAGGGGGGTCGAGGCGGACATCGGCGGCTCCTGTGAGGCGCCGGCTTAGAGCATGAGGCGGGGGAGGGGAATCCTACCTCATGATCGTGAGGCCCAGCAAAGAGATAGCCCAGTGGCCCGGCTGGGATCGCGTTCCCGCATGGTTCAGAGCGCACAAGACCTAATTGAAACCTGGGCAGTACCGCCTTATCCCCTGACCGTCAGCACGATAATTTAAGCTTCGGACTGCCATCAGATTAGAAGGCTGTGGGCAAGCCCGATTCCCAAAATTCCGCGACGCCTGTGCGTGCGACATCCGGGGATCTGCTGCACCGGCCTGGGATACATCTTCGGAATGCGGATGCCGTGCCGATGACAACCACCGATTTGGCTTCCGCCAGCGGCAGACGGACCACCGAGGGGCGCGAGGCGCTGATGCGCACGGCGCGCACGATCGCGGCGGCGGCCGTCGCCGCCATGGTGCTGCTCCTCGATCTCATCAGCTTCTCGCAGCTGATCTTTTCCGGCCCGCTCGCCGAGAGCCGCGTCGCCGGGATGTCGGCGATGCTGGCGGCCTACGTGCTGGGCAGCCTCGTCTTCGTCGCGCTGCGGCGGACCGTGGTGGTGTCGCTGTCCTTCATCGGGGCGGCCGCGATCGTGCAGGCGGCCATCGCCGCCGCGGTGGCCGGCGCGCTGCGGGATTCGGGCATCACCGATCCCGCCACGGTGGGCCGGATCGTGCTCGTCGCCTGCGGCGTCTCGACCTTCGCGACCGGCCTCGTCTTCGCGCTGCTCGGCACGCTGCGCGCCTCGCTGCTGGCGCAGCTCCTGCCCTACCCGGTCCTGACCGGCTTCCTCGGCGGCGTCGGGCTGCTGTTCCTGCGCAGCGGCGTGCAGATCGGCGCGCATCTCGACGATCCCGCCGCCGCGATTCTCGGACTGCTCGACCCGGCAGCCCTCGACCCGAGCCGGATCGATCCCGGAGCGCTCGGGCGCATCGCCCTAACCTTCGTCATCGGGTTCTGCGCCTTCTACCTGCCCCGGCGGATCAAGCACTGGAGCACCTACCCGACGGTCATCCTGGCGAGTCTGGTGGTCGTCCATCTCGGCCTCGCCTGGCAGGGCATCGACACGGCGGCCGCCCAGGCGGCCGGATGGCTGATCGAGGCGCTGCCCTCGGGATCCCTGCTGCAGGCCCCGGCGGTTCTCGCGCTCCAGGCCCTCGACCCCGCGCTGCTCCTGCCGATCCTGCCCCGGATCGCCACCGAGATCGTCGTCGCGGTCATCATCCAGATCCTCTACGTCATCAGCGTCGAGCTGGAGATGCGGCGCGAGCTCAACATCGACCGGATGTTCGTGGCCTCGGGCGCGGCCAACCTGGTCGGGAGCCTGTTCGGCAGCCCCGCCATGGGTTTCGGGCGGACCTCGACCCTGCTGCTGCACAATATCGGCGGGAGCCATTGGCTCGGCTGGTGGCTGACGCTGGCCGTGATGGCGGCGCTGCTGGTGTTCGGCGCGAGCCCGCTGTCGCTGCTGCCGCGCCCGCTCGCCGGAGGCGCCCTGATCGCCATCGGCCTCGGGCTGCTGGTCAACCTCGCACTGGCCTGCCGCACCTTTCCGGTCTGGGAGACCGGCATCGCCCTGGCGGTGTGCGGGGCGACCGCCCTGTTCGGTGCCACCGTGGGCTTCCTGGTCGGCGTCGTGCTGGCGATCCTGATCTTCGCGGTCCAGTACGGCCAGATCCCGGCGGTGCGCCGGGATCTGGCCGGCTCGGAGCGGCGCAGCAGCATCATCCGCGCGCCTGACACCGCCGCGCTGCTGCGCGAATCCGGCCACCGGACGCGGATCTACGCCCTGCAGGGCTACCTGTTCTTCCTCAACGCGCAGACGATCTACCGCCGGATTGCCGCGGAACCCGGGACCCTGCGCACCCTGATCCTGGATTTCCGCGATTGCGTCGGGCTCGACAGCTCGGCCCTGATCGCGTTCCGCAAGATCAGCCAGCTCGCCGAGCAGCGCGGCTTCGACGTGCTGCTGGTCCATCTGAGCCCGGCGGCCCGCCAGCAGGTCGCGCGCGGCGGTCTCGCCGGAGCGCGGCTGCGGATGCGTGACACCCTGGACGAGGCCCTGCGCGAGGCGGAGGCGACACTGCTGGCCGAGGCCGGCATCGGCGGGGAGGGCGCCGTCGCGCTGTTTGCCGAGCACATGGCCGACCGGCTCGGCTGCCCCCTCGCGCCGGCCGATTTCGCGCCCTATCTCGGCGTCCGCACCCTCGCGGCCGGGGAGGCCCTGCTCCGCCAGGGCGAGGCGGCCGACACCCTGTACTTCCTCGAACAGGGCGTCGTCTCCATCGAGATGGAGGTGCCCGGCCGCCCCAACCTGCGCCTGCGCACCACCACGGCCGGCACGGTGATCGGCGAGATCGGCCTCGTGCAGGGCGGACGGCGCACCGCCACCGCCATCGCCGAGAGCCCCTGCCGGGTTGTCGGCGTCGACCGGGCCGCGCTGGCCCGGATGGAACGGGAGCGCCCGGACCTCGCCCTGTCCCTGCAGCGCTTCCTGATCCTGGAACTCGCCGGCAAGGTCGCCAACACCAATCTGCTGCTGGAGGCCGAGCTGACCTGAGGCGCCCGGGGGATCAGGCCGCCGCCAGCAATACGGCGAGCCCGATATGGGTCACCTGGTGCAGGAACTGATCGATCCCGATCAGCCACCAGAACCGGGCATCGGTGGTCGGGAAGCGGGCCCGCTGGCAGATTACGGCCTTGCCGCGGTCGATCGCCGTGTGGATCACGAAATCGACGGGCGCCAGCCACCACAGGGCCGGCTTGACCGCCAGGGCGATCAGCAGGGTCCCGAACCCGTGCAGGCCGGTATGGGCGCAGAGCGGCCAGAACCAGGCGGACGCCCGCTCCTTGCCCTGCGCCATCCAGTTGGTCTGAAGGAGGAAATCGGCCGCGAGGTGCTTCACCGCGAAGGCGACGAGCAGGAGCGCGAAGGCCCCCACCGGAACGGGCGTGTCGACGGACGGCATTCCGGCCCTGTCTCTCCTGGCGGAACCGCGCGGGGTGATCCGATCCCGCGCCTCGAATCGTAGTACCCTTTCATACACCCGCGCTGTGTCCCGCCCTTGTGATGGCTCGCACAGGCCACCACCGGACGCGGGGCGAATCGGGGTTTTCAAAAGGCCCCGGCCCTCCGCCCTAAACCGTGAGGACGACGCGCCCCGTCGTGCGTCCGCCTTCGAGGTCGGCATGGGCCCGGGCCGCGTCCCGGAGGTCGTACTCGGCTCCGATCGGGCTGGTCAGGCCGTCTTGCAGGGCCGCGATCAGGTCGGCGCTGCCGCGGCGGTACAAGTCGGGATCGTTGGCATAGGCGAGCACGCTCGGCCGTATCAGCGCGACCGGGCGGCCGGCTCCCAGGGTCTCGACCCGGAACGGTGGAATCGGTCCGGCCGGCTGGCCGAGGCTCGCCACGATCCCGAACGGCCGGACCGCCGCGAAGGTCCGGGCCAGCATGCCGCCGCCGATGCCGTCGATCGCCAGATGCACCCCCTGCCCATCCGCCAGGATCCGCGTCCGCTCGGGCCAGTCGCCCTCGCCGTGCAGGAAGACCGCATCGGCTCCGGCCTCCAGGGCCGGCACGCGCTTTCCCGCGGAACCGACCGTGCCGACCACATGCGCGCCGAGGCGCTTCGCCCAGCGGGTGACGATCTGGCCGAGCCCGCCCGCGGCGGCATGGACGAGGATCCAGTCGCCGGGTCCGACCGCCCGGACCGTGTGCAGCAGCATGTGGGCGGTCAGGCCGCGCAGCATCGTGCCGCCGACGACGCGATCGGGGAGGGCGTCGGGCAGCCGCACCAGACGTTCCGCCGGCAGGATCCGGGCCTCGGCATAGGCGCCCATCGGTGCGCCGTGATAGGCGACCCGGTCGCCAGGCTTCAGCGACGTGACCTCCGGCCCGACGGCCTCGACCATCCCGGCCCCCTCGAATCCCAGCACCGCCGGATAGGTGTCGAGCGGGTAGAGGCCGGTTCGAAAGTAGATGTCGACGAAATTCACGCCGATCACGGATTGGCGGATGCGGACCTGCCCCGCCCCAGGCTCGCCCAGGTCGATCGCGCTCGCCGTCAGGACTTCCGGCGCGCCGGGTTCGCTCATCATCATCGCTGTCGTCATGGTTCATCTCCTGCCCGGGCAGCGAACCGCGTTTTGATCTGTGAGAGAATTCGGGATCTCTTCACCGGCCTCGTGCAGAACTGCACCGATGGTCGATTGGCAGGATCTCCACCACTTCGCAGTGCTCGCGCAGGCCGGCTCGCTCTCGGCCGCGGCGCGGGCGCTCGGGGTCGATCACGCGACGATCGGCCGGCGGGTCGCGTCCCTCGAGGACGCCCTGGCGCTGAGGCTGATCGAGCGCCTGCCGCGCCGGGTCACGCTCACCCCGGAGGGGATCGCCATCGCGGCCTTGGCGTCGGAGATCACCGGAACCGTGCAGGCGATCGAGCGCCGTGCCCGGGGCTACGCCGAGGCGCCGGTCGCGACGGTCCGGATCAGCGCGCCGCCCGCCGTCGCGGCCCGCCTGATCGCGCCGCAGGTGGCGGGCTTCCATCGGGCGCATCCCGGCATCACCCTGGTCCTGTCCGGCGCCGCCAGGATCGCGGCGCTCGATCGCGGGGAGGCGGAGATCGCCGTGCGGCTGACGCGCCCCGACGATCCGGATCTCCTGATCCGCCGGATCGGCGCGATGCGGTTCGGGCTCTACGCGACCCCGGGCGAGGCGACGAAGCCTCCGGCGGACTGGACCTTCATCGGCTACGATTCCGCCCTGGAGCACGTCCCTCAGCAGGCCTGGCTGCGGAGCCTGCTGGCCGGCCGGCCGATCGTGTTTCAGGCGAGCGACCTGTTCGGTCAGCAGGAGGCGGCCCGGGCCGGCCTCGGCGCCGTGGTCCTGCCCCGCTTCCTCGGGGACGGGGATTCGGCCCTGGTCCGCCTCCCGGTCGAGGGGATGCCGCCATCCCGGGACATCTGGCTCGTCACCTATCCCGACCTCAAGCGCTCGCCCGTGATTCGCGCAGCGCTGGCGTTTCTGGCGCGGGTGATCGGCCAGGGATGTCCGGTGACTGCGCGAGCGGATGAGATCGGGGCGCCATGACCGGTTCGCCGAGGCGCGGCCCGGGCCGGTCTGGTCAAGCCGTCGGACCCGCCTTCCGGACTTCATGATCCCGCGCTACGCCGGGGGCTTCGACGAACGGGGGGAGCCAGGATGATCAAGGATCGCGTCTACATCGTCACCGGCGCGGGCTCGGGGCTCGGCGCCGCGGTGGCGCGCAGCCTCGTGGCGGCGGGCGCCAGCGTGGTGGTGGCCGATATCGCCCGGGAGGCCGGGGCCGGCGTGGCGGCGGAGCTGGGCGCGCAGGCGCGGTTCGCGGCCACCGACGTCACCAGCGAGGCGGACGGGCAGGCGGCGGTCCAGGCGGCGCTCGACGCATTCGGGCACCTGCACGGGCTCGTCAACTGCGCCGGGATCGCGCCGGGCGAGAAGGTGGTCGGCCGCGACGGCCCGCACCGGCTCGACAGCTTCGCCCGGGCGGTGTCGGTCAACCTGATCGGCACGTTCAACATGATCCGGCTCGCCGCCGCGGCGATCGCCAAGGAGGCGCCCGATGCGGAGGGCGCCCGGGGCGTGATCGTCAACACCGCCTCGGTCGCGGCCTTCGACGGCCAGATCGGGCAGGCGGCCTACGCGGCCTCGAAGGGCGGCGTGGTCTCGATGACCCTGCCGATCGCCCGGGAGCTGGCCCGCCACGGCATCCGGGTCGTCACCATCGCGCCAGGGATCTTCGAGACCCCCATGATGGCCGGGATGCCCCAGGAGGTGCAGGACGCCCTCGGCCAGAGCGTGCCCTTCCCGCCGCGCCTGGGCCGCCCGTCGGAATATGCCGACCTTGTCCGGCACATCTGCGAGAACCCGATGCTGAACGGCGAGACGATCCGCCTCGACGGGGCGCTGCGGATGCCGCCCCGCTGAGCGCGTGAACGCAGCGTCCCGGAAGCCGGCGGCCGCCGTCCGGGACGACGCTCTAGCCGATCGAGACGCTGGTCAGGAGCTCGGCGGCCCGGCGCACCTCGGTGACGATCAGCTCCTCGCTCGGGCCCTCGACCGGCATGTCGGACAGGATCGCGGCGACGTCGCGCTTCACGTCCTCGCGGATCTCGGGATTCTCCTCCGACAGGCGCCCGATCAGGACGCCCAGGACGATCTCCAGGGCGGAGAGCTTCGCGTGCACGCGGGTGAAGTCGTCCAGCGGTTCCGGCTCGTTGTCGGTCATGGGTTGCTCCGTTGGGGGCGCCTGCTCGGGTGTCGTACGACAGCAGGCTTCAATTCGGCCGCTCGCCGGCGGGCGGGGTCAGCATCGCTTCCATCTGGTTGATGGCGCTGCGCAGGGCTTCGAAGGCGGGCAGCGGCCCGCGCAGATGCGCGACGACCCGCCGGCGCGTCCGGGACGGGGCGCCGGGCTCGGTCGGCTCGTAGACTTCCATCTCCAGGGTCATCCGCCCGATCCCCGCCCCGACCCCGAAGGCCGAGACGGTCTCGAAATAGACGATGGGCGCCTCGATGACGCCCTCGACCTGGGGCGGCGCAGCGGCCTCTCGCGTATCGGGCATGCGGGATCTCCCGGACCAGGGCGCCGCACCGTCCGGGGGACGGGCGACGCATCGCGTCAGGCATACGCTCCCGCGGCCGGCTTGGTCGATCCCGGGGCGAGCCGCGATCAGGCCGCCGCGCTCTCGCTCCAGGCGGCCAGGGCCGCCGCGACGCCGGCGCCCGGCGGGACGGAAAACCCTTCCGCCCGCAGGACCGCCTCCAGGGCGCCCAGGGTGATCAGAACCTTGTGCTTGCGGGCATTGTAGCCCATCGCGCCGATCCGCCAGACCTTGCCGGCCAGCGGCCCGAAGGCGGTGCCGATCTCGATCTCGAAATCCTCCCGCATCCGGCGCCGCACCGCCTCGCCGTCGACCCCGTCCGGGATGTAGAGCGCGGTGACGTTGGTCATCCGGTAGCGGTCGTCGCCGAACACGGTGAGCCCCATGGCCCGGATGCCCGCCGCGACGGCGCGCCCGGCGGCGGCGTGCCGGCGGTAGCAGGCCGCCAGCCCCTCGCCCAGCACCACCCGGGCGCATTCCCGCGCCCCGTACAGCATCGTGGTCGCCTCGGTGTGGTGGTTCAGGCGCTTCTCCGACCAGTAATCCATGATCATGGCGAGGTCGAAATAGTTCGAGCCGATCCTCACGCCCGAGCCGTCGTCGATGTCGTCCCGGCGGATGCCGTGCTCGACATGGCGCCGGGAGAAGATCCGCTCGGCCGCCGCCGCCGAGACGGTGATCGGCGACGAGCCCGAGGGGCCGCCGAGGCATTTCTGCAGGCCGCCGGTCACCACGTCGACGCCCCAGCGGTCGGCGGCGATCTCCATGCCCCCGATCGTCGCGGTGGCGTCGACGTAGGAGAGGGCGCCGGCCCGGCGGCAGAGGTCGCCGAGCCCGTCGAGGGGCTGGGCCATGGTGGTGGAGGTGTCGCCGTGCACGGTCGCCACGACCTTCGGGCCGAAGCGCTCCACCGCGGCGGCGATCGCCTCCAGGGGCACCACCGCGCCCCAGGGCGCGTCCACGGTCTCGACCACGGCGCCGACCCGCTCCAGGATCTCGGTGAGCAGCAGGCCGAACCGGCCGAAATTGACCACCAGCACCCGCTCGCCGGGGGCGACCAGGCTCACCAGGGCCGCCTCGATCCCGGCCCGCGCCGTGCCGTCGACCAGGAAGGTCCAGCGGTTCTCGGTGCCGAAGATCGGGCGGTAGAGCGCCATCACCTCGTTCATGTAGGCGGTCATCTCGGGGTCGAACTGCCCGAGCAGGTCGGCCGACATGGCGCGCAGCACGCGCGGATGGGCATTGACGGGTCCCGGCCCCATCAGGAGCCGCTGGGGCGGGTCGATCTCGCCGATCTGCTCGAGCACGGGCTGACTTCCTTCGCTGTCGCGCATTCCGGGCGGGGCGACGCAATCCTCCGGCCAAATCCCTCCGGCCAAATCCCTCCGGCCATGTCGCGCTCGCGCATGCTGCTACGGATCCGCGGCGGTTCGATCAAGCAGAGCGTTTTTTCCCAAGGACGGAAACCCTGCACGCCCCTCGGCGTTTCAAGGTCCCGACATCGACCCAACCCAGACCGAACCCGCAAAGGGGGATACCCGCCATGATGAAACGCTTCGCCACCGCGGCCGGACTGCTCGCCCTCTCGACGAGCCTCGCCCTGGCCCAGACCACCACCCAGACCGACAGCAACCAGAAGGAATGGCAGGTCGCCAAGGTCGCCAAGGTCGGCCTCGCCCAGGCGCTGACCACCGCCGAGTCGCAGGGCGACGAGAAGGGCGGCCGCGCCATCGACGCCGATTTCGAGAAGGCCGACAGCAAGAACCCGGCGCATTACGCCGTGAAGGTCGTCTACCCGAGCGGCAAGCTGGTGGAATACGGCATCAACGCCGATACCGGCGCGCTGTACAAGACCGAGAACCAGCCGATCGAGCGCTACTTCACCCGGCTGAAGCCCGCCGATTTCCAGAACGCCAAGACCTCGCTCAAGGACGCGCTCGCCATCGCCGAGCAGAAGGCCGGCGGCGGCAAGGCCTACGAGGCCGAGGTCGAGAAGGACGGCTCCGCGGTCCAGTACGAGATCAAGGTGGCCGGCGCCGACAAGGACCAGAAGGTCAAGGTCGGCCCGGACGGCAAGGTGGTCGACTGATCCCGTAGGATCACCACCCGACGCGGCGGGGCCGTCCCAAAACCGCCCCGCCGCTGCATGGTGTCGCCCCGCCGCCCGGCCGCGGAGCCGGGCGGCCGCCTCGGCGATTGCTCCCGGACGATATGGCGGACCGGGAGCGCGAACATGGAATCAGGCACGCGGGGCGCCCAACCGATCCTCGGGACGGCCCGGACCCGGGTCGAAGGGCCCGACAAGGTGACCGGCCGGGCGGTCTACGCCTCCGACCGCCCCGGGCCGGAGACGATGGCCCGCGCCGCCCTGGTCACCAGCACCATCGCGTGCGGCCGGATCACCGGGTTCGACCTCGGCGCCGCCGAGCGGGTGCCGGGGGTGCTGGGGATCTTCACCCACCGGGACTTCGCCGGGGCGGTGGCACCGGTGAAGCACCTGATGGCCGGCGGCTACGCCAACAGCTCGCACCGGCCGCTCGACTCCGACGCGGTCGCCTATGCCGGCCAGATCGTGGCCCTGGTGGTGGCCGCCACCCAGGAGGCCGCCGAGGAGGCGGCCGGCGCGGTGCGGGTCGCCTACGCGGAGGAGCCCGCCGCCGGCGGCTTCGACGCGCCGGGGGCCGAGACCGTCCGGCTGGCGGATCTCAAGGCCCAGCACGAGGACATCGCCCGGGGCGACGCCGAGGCCGGGTTGCGAGCGGCCGCGATCCGGATCGAGGCGCGCTACGAGACCCCGATCCAGCACCACAACCCGATCGAGCTGTTCACCACCCGGGCCGCCTGGGACGGCGACAGGCTCACCGTGCACGAGCCGACCCGCTATGTCGGCGCCGTGCAGCACGGGCTCGCGGCGCAGCTCGGCCTCGATCCCGCGCAGGTGCGGGTCGTGTCCGGGCTGATCGGCGGCCATTTCGGCTCGAAATTCGCGCTGTCGCAGCACACGGCCCTGGTCGCCCTGGCGGCCCGGCGTCTCGGCCGGCCGGTCTCGCTGGTCCCGACCCGGCGGCAATGCTTCACCATCGCCAATTACCGGCCGGAATCGCGCCACGCCATCCGGCTCGGGGCCGAAAGCGACGGCCGGTTCACCGCCCTGGTGCACGAGGCCGAGACGGTAACGTCGCGGTTCGACCCGTTCGTCATGGAGGGGGCCGAGGTCACGGCGAGCCTCTATGCCTGCCCGGCGATCCGGACCGAGGAGCGGGCGGTGCGGGTCGATCGCAACACCCCGGGGCCGATGCGGGCGCCCCCGGAGGTGCCCTACCTGTTCGCCCTGGAGAGCGCCGTCGACGAGATGGCCGTGGCCCTCGGGATGGACCCGATCGCCCTGCGGCGGCGCAACGACACCGCGATCGATCCGGTCTCCGGCAAGCCGTTCTCGACCCGGCCGCTCATGGCCTGCTTCGACGCCGGCGCGCGGGCCTTCGGCTGGGCGCGGCGGGCGCCGCGTCCGGGAACGATGCGGGACGGGCCCTGGCGCGTGGGCCTCGGCTGCGCGGCCTCGGTGCGGCCGGTGAAAATCGCGGCCGCGACCCTGCGGGTGCGGCTGAACCCGGACGGGACCGCGGAGGTCGCCTGCGCCCATCACGAGATCGGCAACGGCATCACCACGCTGCTGGCCATGGGGGCGGCCGAGGGCCTCGGCGTGCCGGTGGAGCGGGTGACGGTCCGGCTCGGCGACACGGCGCTGCCGGCGGCCGGCATCTCGGGCGGCTCGAGCACGACCACGAGCCTGATGAACGCGCTTGATCTCGGCTGCAGGCAGATCTGGGAGAACCTGGCCCAAGCGGCGACCGCCTCCGGCGGCCGTCTCGCCGGGCGGGACCCGGGCGCCCTGTCGCTGGCGGGCGGGCGGCTTTCAGCCCCGGACGGCACCGGCATCGTGCTGGCCGAGGCGATCGGCCCCGCGGGGGTCGAGACGCTGGCCGAGTTCGTGCCCGCGGGCGGGGACCGGGAGAAGGCGCTGGCGGGCCTGCGGCAGGGCCATATCGGGCTCGCCTTCGGCGGCGGCGGGCGCGCGGTCTCCTGGGGGTTCGGGGCGCAGTTCGCGGAGGTCCACATCCATGGCGAGACGGGAGAGATCCGGGTGGCCCGGCTCACCGGCGCCTTCGCGGCGGGGCGGATCCTCAACCCGCTGACCGCCCGGAGCCAGCTCACCGGCGGGATGATCTGGGGCCTCGGCTCGGCGCTGCTGGAAGAGACCGTGCTGGACGGGGCAGCCTACCGCAATCCGGATCTCGCCGAGTATCTCGTCCCGACCTCGGCCGACGCCCCGGAGGTCGAGGCGCTGCTGGTGCCGGACCCGGACGACCGGGTCGACGCCCTCGGCCTCAAGGGCCTGGGCGAGCTCGGCATCATCGGCGTCAACGCCGCCATCGCCAACGCCGTCCACCACGCCACCGGCCGCCGGATCCGCAAGCTGCCGATCCGGCTGGAGGACGTGGCGTGAGGCGATCACTCAACGGAAGATCGTTCTGAGAAAGCCTGGGACGACGCAGGTCCTGCTGCGATCGATGATGCAGCCAGGGCAGGATAGACCGCCGTGTCATCCCGGGGCGCCGGAGGCGAACCCGGGATGACGTGGTGGATGATCGAGGCAACCGAAACATTTTCGGGCTCTGAAAAGCCCTCCCCGGGGAGGGCTCACTTCGCCTTAAAACCCTACTCCATCGTCGGCGCGAGCTTCTTCACGCCCTGCACGTCCTCGCCGAGCCAGGCCGCGTTCTTGGCGGTGCCGTCGAAGGTCGCGCTCGTCTTGAACAGCTCGTACTTGCCCTCCAGCGCGTAGGGCTTCGAGCGCGCCAGCAATTCGGCTACCGTCGCCTTGTCCATGGGCTTGAAGGTCTTCACCGCCTCGAAGGCCTGGTCGAGGTCGCGCTGGTTCTGGATGCCGGTGATCACCACCGAGACCGGCAGGTTCAGCGAGAAGTGCAGGTATTCCAGCGGCTTGATCGGCGCGTCGGCCTTCAGGATCACCCCGTCGCCGAAGGTCTTCATGGCGAGCGGCGCGATGCCCTCGGCCACGAGGTGCGGCAGCACGAGATGGCCGAACGAGCGGAAATGCGCGTCCATCACGTTGAGCGGCATCTGGCAGGAATCGAAGTGGAAGCCGTGCTCCTGCGCCACCGCCAGCATCTGCAGGTGGATGCGCGGGTCCTTGTGGCCGGTGAAGCCGATATAGCGCAGCTTGCCCTGCTTCTTGGCCTCGAGGAAGCCCTCCATGGCCCCGCCCTCCGCGAAGACGCGGTCCGGGTCGTCGTAGCGCAGGATCTCGTGGTGCTGGACGAGGTCGATCCGGTCGGTGCGCAGGCGCAGGAGCGACTGGTCGATCTGCTTGAGCGCCTCCTCCTTGGTCCGCCCGTCCATCTTGGACATCAGGAAGACCTTGTCGCGATAGCCGCCCTGGGCCAGCGCCGCGCCCATGCGCAGCTCGGAGCGGCCGTCGTTGTAGTCCCAGCAATTGTCCATGAAGGTGATGCCGCGATCGACGCCTTCGTGGATCAGCCGGGTCGCCTCGTCGTCGGTCACCGCACTCTTGCCGAGGTGGAACCCGCCCATCCCGATCGCCGAGATCTTTTCCGCGGTCCGGCCGAAGCTGCGGTAGAGCATCTCGCCCCGGCGCTCGCCCGGATCGGTGATCAGCGGCAGGTCGGCCGGGTCCTGGGGCCGGGTATTCGGAAGCGGCGGGACGTTCACGGCCGCACCTGCGCTGCCGGCGCCCGCGAGGCCCGCGCCGAGCACGGCGCCCTGGAGGAAGCTGCGGCGTTCCATCGGATATCTCCGTTCGGGAGGGGATTCGGTTCGGAGGGTAACGGGTGGCGGGACATCATCGTTCGACCTCCTGGGCGAGGCGGCTCGCCGCGTTGAGCAGGCGCAGGGCGGCGCAGGCCGCCCCGTAGCCGTTGTCGATATTGACCACCGTGATCCCGGGCGCGCAGCTCGCCAGCACCGCATCGAGGGCCGTGCGCCCGCCCGCGGCGACGCCGTAGCCCACGGAGGTCGGGACCGCGATCACCGCGCCGGCCACGAGGCCGCCGACCACGCTCGGCAGCGCCGCATCCATGCCGGCGGCGACGATCACCACCGGATGCGCCCGGATCTCCTCCAGCCGCGTGGTCAGCCGCCACAGGCCGGCGACGCCGACATCGGCGAAGAGCGTCGCGGCGCGGCCGGCATAGCCGAGCGTGCGCAGGGTCTCCCGGGCGACGGGCACGTCCGAGGTGCCGGCCGCCACAACGGCGACCCGGGCCGGGCCGGCGACGGCCGGGGGCTGCCCGAACACCGCCGTGCGCGAGACCGGGCAATAGTCGAGCCGCGCCGCAGCCCCGAGCCGGGAGCACTTCTCCGGGTCGAGCCGGGTCAGGAACAGCGAGGCGCCCCGGTCCCCGGCAGCGACCAGGATCGCGTCGATCTGCTCAGGGCTCTTGCCGGCGCAGAAGATCGCCTCCTCCAGGCCGATCCGCTCGGGCCGGGCGAAGTCGAGGGTGAATTCGTCCGCGACGCTCATATGGGCGAGGCTCCGGTCAGGAAGGCGCTGCCGACCCGGTAGGGGGCGAACCGGACCGGGCCGGCGAGACGCGGCGGCGCGATCTCCCGGATGCCGGCCCCGAGTTCTTCGCGACGCCCCGGGTCGAGGGCGGCGAGGCTGCCGGGATCGAGTTCCACCACCACGCCCTCGGCCCGCACCCGGCAGCGGACGGCCCGCCGGGCGCCCGTGCCGGCATCGAGGGCGCCGCCGACCAGCCGCTCGACCGCGTGGATGAAGCCCAGGGTCTCGGGCTCGATCGGGATGCCGGTCTCGACCCGGCTCGACAGGCAGGGCGCGGACGGCAATTCGGCCACGGTCCCGAGGCCGAGGTCGCGGGCGAGCGCCCGGACGGCCGCCTTGTCGAGGCCCGCCTCCACGTAGGGGTGGCGCACGCCGTGCTCCCGGGCGGCGTCGAGGCCGGGGCGGTACTCGCCGAGATCGTCGCGATTGGCGCCCGACAGGATCTGCCGCTCGGTGACGCTGCGGATCGCCCCGTACAGGTTGGTCTTGCAGAAGAAGCAGCGGTTGACCGGGTTGGCCCGGTAGGCCGGGTCGGCGAACTCGCCGGCCTCGATCACCCGCAGGTCCCAGCCCTCCCGGGCGGCCTCGGCCCGGACCCGCGCGGTCGCCTCGCCGGGCACGGCCGGGGAAACTGCGTGGACCACGAGGACCGCGTGCGGTGCCAGGCGGTGGGCGAGGGTGGCCAGCGTCAGGCTGTCGACCCCGCCGCTCACCGCCACCGCGACGGGCCCGAGTTCCGCCAGCACGGCTTCGAGCTGCGCGCGCATCACCGGTCCACCTTCGTGATCTCGTGCTTCGTCATCTCCTGCAACGCGAGGCCCTCGGCCTCGGCCCGCAGGCGCGCCCGCTCCGCCTGGCCCGCCTGGTCCAGGGCGTCGTCGGCCTCGGCCTTGGCGGTGCGCCCGCCCGGCCGGTCGACCACCTTGACCCGGACCCGCCGCCCCTCCGGCGCGACCGTCACGGCCTCCCGGTCGAGCATTGCCCGCGCGACCCGGTGGTGGCGCAGCCCGATCGTGGTGGTCTCGCGGAAGCAGGCCGCGATCGCCGCCTCCAGGCTCTCGGGCTGCACCAGGGCCTGGATATGGGCCATCATCCGGCCCTTCTTGCCCAGGACCGGCATCTGCACGACGTCGCGCACGCCGGGCTCCGCGCGCAGGCGGTCGAGGCCCATGGCCAGGTCCTCGCCCGACTGGTCGTCGATCTCGAAGGCGATGACGGCCAGCTCGGCCCGGTCCGGCCGGGATGCGGCCGCCGCGTCGAGCACGAGGGCGCGCAGGCAATTGCTGAGGCCCGGCAGGCTCTTCGTGCCGAAACCGATGCCGCTCCGCCCGATCGTGCCGGGGGGCCGGCCGCGCCCGGGCTTGAGGCCGCAGAGATGGCGCAGGATCGCGGCGCCGGTGGGCGTCACGCGCTCGCCCGGGATCCCGTCATCGAGGGTCGAGAAACCTTCGAGCAGGAGCGTGGTGGCGGGGGCCGGCACCGGCAGGGGGCCGTGCTGGGTCCGCACCCGGCCGGAGCCGAGCGGCAGCGCCGAGACGCTCCAGCTCCGCACCTCGAGGGCGGCGATCAGGTGGGCGGCGGCGACGATGTCGGCGATCGAATCGAAGGCGCCGACCTCGTGGAACGCCACGGCGTCGACCGCGATGCCGTGGACCCGCGCCTCGGCGTCGGCGAGGTGCCCGAAGATCGCCAGCGCATGCGCCCGGACGGCCGGCGCGAGCTCCGCCCGCTCCAGCTCCGCGCGGATCTCGGACCAGGGCCGGTGGCCGTGCGGCGCCGGATCGTGCGCATGGCTGTGCGGGTGATCGTGCGGGTGATCGTGATCGTGATGATCGTGATGGTGGTGGTCCGCATGGGCGCCGTGGCGATGCGGCGTGGGGACCGTCTCCGCCCCCGGGGCCGAGACCGCGAAGCGCAGCCCCCGCAGGATGCCGTCATTGTGCTCGGACGCGGCGCAGGCGATGCGCGGATCGACGGCCCGCACGCTCGCGCGCACGCCCTCCAGATGCTCGGGAAAGGCGTCGAGCAGCGCGGCGGCGAACATGTCGCCGGCCACGCCGCCGAGCGCGTCGAGGTGGATATGCATGTGTGTCGGTCGGCCCGAACCGGTTCCTGATGCCGCTCAGATCGTCCGCGGCGGGCACAAGGCAAGGGAGGCGGTGCCGGTCCGGCGACGCGGCGTATCGCCGTCACGCCCGACCAGCTCCCCGGCGCACAGGCGCGGGGACCGGTCTCGGAGGCGCCATCCGCCAGGATCGGAACCCAATTCGCTTGTGCGTAGGGCGTCTGCTTTCGCCTCATGCCAGCCATACAGAAAGGCGTCGGAGCATCCCGAAAGCAGCCATTGGCCTGTCGTCCGGCGACTTCAGCTCTGAGAGAGAGACAATCTCAGGCTTGGCGGAAGGCTTCCCCCCCAATGGCCGAATTTGTCCTCTGCTTGGCCGCCTTGGCGCTTTCCCGCAAGCGTCTAATCGCAGATGCGGAGTGGCACCAGCTAGTTCAAGGCAGCGACCTCTGATGGGGGGGG
>NZ_AKFK01000003.1:0-56650 GCF_000272495.1 Methylobacterium sp. GXF4 | reverse complement strand
CCTTCAGCATGTTCTCGCAGGATCTATATTTATCAAGCACTTAACCGAAAGGTGCGGGACTTTCACCCTCGTTGACTTCATTGAGGTTTCTTCCCGGAGTCCCGCACCTTTCCAGCCCGCCCACTGCACAGTTGTTCCGCGGAACATCATCGGCTAGTCTGCGGTTCTCTTGAAGCCTGAACTACAGCGGAAGGTGAGCAATGCGCACCCGACTGTTCGGTCGCAAACTCACTGATTGGATCGAGATGACATCCCTGCGATGTGCCATGGTTTTCGCACTGATCTGGGTGGCGTTCTTCGCCTTCCTCACGTCGTGCATCCCCGATGATCCGCCGAATGTTCAGGGCCACAACTTTGATCACTCCAGCTACACGGTAGGCCACTGATGACGCGCTCCCTGCCCATTCTTGTCCTCGACTTCGACGGGGTGCTCCACTCCTACACCTCAGGCTGGAAGGGGGCCGATATCGTCATTGACCCACCAGTGCCGGGCGCCAAAGAGTTCATCCAGGCCGCTGTGAAGAAGTTTGAGGTAGCGGTGGTGTCGTCACGCTCCCACGAGCCCGGAGGCGCAGAGGCGATGGCTCGGTGGATGGCCGAGTATTTTGAGGGAGTGCTGGTCTATAATGCCATTGGTGGTGAGCACCGTGTCATGTTCGATGGGGGCAGCATCCGCTTCCCGATGCACAAGCCGCCGGCCTTCGTCACCATTGACGACCGTGCCATCCAGTTCACGGGTGAGTGGCCGGACGTGGATGGGCTTCTGGCGTTCAAGCCCTGGAACAAGAAGGACGGTATCGAGAAGGGCCACATGCCCCTAGGCGACGCCCAGGACCCGCCTGTGGACCTAATGGCCCTGGAGGCAGCTCTGGACATCTGGAAGGCGGTGCCGGAGCTGCTGGAGCGCTCCAGGCCACAGGCGGTCAGCCGCATCCAGCTCCGCATCGAGAGCGCCATCAAGGCCGCTTTGGATCGGCATGAAGCACTGGGATGCCGACGCACCCGCTAATCTTGTTCCTGGAACAACAGAACGAACACTGGCCCGTGGCAACCCCGCGGGCCTTTCTATTTGTTCCGCGGAACATCTTGGGGTATATGTTCCAGGAACAACTTCGGAGGTTGCCGGAATGCGCAAGTCTTTGTTCTTAGTTCCGCTGTTGCTGGCGACCAACGCGCTGGCTTTTGATGCGACGAAAGCACCACGTTACCCGTCGCCGGACATGTACCGGCCGAACGTGGACAGCATCATCCTGAAAGGTGATGTCTCGTCTGGAAACGTGTCGGGAATGAGCGTTGCGCCATCCGACGGCCGTGGCGTCGGGACGCTTGATAAACTGATCGGCCAGACAGCGATCCGGTTCTACCCTGAGAACTTCGGGGCCAACGTCGGTAAGGGCGGGGATGACTACGGCGCGATCAACGCGGCGATCAACGCGGCCAAGCCCGCGCGCGGTAACGTCGTTCTGCGCGGAACCTACCGCACGAGTGCGTGCATCAAGATCGACGCCAACGTCACGGTGACGTTCGAAGGGGCCAAGCTCAACGGCACGGCTGACACCTGCGCGCTCGCGGTTGGGCAGTACGGCCGCCTGGACGGATGGGGTGATATTGCTGTCGGTGGCTCGTCCGCATTCACGCACGGGGCAATCGAGATCGACGGTGCGGATGCGATCAGCGACCTGCAAATCACCGGGTCGATCCGGCTCGCGAATGTTTCCGGGCAGCGCACCGGCGACGGACTTCGCATGTCCGCCCAGACGTCGTTCGCTAACCGGATTAATTACGCGCGTATCTCCCTTGGGGAGATCAAGAACTTCAACACGGGTGCACGTCTGTCTGCGACGGGGCAGGCGTTCGTCAACTCGAATTATATCTACGTGGGATCGATCTTCGACTGTGTGCAGGGTGTCGTCACGGAGGTAGATGCGGCAACTGCCGGTGTGGCGTTCAATTTCTTCGAAGGTTCTATTCAGCCTGAGGCATCCGCGACTCGCGCTCTCGTGCTTGGCGGACAGGGTAATCAGGTCAACATGATGATCTGGGATTGGCAGACCACCTCCAGCCCAGGGACTGCAATTACGTTCAGCTCCGGTTCGCGCAACAACCGCGTGCGCTCACCCATTGGCATGGATCTCGTGGAGGATCGTTCGGGCGCCTTTAAGATCGAAGCCAACGTCGTGGAAGATTGGTCCAGTGCATCGCCATCCATGCGCTCGACAATGCCCTGGTCGTTGCGCTGGCAGGCATTCGCGGGCAGCCAGGACGACATGCTGGCGTTCGCCGATAAGCGTTACACCGTCACGCAGACAGCGGGCTCGCCGCCTGTGGATGGTGCGCTCTCCTCGGTGTTCGACCTCGACGGGTCGAACAACGCGACGTGGAACGCCTCGTCCACTTACCCGGTATCGATCGAGGTGAACTTCAACGCGGCTCCGCCGACGTACCTGCTCGGCCTCGGGGCGAGCTTCGACTTTGCCGGCATACCGTCAAATGTCGCGCTGGAAACCTTTGACGGCACGACATGGACTACGCGGCGTAGCTTCGCCAACAATGGCCGAGCCCAGGTGTCGTGGCAGCCAACTAACTTCGCTGTGAACGTCAAGAAGGTGCGGCTTACTTTTTCCGGCCCGCCATCGGCTGGCTCTATCTACCTGTCACGGTTCTTCGGGTTCGGGACGGTCAAGGACGGCGGTGGCGCTTATCGTCCCGTGTTCAGCGATGCGCCACTGATCTTTCGCGATGGTGGTCAGCCGGTGCCCGCGCCGATCCCCGGATACGTGCAGATCTACCGAGACCCATCAACGTACAAGTTCATGCTGATGGAAGGCAACGGCACTTTACACGCGCTCGCGTTCCAGTAAGTTTCAAGTCCAAGCACCAACGGGCATCCGGCGTCTCACAGCGCCGGATGCCTTTCTGTTTGCGAAGAGCTGTGTGGTCAGGTACTCGCCAAGGCCGCTGTTCGTCGCTAGGCACACATACTGGAGCGCGTCCACCACGTCCGACCATGGGTTCTTCTTCTCGGGCAACGGCGCTAGGTTGCCGTTGCGGCGCTTGGCGTAACGATACTCGATGGAGAGGGCACGCACGAGCGTGGGGCAGCCCTGCTCATCTATGAGGATGCCGGGGTCTTCACCGACGTTATGGAGGAAGTGGCTCTCCACTGCGGCCAGCCGCTTGTCGATGGCGTTCGATGGTGCGGGGTAGGCCCGGTAGTTCTCCTTGTTTAGGTAGTCGAACGGGCTCTCATCGAACACCTGGCCGCCGGCCACACCGCTCGGGTCTCCGATGATGTAGAACGGCAGACCGGCGAACCGCGGCGACAGCAGGGCGGGGCGCAGCGAATCCTTGACGTGCTGCTCCAGGCCCATGTTGACCGAGATCAGCTCCTCCAGCACCAACAGTCGGTCGCGACCGTCCTGCTGGCAGATTACCGCGCACGGGTTGCGGCCGAAGTCTTGGCCGATGATCAGCGTCCGGCCGCGCACCGGTTGCAGGCTGCTGACGACGTGGCGGTCCCCGTCGAACGAGTTCACGAACACGGTCTGGCCGGATGGGTCGGCGCCGTACTTGGCGTGGATGTAGCGGTCGCACCAGTCCTTACCCTGACCCGCCGACATTGCGTTGATGTAGTAAGTCCGGCCCTGCGCACGGCGGCGCTCATCGTTGACCGGGAGCTTCAGGGTCTCCTCGGTCTGGAGCAGCCACTCCAGGTTCTCGGCGTCGTCGTCCATGCCGCCCGGCTGGATGAACACCTCGCAGTTCGTCGGCGTCTCCAGCGCCATCAGGCGGTGCCAGTCCGAGCCGCGTGAGGGCATGTTGGTGTCGGCGATGATGCCGTACCAAGTACACCCGCCTTGGGCGCCGGAGGGGTATCGCCCACACCGGCCGGTGATCGCCTGCACCAGGTCGGTAGAGATGTCGATGGCCTCGGACATCCACGCCCCCGTGAGCTGGGACGACAGCAGGCGAGACTGGTCCTCGGCGTCTTCCAGTGGGATCAAAATCCACTCGGAGGCGACACGGGTGCCGTCCGCAAGTTGCATCTTGATGACCACCGTCTTCGCCTGTGCCCGGTACTCATGGATGCCAGCGAGCCATTGCCGGATGTCCTTGAGCACGGTGTCTTCAAGCTGCTTGAGGGTTTTACGCACGATGGCGAACCGGGTGTAGCGCACACCGTCCGGCGCCGGGCGCTGCTCGATGGCGCGGCGCAGCACCTCGAAGATGCAGCCCGTGGTCTTGCCCGAGCCTACCGGCCCGGCGACGATGCGGAAGAATGCGGTCGAACGCATGAACGCCGCCACGGTGGGCGGCGCGTCGAAACGGATCTTGGACATCAGTCGTTACCCAGCATTTTATCGTTGAGCAGTTCGTGTTTGAGCTGTTCCATCGCGCCGATCAGGCGATAGATGTCTTCGCTGCTGCTTGTTGACGTAAAAATTCCGCGCGTACTCAAACAACCGACAAGGCATACCTCGATCAATCGACCTTCTTTTGCCATAGCCAGAGCCTCTTCTAGCTTGGATATGGTTGTGGCGTTCGTTGCAGCATGTGGCTTCAGTTCTCGAATGTTGCTCATGGTGATCCTGCTGTCGCTTGTTCCGCGGAACAATTAAATGTCTTCTGCATCCCGAGAAATCGGCGTGGCGTCAATTGTCACTGCCGGCTTCTGGGCATCCATGTTGATCACGATCTGCACGCCGCCTTCGCCGGAGCCACCGCCTGCGCGCTCGCCGATGCCGCCGCCCTTCATGAAGGTCTTGATTAGTTCGACCTTTGCGGTGGTCAGTCCATCCTTGTAGATCTCGGCGAATAACTGGGGCAGCGCCAGTTCCAGGCCGGTCTCCATCTTCGCCTTGATCCGCGTCGAGGCCGACGAGGTGGCGCCCCAGGCCAGCAGCGCCTCGCGGTAAAGCTGCTGAAAGATGTCCTGCCGGATCAGCTTGTCGAACTCGGTTTGCGTGATGCTGTGGCTACGCAGGATCTGCTCGACGGGCAGGATGTCCATCGCGATCTCGGATGCCAGTGAGACCATCAAACGATGGGACATCCCGCGTGTTTCGATGGCGGTTTCTACAAGCTTGTTGCGCAAATCTGCTTCGATTTGCATCGACGTGGCGGACATCTGGTGCACCTATAGCTTTCCGAACGGTTATCATGTACTAGCTATTCTGGCGAGTGCCGCGCACGCAAATAATCGTAGGGCGTCATCTTGGCCGGCTTACAAGTCAATCGGACATTCGTGCAGTCGATGTCCCCCGCGGAACTCGCGGAGAAGGAAGACCGCGACCGCGACGAGAAATATGGCCAGCCGCTCGATGAGCAAGTGGCTTCTGATCTTGCGAACTACATCAACCGGGTGTGGTACGTGATGCGTGATCACCGCTCGTCGGCGGCCGGGTGGAATCATCGGCTACTGGCGGCGCAGCGTGCGTTCAATCGCGAGTACGACCCGCGCAAGCTCGCCGAGATCCGGGAGTTCTCCGGGTCCGAGGTGTATGCTGGCATCGCGGCTACGAAGTGTCGGGGCGCCACGTCGCTCCTGCGTGAGGTGTACTTGGAGGTGGATCGACCCTGGGGCCTGGACCCGACCCCGGAGCCGTCGCTGCCCCAGTCGATCCAGGAGGCCATCCAGGAGCTGGTGCAGGCCGAGGTGCGCGCCATGGTGGCCCAGGGTGCGGGCATGCCTGACCCCAACACCATCCGTGATCGCCTTCAGGGCCTGGTCAACGAGGCCATCGGCGCCAACAAGCGCAAGGCTCGCGAGCAGGCCGAGCGCGCCGAGGACGCGGTGGACGACTACCTCGTGGAGGGTGGGTTCTACACCGCCCTCGCCGAGTTCCTGAACGACCTCCCGATCTTCCCCTTCGCATGCATCAAGGGGCCGGAGGTGCGCGTCGCCCCACAGATGAAGTGGGTCAAGGGGCCGAACGGTCCCCAGGCGGTGCAGCAGAACAGCGCCAAGATGTTCTGGTCGCGCAAGTCGCCGTTCGACATCTACTGGACGCCGGGCGTGAGCGACATCCGCGACGGTGACGTGATCGAGATCAATCGGTTCACCCGCGCCGACCTCAACGCGCTGATCGGCGTGCCGGGCTACGTCGAGGAGAATATCCGCGGCGTGCTGCGCGACTACGGCACCAGGGGGTGGAAATCGTGGACCGATCCCACCGACAGCGAGCGGGCGCGCGGGGAGAACCGTGAGAGCCCGAGCACGAACAATTCCGGGATCATCGATTGCGTGGAGTTTCACGGCTCGGTCCAAGGCAAGCTGCTCCGGGACTGGGGCTTTGATGAAGACGACGTGCCCGACGAAGATCTGGATTACTTTATCCAGGCGTGGCTGATCGGCCGCTATGTCATCAAGGCGCAGATCCACCCGAGCCCGCGCAAGCGCGCACCATACTTCATCACCTCGTTCGAGAAGGTGCCGGGCACTCCGGTCGGCAACGCGCTGCCCGATATCCTGGGCGACCTCCAGGATGTCGGCAACGCGATCCTGCGCGCCACCGTCAACAACATGTCGATGTCTTCCGGCCCCCAGGTCATGATTAATGATGATCGGATCGAGGGCGGCGGGGACAACGACGACATCTATCCGTGGAAACGCTGGCACTATCGGGACAACCCGATGAATCGCGGCGCGTCTGCCATGCCTCCGGTCGGGTTCTTCCAGCCGCAGGACAACTCGCCCCAGTACTTCGTGAACTACGAGAAGATCTCGCAGATGGCCGACGAGCTGTCGGCCATCCCGCGCTACGTGACGGGCTCCGACCGCATGGGCGGTGCCGGTCGTACCGCGTCGGGTCTGGCGATGCTCATGGGCAACGCCAACAAGATCCTGAAGAACGTCTGTGCCAACATCGACCGCGATGTCATGGAGCCTCTGATCCAGATGCTCTACGACTTCCTGCTGCTCACCGACACGTCCGGTCTGTTCCAGGGCGACGAGACGATCCGTGTCGAGGGCGTCCAGGTCGCGGTGCAGCGTGAGACCAACCGGCAGCGCCAGATGGAACTGTTGCAGGGAACGAACAACCCGACCGACTTCGGCATCATGGGGCCGCTCGGCCGGCGTGCGTTGCTCTACAGCGTGGCCAAGGATGTCGGCCTGCCCGGCGAGGAGATCGTGCCCACGGTCGAGGAGCTTCAGGACCGGCTCACCAAGCAGGCCCAGGCTGCCCAGGCGCAGGCGCAGGCGGCGCAGGCGCAGCAGATCGAGCAGGAGGGCGAGCGCTCGCTACCCGGCCCTGGTGGGGCTCCCCAGGGCGGCACAGCGCCTGTTGGGCCAAACACCGATCTCGGTCAGCCAGAGAGCGCAGCGGTTCGTGGCATGGTGTGAGTTGTTCCGCGGAACAGGGAGGGCGGTATGGCGGGAGCGTGGACACGGAAGGAGGGCAAGAACCCGGCGGGTGGCCTGAACGCCAAGGGTCGCGCGTCGGCCAAGCGTGAGGGGATGAACCTGAAGCCACCGGTCAAGAAGGCCAAGAACGATGCGGAGCGCGGGCGGCAGAAGTCGTTCTGTGCCCGCATGAAAGGCATGCCGGGTCCGATGGAGGACGAGAAGGGCAGGCCGACTCGCAAGGCACTGTCACTCAAGGCATGGAGCTGCAAATGAAGGCTCGTGATCTCGCAGGGCTCGCTGCATCCGTTGGGTTAGCTCTCGGCATTGTCGGAACCGGACTTCTGCCTTCTGCGCGCGCACAGGTGGCGAACACCTGGCAACGTGTGCTCGTCGTGCCATTCCAGCGCGTCGAGAAGACGTTTTCGTTCCCAGTCACGACAACGTCGCAGACGTACATGATCACGCAGCCCGCTGAGGCTGAGAGTTATCGTGGCAACAATGCGTGTGCTGCGGACATCGTGATCTCATCGGTGCCAGCAACGGCACCGGTCACGACTGAGCCCGTCGTGTATAATGGCGAGACGATCCCGAACGTCTTGCGTGTGACCTCGCCGACTGGACAGGTTAATCAGTTCGAGGACACGTTCTATTTCGCGCGCACCGGCCGTGCACTGGCGAGCGTGCCGAATCCGATGCAGGGGTCGACCCGATACGTGTCGATCATGGCGCTGTTCGATCCAGGAGCGCCCTGCCTGTTCCGACTGAACTATGGGGGTGGGAGCTGATGCGTCGGTTTCTGGCACTCGCGCTCTGCGTAGCGCTCGCTGCGGCGCCAGCCCTTGCCGAGGACGAGGGCGCACCAGGCATGGGCCTTACAGGTCCGGCCGGACCTGCCGGTCCCACAGGGGAGAAAGGTGAGCGAGGCGATGCAGGATCACAAGGTGAGCGCGGACCCGCTGGAGATGTGGGGCCAGCAGGTGCTCCGGGTGCAGACGGCCGCCCTGGCGCTGTCGGACCATCTGGTCCTGCTGGGCCTCGTGGCGCAGACGGCGTGGCTGGGCCTGCTGGTCCCGCCGGACCTCAAGGAATTGCCGGCACAGCGGGCGCGGCGGGACCAGCGGGCAAGGACGGCGCGACTGGTTCGAAGGGGGATACCGGAGCCGCTGGCCCGGCAGGGGCTCAAGGTGCTGTAGGCGCGAAGGGAGACAAGGGCGATGTCGGACCCACTGGTCCTAGT
This sequence comes from Methylobacterium sp. GXF4, assembly GCF_000272495.1. Taxonomy (NCBI): domain Bacteria; kingdom Pseudomonadati; phylum Pseudomonadota; class Alphaproteobacteria; order Hyphomicrobiales; family Methylobacteriaceae; genus Methylobacterium; species Methylobacterium sp. GXF4. The sequence goes on along the minus strand of NZ_AKFK01000003.1, from coordinate 48,065 downwards.
GGCCCTTCTGGGCCCGCTGGCAGTCCTGGGCCTGCTGGTGTTGCTGGTTCAGATGGTTCGTTGGGACCGGCGGGTCCTACTGGCGCAAAAGGCGATACTGGGCCCGCCGGCCCGCCGGGACTGAAAGGCGACACGGGTGCCACAGGTGCCACAGGAGCAACCGGCGCGACCGGCGCCAAGGGTGCGCAAGGCGATGTCGGCCCTGCTGGTGCAACTGGCCCGGCTGGACCCACCGGCCCCGCAGGCGCAACCGGTCCGAAAGGCGAAACCGGCACCCAAGGCGCGACCGGGCCAGCCGGGGCCGCCGGCGCAACCGGTCCGCAGGGGCCGCAAGGCGTAGCCGGCGCAACCGGTCCTGCTGGCACCCCGAAACGCATCGAGCGCTACACCGCCGCTGCCAACGCCAGCGGTGTCGCAACGTTCGCGTGGTCTGCCTGCACCAGCGCAGCCGATGTCGATGTCATCACCGGGTGGGTCACGATCAATGGCCTCGTCCAGATGGTGACAGGCGCTGTAGCCACCCAGAGTTTGTCCGGTGCCACGGCCAACGTGAAGGTGTCGCAAGGCACCCTGGCGTTGACCGCGAGCCCGTTCACCACCGCTCCGCAAGGCACGAACCTCACCGTGCGGATGATGTGCAATTAGGAGAGCACGATGAAATCCATGAAGAACAAGTCGAAAGGTGTGCGTGCCGGTATCTCGATCCCGACCGGTGGCAAGGCCCCTGTGGGGCACACCGCCCGCACCGGGGCGCAGGCTCCCGGCGTGACCGGGGTGAAGAAGTCCGGTGGCGACAGCCGGTTCTCGGCCCGGCCCGGTGGCAAGGCCAGCATCGGCAATCAGAAGGTCGGCCCGGCTATGGCTGGTCGCACCCAGCGCGGTGGTGGCAGCGGTAGCTCGACCGGCCCGAAGGGTCGGAAGGGCGCCGGTCAGAACGACGCTGGCAACCCGCTCTAGTGCGGCGTCCTCGCACCACGAAGGTCGTCGCCTCCCGGTCGGTCTCGACCGCGGGGGCGACTTCCGGGTCCAAGCGCAAGGACAAGGATCAGCCCCGCATCAGCTTCGGATCGACCGGCGCCATCGATTACGGCGTCGATAAACCGAAGAAGCCCGCCACGAAGAAGTCTAAGCGATGAGCACAAACACCCAGGTTCACCGAGCGCTGCTAGAGGCAGCCACGAAAATGAAGAAAATAGCCCCACAGGATTGGGGCTATTTTTTACAGGCGTTGTCGGCGTCAGCAGAAATTGACAACGAGAACTTGCTTTCCGCCGAACCGAGCAGCATCTTGCACGCGCAGGGCCGAGCGGTTGCTATGCAGCAGCTCTGCCTTAACTTGGCATCCGCCGAGAGTCAGTTGGAAAAGCTGGCCCACCAAGAAAAGCGTGCTGGTAAACCGAGGGATCAACAATGGCCGTGATCGAGGCAAAGGGTCCAGAATCTCTGGACATGAGTGCGGTGCCCAAGCACCTGCGCGCACGGGCGGCGGCTGCCGACGACGCCCTGAAGAACATGCGTGAGGGTCGGGCACCCGACCAGTCCGCAGAGCAGGCCCAGGAGAGCCAGGAACGCCAGGAGGGCACCGAGCGCCAAGGCGACCAGCGGACGCCGCCACAGACCAGCGCTGAGCCCCCGCGGGGCGAACAGCGTCAGGAGCAGCGCCAGGATGGCAAGCCCGAGGACTGGGAGCAGCGCTACCGTTCGCTCCAGGGTCAATTCGAGCCGCTGCGCGATAGCAACCGCACCCTGCGCCAGGAGAACGACAGCCTGCGCGAGGCTGTCAGCGGCATGGAAGATCGGCTGCGCAGCCTGGAGAGCAACCGTCCCGAGGGTGGGCAACAGGAGCCCAAGGCTTTCGACATCAAGGATGTGCTCTCGGAAGAGGAGCGCAACGACTGGGGCGATGTTGCCGACATCATCGACCGTGCAGTGAAGGCCGCGCAGGCACCGTTGCAGGCCGAGATCAAGCGCTTGACTGGCAAGACCGAGCAGCGCGAGCAGTCCGAGCAGTCCAAGAGCCGCGAGGACATGCACAAGGCACTGGACAAGGACGTGCCGAACTGGGAGGAAATCAACAAAGACCCGGACTTCTACCAGGACTGGCTACTACAGACCGACGAAGCCTCTGGACTTTCGTATTCCAAGTTGTTACAGAACGCCTACAACCGCAACGAAGCCGGGCGTGTAGCGTTCTTCTTCAAGCGGTATCTGTCCGACAAGGGCAGATCCTCGCCAGAGGGCCAGCAGGATCAGGGACAAGGTAGAGCGGCAGCTCCCAAGTCTCTCGACCGTTTTGCGGCGCCGGGCAAGGGCAAGACGGTCGCTGATCCAGGTCGTTCCGGCGACCAGGGAGACGGACGCCGTATCCTACTCTCCGACTATACAAAGTTTCATCACGACAAGGCACTCGGCCGTCTGCGCATGACGACTGCCGAGATCAAGCAGCGCGAAGCTGAACTTGATCAAGCCTACCGCGATGGGACGATCGACCTCAGCAAGTAGTCGCCGGCCCTTAGTTGTTCCGCGGAACAGGAGGTGCCGGTTCAACCCCGGCACCTCTGAGAGGGCACGATGTCGTTTCCGGTCTCCAACACCCCCTATGGTCTGAACGCCGTTTCGCCGAACCCGCCCTATTCCGGGACCTTCATCCCGGAGATCTGGTCGGCGAAACTCCTGGAGAAGTTCTACGCCTCGACCGTGCTCGCTGCGATCAGCAACACGGACTACGAGGGTGAGATCTCCGGGATGGGTGACAAGATCATCATCCGCACCCGTCCGACCCTGACCATCAAGAACTACTCGGCAGATCAGCCGCTGGAGTTCGAGCGTCCGTCCGCGCCCACCGTCAGCCTGCTCATCGACCGCGGCAAGTACTTTGCTGCGATCCTCGATGACGTGATGAAGAAGCAGATGGACATTGATGTCATCGGCATGTGGACCGATGATGCGTCCCAGCAGATGAAGCTCACGGTAGACCGTGACATGCTGCTGTACCTGCTCGGCAAGGCGAGCGTGGACAACCGCGGTGCGGTGGCTGGCGCGATCTCGCACTCGCTCAACCTGGGCGCGACCGGCGCTCCGGTGAACCTCGCCGCCCGCAACCCCGGCGTGGGTGAGGTGGACGTGATCGAGTACATCTGCCGTATGGGGCAGGTGCTGGACGAGCAGAACATCCCGGAGGAGGGCCGCTGGATCGTGGCGCCGTCGTGGTTCGGCTCTTACATCAAGCAGTCGGACCTGCGGAACGCCGGCCTGTCGGGCGACAGTGTGTCCACGCTGCGCAACGGCAAGCTCGGGATGATCGATCGGTTCACGATCTACATCTCGAACCTGCTGCCGACCAGCGCCACCGCCACCGGCCAGCTCGCGGCGGGCGAGTTCCCGGTCTTCGCCGGGCACCGCCACTCCACCACGTTCGCCTCGCAGATCACCGAGATGGAGACCATCCGCTCGGAGAGCACGTTCGGCGATATCGTCCGTGGGCTCAACGTCTACGGTTTCAAGGTGCTGGACGCGACGTGCCTCGTGCAGGGCGTCGTCACCCAGTAATTGTTCCGGGGAACAATGGGGCCGCCATCCTTCGGGGTGGTGGCCCTCGTGCGTAGGGGAGGGTGCCATGGCTCTTGACGCGACCGCCGACTACATCCGCCTCGCCAGGATTAATCTGAACGACGCGCTCGCACCCTACCGCTATGCCGACACCACGATGCTGGAGGGCTTGCAGCAGGGTGTCGATGACATGCGTCGGCTGCGGCCCGACCTGTTCATAGATGATCCCCATGGCACGCTGACCGTGGTCGGCCCCGGCATCGATCTCCAGGTGGTAGACCGTCAGTACCGCTCGGCACTGCTCGATTACCTCGTGGCCTACTGCGAGCTGACTGACGACGAAGCGGCCAACAACGCGCGCTCGACCTCATTTCGCAGCCTGTTTGCCACTAAGCTCTCCGGGGGTAGCGTATGAGCGCGCTGACCGACAACACCTACAGGCTGCTGCGCGCCCAGGTCACCGGTGCCACCGACCGCATCGTGAAGCTCGCACTGTTCGAGACCGTGAGCGAGGTGTGCCGGCTGTCGCTGAACACCGATCCTCCGACCGATCCGGCGTCGGATTTCACGGCCTGGCTCGATGACGATCAGTGGCTGAAGAACCATACCCTGGTGATCGCCGGCACGCTCGCACGCCTTTACGCGATGCCGAAGCGACCCTGGTCTGACATCGATACTGCACGGGTCAACAAGGAGCAGTACGACACGCTGCTGTCTTACGCCCGTGCGGACGCCGCGGAGGCGCCCAGCATCGACCCAAGCGCGCGGTTGCTTGGGTCGATCCGCTCACGTCTGCCGGGGGCCAAGGACAGCCAGACGCGGCTTGCCCTGTTCGACATGCTTCAGGATGCCTGTCAGCGCGGGCGGATCTGGACGGAGGTGGTGCCATTCCGCCTTGTGCCAGGCAAGCAGATGTTCAGCATATCGCAGCCTGGTGCGCGGATCGTCATGCTGATCAATGCCCAGCATCCGACGCTCGGTATGGAAGCGATCCAGTACTCCGAAGAGAAGGTCGCGATCCGCACTGACATCGCGACGCTCGACCCAGCAGACTATCTGTATCTAACGCTGGCTCTCGCACCTTCGCTCGATGTCGATCTGGAAAATCCGCAGATGTGGATGCCGGCTGATATCTTCTCGAGCAAGTACACTTTGCTGCTCCATGGTGTGCTTGGTGCCATGATGTTGCAAACAGCAAAACCCTATAGTAATACGTCACTCGGTCAGTACCACACGCAGATCTACAGCAGAGAACTCAATTCTGCTCCGCTGACGGATCGTGATGGAGGATTACCGACCCGGCAACGTTGGCGATTTCCGAGGTTCGCATGAGCGCAGGTGTCGGTTATCGCCAGAGGGCGATTGAGAGCGCAGCCGCGCTGATCCCCGGATACCTCACGGAATACTCCCGGCTGATCGACAACGGGATGGTGTTCAAGTGGGATGCTTCCGGCCCGTTGGCCGGGATGGATCAGTTCGCCAACGCCCTGCCTGAGTTCACCTACCTGGCGCTCGATGATCAGCCGGTGCGCTCGTACATCAAGCGTAGTCGGCCAGGCGTGCGCCCAGTCATCTGGGACAAAGGTCCGGCCATGCCGGACTTCACGCTTCAGCAGTTCCTGGACAGCGAGGCGGCAGCTACGCAGTCGGCGGCAGCTTCAGCGCTGTCCGCGGTACAGTCACAGACTTTCGCGACCAATTCGGCGCGCTCCGCGACATCCGCTGCGCAGTCCCTGGCGCAGGCGCAGCAAGTCGTCGCTGCCGCAGAGGACCGGGTGATCGCTGCGGGTCGGGAGACCTTGGCCCTCACCCAGCAGGTGCTTAACCAGGCCCGACAGGTCGTCGCACAGGCAGAGAACCGCGTCCTTGCTGCCGCACGGCAGACATTGGACGCCGCGCAGCAGGCTGCACAGTTCGCTTCGTACTCGGAGAACGCAGCTCGTGGTTCTGCTCGGCAGGCGGCGTTCTACGCGGCACAGGCTGTTGCCCTCATCGGTGTGCAGCATCCTGCCCCGACCCAGCAGGCACTCGCGCTGCTTCTGCAATCCGTGATGGCGCTCCTGCCGACCGAAATCCCGTCTGGTAACGGGGTGCCGTGGCTCAACAACGGCGTGTTGTCGTTCACGCCTATGACCGATGCCCAGAAGGCTGCGGCCATCGCGGCAGCGAACAACGTGGATCAGAGCCAGCTCAATCCAGTGTCCGTGATGACCCTGCTCCAGGGCATGGCCGCTGTCGTGCCGACTGATGCCCCCGATAATGCGGGTCAGCCTTGGTACGACAACGGCACCCTCGCATTCACAGCTTGAGGATCGCCATGGATCGCACCGTGCCGGCAGGCGCTGCGCTGCTGCTCAACTTCATCGCTGGGTTTGAAGCGCCGAAGGGCTACGATACTGTCTATGCCAACAAGATGGCACAGATGCCGAAGCCGCTGACCAGCATGACGCTCGACGCGGTGATAGCGGATGGGTCGCGCCGCACGAAGGCGTTTGGTTCGTCCGCCTGCGGGCGCTACCAGTTCATGACTGCGACGCTTCAGGATTTGCGTAAGCAAATGGTACTGATGGGCACGGACCTGTTCACGCCTGATTTCCAGGACCGGCTGGCAATGCAGCTCCTGCTGCGACGCGGCTATGACAAGTTCATGGCCGGCAAGATGACCATCACGGCGTTCGGACTGGCCATCGCCCAGGAGTGGGCCTCGTTCCCGGTGCTGACCGCGTGCAAGGGCGCCACCCGCCAGCTCGTGCGTGGCCAGAGCTACTATGCTGGCGATGGCCTCAACAAGGCGTTGGTGAAGCCCGAGGCCGTCGAGGCGGCACTGCGCAACGCCTTCGCGACCAATACGGTCGAGGTGGCGCTGGGCGGCTCGGTCGCCCCAGCCCCGGTGATCCCGAAGGCGCCTGTCGTGGTCGCACCGCCCGCGCCACCCATCGTGATCGTTCCGGTCACAGTGGACACGCGCAACCTGTGGCAGCGGATGGCGGATCGTCTCCGCGCCGCATTCCCGCCGAACCAGAAGGACGCCTGAGATGGCCAGCGGAGCCGGCAGCTTCATCGGGAGCATCATCGGGGGCGCAGTGACCGGGGGCATCGGCCCGGCCATAGGGGCGGCCATGCCGTCCATCGCAGACACGGCCAAGATCCTCGTTGACCGCCTCGTGCCCGATCCGAACGCCAAGGCTGCGGCCCAGGCCGATGTCGAGCAGGCCCTGGCGGCGCGTGAGATCGCAGTAGTCAACGCGACCATGGAGATCGCCAAGGCGCAGTCCCAGGTCAACCTGGCCGAGGCGACTGGCAACGACCGGTTCTCGGCGCGGTGGCGCCCATCAGTCGGATGGATCTGCGCTGCCGGGTTTGGCTACCAGTTCGTCCTGGCGCCGATCCTGACTTGGGGCACCAATCTCGCTGGCGTGATGATCGGTGCCGCGATCCCGCCGGCACCCACCCTGTCGATCAACGACCTGATGGTGGTCTTGACCGGCATTCTCGGGCTCGGAGCCCTTCGCACCACGGAGCGTGTTCAGGGCGTGCCCGGCGCCCTGCCGCCGGTTAAATAGCACACCGGAACATTTGTTCCGCGGAACAAGCAAGGGCGTGTCGTGGATTCCGTACAAACGTGGCTCACCGTCGTCACATCGTTGTTCGGGCTCAGCGGCACGCTCATCGGTGTGATCTCGTTCATCTACAAGCGCGGGGAGACTGACGCCGCCTCCACGAAGTCGCTGGCTGGCCTCAAGGATGATGTCGGCAAGCTGGAGAAAATGCTTAAGGAAGCGGCGAGCGAGCGACAGGAACAGTTCAAGGAACTGGAGATCAAGCTCGACAAACGCATCCTCGACAGTGACGCGCGGTTCCGTGAAGTCGATCAGAAGATCGCCGCGTTACAGGGTGGGATAAACCTGCTCCGCGACCAGCGTGGCGAGGATCGTCAATACCTTCTTGAACACTATATGAAGGTTGACGATATCGATAAGATCGAAACTCGCGTCCTTCAGAACCAGAAGAGCATAATCGAAGCGGTCCAGAAGCTGGAGACCAAGTTGGACCGTGTGCTCGAACATGGTATTGTGAAGTAGATACCGCACAGGAGTGCTTGACATGTCATCCATCGAAGGCCTGAAAGATCACGAGCACGCACATCTGTCCAAGAAGATGCGTGACAAGCTGGCGGCCGAGCGCGGTGCCGGTCAGAAGGCTGTCGGCATGGCCGAACAGCAGTTGGCCTACAATACCAAGGCCCAGGAAGGCGCCCGCGAGGCGGCTCGTCTGGAGGCCGAGGAGTTGGCCAAGGCCCGCGCCGACGCCCGTCAGGAGACCGCTGACAAGGCTGCCGAGCAGCAGGCTGTCAACGCCAAGGTGAACCTGGAGAAGGAGATCCAGGATGAGCACGAGAACGTCCACGGTCGCCATGCCCCGGTGCACCCCGCGGTCGTCGGCATGGCCGCCGATCTCGTGAAGCAGCGCACCGAGCAGGCCAAGGCCGTGGGCCTGCGCGAGGAGAGCACGTTCATCGGGCACCCGGAGGCGTCCGAGGCGCAGGCCGACGCCTCCCAGGCCAACGCCGAGAATGAAGTGCAGGACCGCGCCAAGGCCGACAACTACGAAGCTGCCGGCACCTATCAGGGTCACACCGACGAAGTGGCTCCGGCTACGCACGACGAGTGGGGCAACCCCATCGGCGATCAGACTGAGGAGGGAGAGCAGGCCGAGGCGTTCGGTGGCGAGCGCCAGACCGAGAACGGTCAGCCGGAGCATGTAGACGAACCGAACGCTGCCGATTTGATGGCCGGTGTCGGCGAGCCCGAGCAGCCCAAGCGCAAGCGCGGCCGTCCGCCGGCCACCCCCCGTGCTGTCGGTGACGGCCCCGTCTCTGAGTAAGTTGTTCCCGGAACAACTCTAGTAAAAGGACCGCGGCGTTGGTCGGCATCCTCATCAAGGACTTTACGGGCTGCACACCTAAACTCGACGTGCGCTCGCTGCCGGACAACGCCGCGGCTAAATCGGTCAACCAGCGCCCGAATACTGGCGGGCTGGAGCCAGTGCGGTACCCCGACCCGGTGAAGGCCGTAGCTGGCACCACCCGGTTCGTGTATCGCATCCCGATACCGGATGCTTATGCGGTCAACCTGACACAAGGGTATTGGTGGGAGTTTACCGACCAAGACACCGATGTTGTTCGGAGTCCCACGGTCAACGATAGCTTTGAGCGGTATTACTACTGCTCCCCGACCACTGGCCTTCGCATGACCACGAAGGCCGACATTATCGCGGGCAATGGTCAGTCGGCCAGCCACGCGATTGGTGTGCCACGGCCTACGCAAACGCCAGTCGTCTCACCCGACACGACCAACGCTCAGCGTGAGCCCGCCGAGGACACCAACGACGACGGTGTTATCGACGGCAACGATGCTCCTGGTGACTTCATCGCGGAAGTCTTGACCAGATCGTATGTCGTCACGTTCATCAACCAGTATGGCGAAGAGAGCGGGCCGAGCCCCGCAGCCGAGGCGACGGCGCCGACCGATGCTGTGTGGAACATCTCGAACATCCCCCAGCCGGTGGTGTTCGACCGCGACTATTCCCCGATCAAGACCGTCCGTATCTACCGAACCGTGACTGCCACAAGTGGCGCCACGGTGTTCAACTTTGTCGTTGACCTACCGATCGGCACCACGTCCTACGCGGACACGCAGGACGACCTTGTTGTCTCCGGAACAACTGAGCTGGATACCACCAACACCGACCCGCCACCGCTCGGGCTGCAAGGGCTCGCGTTGATGCCCAATGGCATCATGGTCGCTTTCAAAGGCAACAACCTCTACATCAGTGACAACTTCAAGCCTTGGTCCTGGCCGGTCGCGTATCAGCTCACGGTGCAGCATTACATCATCGGCCTCGCGGTCATCGGCAACACCTGCATCGTTTGCACGTCGAGCAACCCGTGCTCGCTGACAGGCTCTACGGGGGCAACGATGGCCCTCACCCAGAATGCTGCCCCGTTGCCTTGCTACAGCCGCCAGAGCATCGCTGTGGCTCCTGAGGGGGTGTACTGGGCGTCTTACAGTGGCCTGGTGCTCTACACCCTCTCAGGTGCCAAGATCGTGTCTGACGAAGTGATCGGACGCACCGCCTGGGCAACCCAGTTCAACCCCGAAACCATCGATGCCGTGTTTGCCTATGGCATGTATTTCGGCAGGCAGAAACAGAACGTTCCGGGCAGTGTACCCGTGACTTCCGTTGAGATAGGTTTTGGCATTGGTAACGACTGCACGGTCAATTATGACGACCTTGCTGATACATCCGCATGTGGGCTCGACTTTGCTTCGGGCAAGCCGTGGATCATCAAAGGTGGAATGATCTACGAATGGATGCCTTCGGGAACGCTGTTGAAAACTGTCATCTGGACATCGAAGCAGTTCCAGACACAGAAGCCGCTCAACTTCGGCGCGATCCAAGCATATTATGACACCAGCGTCGAACTTGCAGGTTTGCATGTTCGCGTCTTTGGCAACAACGGTGTGCTCAGATTTGAAGGCGACCTCGCGGATCGACAAGTCCGACGCATGCCGGGTTCATTCAAGGACGATATCTGGCAAGTCGAGATCACCAGCAACACCGTTGTGCATCGGCTTGCGCTCGGGCAAACCATCGATGACCTGAAGAACGTCTGATGGCTGCAACTAAGGACTACACGTTCACCACCGTTCCTGAGGCTGGTGCAGATGTGGATTCACTGTTGCAAACAGTGAATGCGCTGCGGCAGAACGTTCAGACCTTGGTCGGGCAACGGAACACCAGCACGCCGAGCGTCACCGACCAGGTGAAGGCCGCCGGTACGAGTGTGCAGCGTCTGGAAAAGCAGTACACCGAAAACGGTCAGTCCACGGCAAAGATCATTGACGAGGTAAAGGCAAACGCGGACGGGATCAGCGCGAAGGGCAAGCTGAAGTTCATCGCGACTGCTGGACCGCAGGGATACTACGCCGAGTACAAGCTTGCGTTGAAAGCCGGCAATGCAGTCGCCGGCTTTTCTGTGCTGGCAAAGCGAAATGCCGATGGCACGTTCTCGTCTGCCATATCTTTTACCGCCAACCAATTTCAGCTCTACGACCCGACGCTGGACAATGGGCAGGCTGTCGGCCCGACTCAGGTGTTCGCGTATATGGGTGGGGTGTTCCGGTTTAATGTTCCGGTTGAAGTGTTGGGCGAACAGCTTGAAATCGCCGGTGTTACAAATAGTGTTTTGGTTACGGATGATCGAGATAATACTCCGCAACTCGAAGCTCAGATTACGACGCGAAACCATGCGCAAATGGATATTTATGCCCAGTTCGATGGCCAGCCTGACAAAGGATATCCAGTATCGGCCGGTACTAAACTATTAAGTCTTGAGCGGACGAACCCTGATGGCTCTGTAACACTGCTGCGGAACACTCGCGTTCAGTTCTTCACCGTAAGGGCAGATGATGGTGCCCAGATTTATTTTTCACAAACGCATCTGATGTTCAGGGATACACCCAGCCCCGGTGTTAACGTCTACCGCCTGAAGATGATCAACGGTGAACCGCAAGGCCCACTGATCTTGAATGTAATTGAGCGACACCGATGATCCTTGACCGTATCCACATCGGTGACGACCATGCACTCGACGCCGGCCGGCGGATCATGGCCCTGGCCGGCGGTGCCGTGTTCAACCCGGAGGGTGAGCGGTGCATCGCCCGGTTCGTGGACGGCAGTTTCGTCGGTGGTATTGTGTACTCAAATGCCACACAGGCGTCCTTGCAGATGCACGTTGCCGGGGTTCGTCGGGGTTGGCTGAATCGTGATCTGCTTTGGGTTGCGTTCGACTTCCCATTCAACCAGCTCGGCATGCGCAAGGTATTTGCTTCGATCCGCGCATCCAATACCGAAGCTCTGCGTTTCAATGCCAGCCTTGGTTTCAAGGATGAAGCAATACTTAAAGACGTTTTTCCCGAAGGTGACATGGTAATACGGTCGATGTATAAGGCCGATTGCCGTTTCCTTAACATTGTCGCCCGAACAATACGAAGCCGCGGAGTTAGTCATGGGCAAACAGAAAGCACCTGCGGCTCCTAACTATGCGCCGATCATCGCGGCGCAGACGCAGGCTGCTACGTCGGCGCAGAACTTGGCGACCCAGCAGCAGCAGTGGGCCACGGGGCAATATGCTGCCGACCGTGCCAACACCGACAAAGTGGTGGCTACGACGCTTGAACAGCAAGGCGCGCTGAACACCAATGCAGCGGCCGACCGGGCGCGATACGACACGACGTACCAGCCGCTGGAATACGAGTTCATCCAGAACGCGCAGAAGTATTCTGACCCTACGCAGATCAACAGTCGAGCAGCGGCATCGGCTGGCGACGTGTCGCAGCAGTTCGACGTGGCGCGCGCCAATGCCCAACGCCAGCTTGAAGCATATGGTGTGGACCCGACGCAGACGCGCGCTGCTGCTCTCGATCTGGGCACCCGCACTCAGGAGGCCGCCGCTCGGGCCAGCGCCATGAACGTGTCGCGCCGCCAGGATGCCGTCACAGGGCAGCAGATGCTCGGACAGGCGATCCAGCAGGGCAACACCACTGCCAACCGTGGCCTCCAGGAGACCCAGCTCGGGCTCCAGGCCGGTAGCTCTGCGGTCAGCAACGACCTGGCAACCACGGCGTCTGGTGCCAGCACTATGGGGACTGGCACTCAGTTCACCAGCCTTGCCAACGGCTCCCTGGCGGGTGCCGCCAACACGACCAATCAGCAGTACTCAAACAGGCTGGACGAGTACAAAGCCAACCAGGCGTCTAGTTCCGGCCTGGGGAGCATTCTCGGCACCGTAGCCGGTATGGGCCTGAAATCTTACGACAGCGGCGGGCGGATCGGCACGGCCATCGCTGGGCTGTTCGATGAAGGCGGCACGGTGCCGACCGACGACGAGATGCATGCTGGCATCCGGGTCACGCGCGACATGTCGCCCTCCGGTGGCGCTATGACCGACGATGTGCCCGCACGCCTCAACGCGGGTGAGTTCGTGCTGCCCGCTGACACCGTGCGCTGGGTGGGTGAGAAACATCTTCAACAGCTCATCAGGAAGTCCGGTGAGGAGCGCAGCCAGGCCGGTGCGAAGCCCCGGATGCAGGCTCTCCCGATCCAAAGACCCCAGGTCGATACGACCGGCGCTCTCGACGTGATGAGGTAATCGACATGGGCATGGGTCAGGAGCTGAAGGATTTCGTGAACGGGTTCAGCTCGGGCTACAAGCTCGCGACCCCGACCGAAGCTGAGATGAAGCGGCAGGACCGCGACCGCGACGAGGCGAATATCGACAAGGAGGCTGCCGGCTACGCTGGCGGCATTCCCGGTCGTGGTGGCGTGAAGCCCTACACCTACAAGGGTGGTGATGAAGCAGAGGGTGGATCGAAGCCATCCAACAGCGGCTTCAGCAAGCTGCCTGCGTTCGCCACCGATATGGGTGATCTGACCTCGCTCGCGCAGTCGCTGAGCAAGGTGGAGAGCGGTGGTCGTTACGATGCGCTCGGGCCTGTGACCAAGAAGGGCGACCGTGCCTATGGCCGCTACCAAGTTATGGGTGCCAACATCCCGTCGTGGACCAAAGAGCACCTGGGCAAGTCGATGACCCCCCAGGAGTTTCTGAACGACCCGGTGGCCCAGGATAAGGTATTCCAGGGTGAGTTCGGTAAGCAGATCAAGAAGTACGGCAACCCAGCCGATGCGGCGTCGGTCTGGCACTCGGGTCGCCCGCTGGCGACGGCGGCCAAGCTTGGCCTCTCTGACGGCAACATGAAAACAGTAGATTATGCACGTGCCGTCACCGGTGGGGCCGCGCCCCGGATGGCGGTCGCGCCCGCCGCTGTGCAGGGTCGCAATCCCGCAGCACCAGTGATCTCTGCGCCCGCACCTGCCGCAGCACTCGAATTGCCGGCGCCTACCCCTGGTGGTCGCGCGATGTCGATGCCTGGAGACCAGGCAGTGCTTGATGACGAGCAGTACGCCCCCACACAGATGGCGGCGGAAGGCGGCATCATCGCACCTGTGATGCAGATGCCTGCGGATGACGAGGCTTCCGCCCCGCCGCTACCGCCGCGTCGCCCATCCGATGCCGAGCTGCAAGATGTTCCGGGGAACAACTCTGCGCCTGCCGAGCCGGACTACCACCGGTTGCCAGGGCTGCACGAAGCTCTCGACGCCGGCATGTCGTCCATTGCCAGGACGTTTGGCCTCGACGGACAGACCAGCGCCCTGCCGGACGCGCGCAGCGACCGTGCCGCCCAGGTCAGCCGTTACCACGCCAACGAAGGCGCGGCGACGCCCGATGACATCCGCCAGATCGACCAGACCATCGACCCTGACAACCGCCTGGCGTCGGATGCCAAGGCCATCGCGCGCCTCAAGGCGGGCTATGACTACTTCCTGAAGCGCGGTGAGCCCGACAAAGCGAAGAAGTATTCCGAGAGCATACTGCTCTACACCCGCCAGGCTGTGCAGTATGCCGGCGCGTCGGCTGAGCAGAAGCTGAAGTCGGGTGACATTGCCGGTGCAGCTAAGGACATCCAGAGCGCACACAACCAAATCCCGGATGGATCGTCCATGTACGTCGATAAGGTCGGGCCGAACGGCACGGTCGATTATCGCATCGTGGACGAGGATGGCGACCTGACCGAGCGTGGTCAGGCCACGGCCAACCAACTTCTATACCTCGCCACCGGCATGAAGAACGGCAGCGAATGGCTTCAGCAGATGCAGAATGCTCGCGCTGGGTCGCTGACTGCTGCGCAGAAGCTCGCCGAGAAACGCAAGGCCCAGGACGAGAAGTCCTACGGTGCCTACCTCGATGCGGGTGGCGGCAATCAGGACGTGGTGGCCAAACTCTCGCCCGAGGCCCAGGACGCGCTCAAGAAGATGTCCCCGGCCGTGCGTGCCCGCGCCATCCAGGAGCTGGTGCAGCGCGACGCACAGACCCGCGCCCAGACCAGCCAGGAGCAACGTCAGGCCAAGGACGACAGGCGACAGGAGTTCTATCAGCGCCGGGAGGCCGCACAGGACAAGAAGGGCACCGATCAGCAGGAGTATGCCGGTCACGCCGCCGCGGTGGAGAACGCCCGCGACGCGCTCGCCGAGCAGATGCAGGCTGACCCCGACGATACGCCCAAGGTCCAGGCTGCTCAGAAGGCGCTCAACGACGCCATCAGGGCCGGTCGGGATTGGGCTGCCGGCGACACTGGCCGCGCCGCCTACGTGCCCCAGCTTGAGCGGATCGCACGTCCGGCGGGCCGCGGGGCAGGGGGCCGGGCAGGTGGTGGCACCGAGGACGAGCGTAAGGTCGCCGGCCTCGACCAGCAGTTCGTCCGGCTCCAGCGGGCCGTGGATCGGGAGACCGACCCGGAGAAGAAGACCCAGCTCCAGGCGCAGCTCCCGCACCAGCGGGCGGCCATTGAGTTCCAGAAGCGCGACACCGGATTCGATGACGACCTTGGCACGAAGGTCGATCAGGTGGTGCCGAGCATCCTGGGCGTGAAGGAAGGCGCCACGCTGAGCGACGCGCAGCAGACCGATGCGTCGGATTACGGCTCGGCCGTCACTGGCCTGTTGCGGGGCGACAACGCGCTTACCCCGAAGCGGGCTGCCGACATTGCCAAGCTGGCGGTCAAGACCGGCAAGATCGAAGTGCTGGACAACGGTGCCTACAGCATCAACGGGTCCGACCCGGTGTACATGCCGCCCCAGGCCATCGCGGCGCTCGCTCGCATCCGGCAGCGCAACAAGCCAGCGGCTCCTGCGACCACGACCGTGCCGAACCCGATGCGGCAGGATGCCGAGAACCAGTACACGCCGAACGAAATGGATGACATCCGTTCGGCGGCTGATCGGCGCCAGGCTCGGCAGTCGGAAGCACCGGCCCGGCGGACACGGGACAAATCAGCCGAATACCAGAGGCTGAAAGATCAGATGGGCGACGCTATGTATGCCCGTGTCCAAAAGCAGTTCAACAAGTCCGACGACACAGTTCCTCTTGCCATGATGCGTAAGATAGTGAGAGAACAGGGTCGCGGCGCTGCTTTCGGGCGCGATGTAAATACTCCGTAGGATTGCGATGCCCACCACGATCGATCTCGATGCGCTGCCGGTATCCAAGGACTACCGGCAGCCTCTCGACGCTGAGCCCGGAACATCGGTCGGGGATTATGGGAGGGCCGCCGCGGCGGGCGCCTACGGGGTGCTCGGCTCCGCGGCGGCAGGCGCGGACTACGTGCTCGACACGGACGATGATAGCGGGCTGAAGCGTACCCGGAAGTTCGCTGACGAGGGCGCTAAGGCCCAGGTCGAAGCGATGACCCCGGCGGCGCGCGATGCGCTCAACGCCGGGTTTCTGCCCGGTGGTGACAAGTCGATCTGGTCGCCGGACGTATCCATCGCCAACTCGCTCGGGCTGAAGCTGGCCAACGCTTCGCCCTCGCTGCTGGCGAGCATCATCCCCGGTGGTCTGGTGGCGGGTGTCGCCCGCACCGGCCTCACGGCGGGCGCCGCTGCGGCTGCCGGCACCGCCACGTCGGGCGCTGTGAATGCGTCGATGATGGCCGGTCAGGTCTATGACGACATCGAGAAGTCGATCCTCGACGCCAAAGAGGACTACCTTCGGTCGAACTCGGGCGTCTACCGGCAGCTCCGGGACGACGGGTACTCCGACAGCGTGGCCCGCAAGGTGCTGGTGGAAGCGGCTGCTGGCAACAAGCCGCTGCTCGCCGGAGCGGTCGGGGCTATCGCCGAGCAGTTCGGCGCCTCTGCGCTCGCGGCCAAGCGGGCTGTCGGCGAGGCGGGCGAAGGTATCCTGAAGGGCGCCAAGAAGGGCTTGGTCGAGGAAGGCGTCACCGAAGCCGGGCAGAACGCCGTCCAAGAGGGCGTGACCCAGCAGGGCCAGAACGACGCCGGCACGATGCAGGGCTTCGACTGGCGCAAGATCCTGGAGCAGACCGTCCAGGGCGGTGTCGTCGGTGGCTTACTGGGTGGCGCGGTCGGTGGTGTCACGGGCATCGGTGGGCGTGAGGCGACGAGTGCTGCTGGTGAAGATCGGCTGCCAGACACCGCCCCCGCCGAGGCAACCCGTGCCACTGCCATCGATCCGGCCACGGCTGCTGCGGCTGGCGATACTACGGGTGGTCGGGCTCAGCGTTCGCTCGCCGCGGTGGACGATGCCATTGGCGAGCTGGACCGCCTGCGTCAGCCGGCCGTGGACCCGGCCGTCGCGGCTGCGGTCAAGTCCAATGATGTTCCGCGGAACAGTTCCGACTTCATCGCTCAAGACGAGTTCGAGGCGGACCCGGATGCAGAGCCTGGCCAGCCGGCAGCTCCCGCCATCGCCGAGGCACCTCAAGCAGCCCCAGAGCCCGAGCCGGCACCCGTAGCAGTCCAAGAGCCCCAGGAGCCTGCCCAGGCCGCCCCGGAGCAGGCGTTAGCCCCCGAGGCGCTACCTGCCACTGCTCCGAAAACTCCGGCCGCTGGCACCCCCTCCCAGGACACGGCTGGGGCAACCGCAAAACCGCAGGTTGCTTCGACCATCGATCTGGATAGCCTGGAGCCGACTACGCTGCCCCCGGTGCCCGACGAGCCGCGGCCTGCGGTGCTCGACCGACTGGACGCGCAGACGGAAGGTCCGCGCGTCTTGCGGCCGGTGAAGGAAGCCCCGCAGCCGGCTAGCCCTCGTGAGGACAAGCGGATCTCGCGCACCGAGCGTGAGCGGATCGCACGAGGGGAAGGTGATGCCGTCGCCCTGTCCGCAGATCCGGCCGACTGGACCAAGCAGTCCGACCGGGCGCGGTTCAAGAAGCTCGCCGAGGCCGCCGTCAAGGCGAACGGTGGCGAGGCCCCGCAGTGGGCTCGTGACGCCGTGGAGGCGTTCGGTGAGCGCCGGACAGGGCAGGGGCCTGCCGCCGTGGCTGCTCGTGCCAAGCTCCTGGCGGCTCGGCAGGCGCTGCACGACAGCACCCAGAAGCGCACCGAGGAGGGCGTTGCCCGTCGCGAGACCGAGAACGAAGCACGCGACCGCCGGGCGCAGGAGAAGCGTATCCAGGACGGGCACACCGCGCAGCAGCTCGTCAACGACAACCCGATGCCGGCGCTTGCCCTGCGTGGCGCTCCTAAGGCTGTGCGTGCCTACGCAGCTGACCTGGTTGCCAAGGCACGGGCTGCCGGTATCACCAGCACCGCAGGTGCCACGGACGACCCGCACCTCGTGCATCTGAAGTCGGCAGCCGAGGTGGCGCGCGACGGCTCCAGTCAGGATCAGATCCACCAGTTCATCACGGATGACTTTCTGGTTCGACACGGAGCCGGTGACGAAGTTCGTGCCAACCGCAAGATCAATCAGGACGCACTGAAGCGGGGACCGACGTATGATGAGACGCCGCGGTCAGCACAGGACGTTCGCGAAGGAGCCGATGCGTCCGAAGCCTATGAAGCGGAAGGGGCCAACGTCGAGCAAGCAGCAGAAGTTACGGATGCAGGACGCGATGTTGAGGAGCGCGTTCTACCTGCGGAACCTGAGCCTGCACCCGTTCGAGACAGCACAGAGGAAGTTGTTCCCGGAACAACTGGAGCTGTAGTCGCCGGGCAGAACCGAGCCGGGCAGTTCAAGGTTGAGAGCCGCGGCCGGCGCAAGGTTACGCCCCCCACTGAAAAGCCTGCGCCGTTCAAAGTCGCGGCTGGTCTCAAGGCTGTGGCCTACAAGGACGGATATACCCTTCTGCCGGCTGGCGCCCGTTCTTCAGAAGGTGTGAACCGGGCTGGACTGAACTTTGACATCCGGGACAACGGTGTCTTCGTCACGGGCTCATACCTGCACTCCGCAGATCGGGGTAAGGGCTATGGCGTCAGGATGTACGAGCAGCTTGCCAAGATCGCGCAGGAGCGCGGTGTGCCACTGGTCAGCGACTATGACCTCTCCCCGGAAGCCAAGCGGATGTACGACCGTCTGGCAGCCCGTGGGTACGATGTCGAGTACGCGCCAGGCATGCGCGGTCCCGATGAAGATACCGGCTTCACGGGTAAGTATGTTCCCGGCGAGGACGATAGCTTTACCATTCGGGTCAACCCGAAACGCGGAGAGCCCACTCAGGCACAGAAGGAAGCCGGCAACTACCCCATGGAGCATGTCCGTGCTCTGGGCTTCGATGTGTCTATCGAGAATGCCAAGGGCTCAACCCGCTCGGGCACCGACGCGGATGGCCGCGAGTGGTCGGTCAAGATGCCGGCCGACTATGGCTACCTGCGTGGCACCAAGGGCGTCGATGGTGATCACGTCGATGTCTATCTCGGCCCAAAGGCTGCCGAGGACGGCCCGGTCTACATCGTGAACCAGAACAACCTCGACGGCTCGTTCGATGAGCACAAGGCCATGGTCGGCTTCCGTTCGCTTGAGGAAGCAACGCGGACCTACAAGGCCGGCTTCTCGGACGGCAAAGGTGCGCAGCGTATCGGCTCTATCGTGGAGATGGCGCCCGAGCAGTTCCGTGACTGGGCCAAGGGTGGGCCGAAAGGTCCGGCAGTTGTTCCCGGAACAACTGCCCAGCAGACCAGCGCCAAGCCACAGTCGAAGGCTGCCGCAACTCGCGCCGCCATTGCCAAGTCTAAGGCTGATCTCGCTGAGTTCTTCAAACCCGGCGAAGACGTGCCGTCCTATGGTGGTGGCCGTGATCGTGTGATCGCATTCGATCCCGATCAACGCACCGTGCGGGTGCAGGCTCTGAATGACCAGGGCGAGCCCTTCGGTCGGCAGCGTGAGCACTCGACCATGCCGTCCCCGAAGGAGATGGCCCGTGTTCTGGCATCCCGGCAGGTGCCTGCCCTCATGCCGCTGCGGGCCAAGCGCCTGGAGAACGACGCCGAGGCAGAGGCCAACGCTCGCGAGATCGCCAGCCTGCTCGATGACGAGCCCGAGATCCGCGGCACGGGCGAGATGCTGGTATCGTCCCGCTCGGGCGCGCAGACCCCGATCCTGTCCACCGGCCGGCTAGGCGACTACCTGAAGCATCTGAATAACGCCGCCCCCGGTGGTGTGGCCGCGCAGATCAATCCGTTCATCGCCCGCCGCCTGGCGCAGATGATCCCGGATGTGCCGGTCCACATCGTCTCGAAAGATGGCATGCGAGCCATGGTCGAGGATCTTGCCGGCAAGGGTGGGTTCCCCGACGAGGTGATGGGGTACTACGACCCGGCCACGCACCAGATCGTGTTGCGCGAGGACGACATCAGCGAGGCGGCTCTGTCGCACCTGATGATCCACGAGGGTCTGCACGCTGCGTTCATGCAGACTATCGAGCGGGTGCCGGCCGCCAAGCGCCTGATCCGTTCGCTGATGGACGAGGTGCGTGAACACCTGGGCTCTCAGGCCAGCCGCGAATACGGCATGACCAACGAACACGAGTTCGTGTCGGAGGCGATGTCCTCGCGGGACTTCCAGGAGAAGCTTGCCAAGATCCCATCAAGCGCATCCTACGGGCGCCTGCCCATGGGCAACGTCTGGTCGCACTTCGTGGCCGGCGTGCGTAAGTTCCTTGGCCTTACCCCGGTGCAGCCGACCGCCCTTGACGCGGCGCTGCGCATCGGTGCCGTGCTGACCGACCTACGCACGGCCATCGACCAGCCCTCGACGCCGCGCAGCACCCAGGCCCCGGCCGCGCTCGGTGCCCAGGCTATCCGCGAAGGGCTGACCGACCGCGGCGGCGCCACCCGTGGCTTCGTCACCGCTAAGGTGCTGCGCGTGCGCACCATGGACCAGCTCCGGCAGGCCCATGCCAACCTGTTCCCGGCCGGTGGCGGTGCCAGCCACCTCGACAATCTGGTAAAGAAGGTTCAGCGCTGGCAGAACTACGTCACCGAGAAGCGCCGCGCCGCCGACGTGCACGTTCAGGATTACGAGAACCTGAAGCGGGCCAACCCCAAGGTTGCCCAGGAGTTCGCAATCCTGGCCAACGACGTAACCATGGCCAACCTCAACCTGCTGAAGGGCACCCCGACCCTGGAGCAGATGCAGGCGGCCAACAAGCACGTCTACGGCCAGGACCCCAAGAAGTCCGACATCGCCGCGGCTTGGCAGAGCAAGGCTCAGCATGCCGACCTTCAGCGCCGGTTCTCGGCACTTCCGGAGGCGCAGCAGGACCAGTTCATCCGTGCCGCCCGGTACTATCGGGACACCCAGAACGAGAAGGCCCGCGCCTTCGCGGAGGGCATCCTTGATCAGCTCGCCCCGGAGATCACGGGCCAAGCGCGGACCGACCTCGTGACCAAGACGCTCAGCGGCCGGCTCGGCGACGAGGACAAGACGCTGCTGAAGAACAACACCCTGTACGATGCGCTGAAGTCGGCGCCCGAGTTCAAGTCGATCAAGGGCATGTACTTCCCCCTGATGCGCCAGGGCGATTACGTCGTGCGAACCCGCGATGTCATCTCGGACACCATGGGTGGCACCGAGGTGGAGCCCGGCGTGGTCGAGTTCTCCGGCACCGAGAAGGGCGCGCGCCGGGCAGCCGACGCATTTTCCGGCAAGACCGACCTGACCGTGACGCGGATCGCCAAGCGGTACTACGACGCCAAAACCGGCGAGCCGATCAAGGCTGTGGATGCCGACACCGACAGCCGGGTGGCCTACCGGGTGAGCGTGCAGACCAAGGGCCTGCACATGTTCGACAGCCGCACGCGGGCCGAGCAGTTCATCCGTGAGGCTCGACGCGACGGCACCTTCCACGCCGTGGAGGATTGGCAGCACCGTGAGGGCATGGAGCAGCGGGGCGACCTGTCCTACACCCAGCTCTCCAGCCTGGTGCGCAGCGTCGAGGCTCGCGACGACCTCACCCCCGGCCAGCGGCAGATCCTGAAGACGGTCGTCGGGCAGGCGGCCACCCGCATGATGTCCGGCAATCGCATCCAGCACCGGTCGCTGCCGCGCAAGCTCGTGCAGGGTGCCGGCGAAAACTTCTCGCGCAACATGCTGGGCTACGCCACCGCGGAGAGTAACTTTCTCGGCAAGCTCAACTACATGCCGGGCATCCGCAGCGACCTCCAGGCCATGGAGGAGCAGGCCAAAGCCTTCGCTAACGACAAGTCGCAGATCCGCAAGATGGTCTACGACGAGATCGAGGGCCGGGTGAACGCCAACGACATGGGACTCAACCAGCCTTCCGGGTTCGTGCGCGACCTATTCGCGGTCACGATGCTGGGCAAGCTGGCCTCGCCTGCGCACTCGATCATCAACGCGGCGCAGCCGCTGATGACCACCCTGCCTGTCCTGGGCGGCGATCATGGCAACGTCTCGGCGGCGGCCGAGCTGACCGGGGCGTTCCGCGACATCGGCGCCTGGCGGACCTACGGGGAGGGTGTGGCCAACACCTACACCGCCGCCCGGCGCTGGGGCGATACGGCGCTCGACACCACCGACGTGGTGGGCTCGGTGCGGCGCCGGCTCTCCGGTGCCAAGGATGGTGCCGAGCTGGGTCGGATGCTGGAGGATGTGCAGGAGCGTGGGGCACTTGGTGATAGCGCAGCATTCGAGCTTGCCTCTGCAATCGCCGGGGGCAGGGGCGTGGCGGGCACGGCTCTGGCGAAGGCCGACCGGGTGTTCCGGCAGGCTCCTGCCGCTGTGGAGGCCGTCAACCGGGCTGGGACGGCGGTCGCCGCATACCGGCTGGCCCGGCGCAAGGGGAAGACGCCCGAGCAGGCCAGGGACTACGCCTTCGACATCGTGCAGAAGACGCAGTTCGACTACTCGGCGTTCAATGCCCCGCCGTCGTTCTCGAGCCCGGTGCTGCGTCCGTTCCTTCAGTTCAAGAAGTACGGCCAGGCAATGACCGACCTCTACGCCGGGATGCTCTACCAGGCGTTCCGGGGCGAGAGCAAAACGGATCGCCGCACGGCGATGAAGCAGTTCGGCAACTTGGTCGCCGTGCATGCCCTGATGGCGGGCTCGTTCGGCATCCCCGGTCTGGAGCTGATCAAGGTCGGGTTCGTGCTCTCGGCGGCTCTCGGGCTGGGTGGCGCCGGCTGGGCCGATCAGGAGCGGCGCATCCGCCGGGCGTTGGAGGAAAGCATCGGCAAGTCGTGGTCCGACCTGGTGACGGACGGCGCGGTTGGGCGGGCCATCGGTGTGGACCTATCGGGCCGGCTGTCGGCGGCCGACCTTTGGACGTTCGGAGAGCCGCGCAAGTACAAGACCAGCGAGATCTCCCAGTGGGTCGCCGAGCAGTATTTCGGCGCCTCCGGGGGCACCGTGCGCGACTGGCGCGAGGGTGTGCTGGCAGCACAGGATGCCGACTACCTGAAGGCCGCCCAGAAGATCCTGCCGGTCAAGGTGCTCGGCGACACCGCCAAAGCACTCAACGGCTACTTGGACGACAAGATGTCGGCGGGTGAGGCGGCGACCCAGGCGCTGGGCTTCAAGCCTACGCGGATCTCTGACCAGCAGCAGGCGAAGGGCGACATCATCGCGGAGCGGGCTAAGGTCAAGGATAAGCGCGACGAGCTGCGCAACAAGTACCTCAACGCAGGCTCTGCCGGGTCACGAGCGAAGGTTAAAGCCCAGATCACCCAGTACAACCGCACCGCCGAGAAGCGGATGCAGCTCAGCATACCGGGCCTGGATCGGATGCGAGAGAACGATGCTCGGCAGGGGCTTCGCTGAACTTCAATCACCAGAGTTGTTCCCGGAACAACTCTGGTTTCACAGGAGTGAGAGATGACCAACCGCACCCCGGCACAGCTCAAGAAGCATTATGCCGAGTATCAGGGCACGCCAGAGCAGATCAAAAAGCGGGCTCAGCGCAATGCAGCCCGCAAGGAGATGGTGGCGAAGCACGGTAAGGCGAAGCTCACCGGCAAGGACGTGGACCACAAGGTGCCGATCCGCTTGGGCGGCGGGAACGGCAAGAACCTTCGCATTCGCACCGTCAAGGCGAACCGGGGCGATACCCGCTAGTACGGCTTGATCGAGCGCGACAGGCTGTTGAACAGGTTCCTGTCGCTCTCCATCGTCAGGCGCTGGCTCTCGCAAGCCTGCGGGCCGCTGACGGCAAGGCAGTCCTTATAGGCTGCCGACGAAGCCACGTAGGCTTTCTGGGCTTTGATGTCCTCGTTGCACCCGGCCAACAGGGTGCATACCCCGAGCAACGCGACGACACGGATCATCCGGCAACTCCCTGATTGATCCGTGTCATATAGGAGCGTCACGCTTTTGTGGTTGCCGGCACGCCACACTGGTGCAGGTGCCCCGACCCCAATGCTAGTCCCACTTGGCCATCCCGCGCCCCGCAAGGATCACCCATGCGATAAGGCCGGCGAAACATAGGCCACCAACAATTAATACCCATTCTGGCATTCTAGTGCTCCTCTGCCCTCATGCCGCCTCGTACCGGGCTGGCTCCGGGTCACCGGACTGCCCATAGTACTTGCCCCGATATGGCATCTCGGTCGGCTCCGTCAGCTTAGAGAACTTGATCTGGGCTATCGGCATGCCGGCCTTCAACCGAATCGGCCACGGCAAGAACCGCGTGAGTTCGAGCGTGAGCCCACCGCTGAACCCTGGATCGATCAAGGTGTTCTGCACCAGCACGAAGATCCTGGCATTGGAACTCTTGTCCTTGACCTCGGCCATCACGTCGTTGGGGATGTCGAAGGTCTCGATGGTCGAGGCCAGCCGCCCCCAGAACGGCCAGAGCCAGATGTCCTGCTTCAGCCGCACGTCGTAGCTGCACGGCCCCAGTCCGTAGGTCCGACCGTGCGCGACGCCCCGCTCATGGAAGGGCTTGACCATACCGGCTTGCGCCAGTCGGCGGATGGCTTGTGCCGGGAGGATCATGGGGCGTGCTCCGATTGCCTTGCTTTGATCTCGGCTCGCTTGCGGCGGTGCCGCTCACGTTCGCGCTCACGCCATGCTGGGTCTGCCATTCGCCTATAGTGGCGTCGCAGACTCTTTGCTCGACATGCCTCCAGCTCACTCGGCACCAGTAGCTTGCGCACTGTTGCGAGAGAGCGATCCACCGCCTCGGCGATGACTTCCTGGGTGTAGCCATCCGCAGCTAAGCGGATGGCTTTGGCGTGCCAGGGCTGATCTGGCAGCCCGTTCACGAGCCCAGCTTGTCCAGCACGGCCATCTTCGTGGCATCCAGAGTCAGCTCGAACGGCGTCTCGGGCTTCTTCACCCGGTCCCGAGCCAGCGTGGCGTAGCCGGCGATGTCGTGCCAATGGTCGGGCTCCTCCGGGTTGCCGGTCACGATCCGCCCAACCTTGTGCAGGATCATGTCGAGTGCTTCGCGCTTGGTGGCGTCGAGTTTGGCCCAGCCCGGCCGGGCGCGCACGGCATCCTTCAGGGTCTGCATGATGTCGGCGTTGTCCGCGAACTCGCCATGCGTGCCCTGGCGCTGAGCCAGGGTGTCCTTGATGTCCATGCTCATGACTTCACCTGTCCAAACTTTGAGCCCCGCAAGGTTTCCGCAAGCACGCGCAACTGCATGCCGTTTCTCGCGCCTGTACTCGCAAGCTGATCCAGCTCATTCGCCAAGTTGGCGAACTCTTCTGCGGCTGGAATTTGGATCTTGTCGCAGACTTCGGAACCTGGGTTGAACAGCCACTCAACTGTCTTCCCAATCGACTGCGCATATGCAATTTCGCGCTTTGTACTGGACCCGATGTAGCCGCCAGGGTTCACGACGAAGATGCCATCGCTGATGTCAATCTTGCGGAAGTGGAGCTGGTCAAGGTGCTGCTTTTCGGGTGTGGCCTCGTCCCCATCCGATGTCAGATGCCGAGCACCGACTGGATAGTCTGCATGCCCGAAACATCCCAGGCTGATGACTACGCGACCGAGCATGCTGAGGTGCATGTTGGCGAGCGCGAAGGCGTCGGGGAAGCGGGATGACCCACATAGGGTTGTGACAATTGGGCGATTGGTCATGGTGATCCTTTCTGTTCCGCGGAACAACTACGGAAGTGCAGTTGCGAGATTCGTGCTGTCCTCCACATCCCCGAGCGCCTTGCGGAAGTTCGTCCCAGCGTAGTGGAACTCCACAGTCTGGGTCCGCATACCACCCGCGAACCACTTGGTGCCGCTCGTCATGTCGCGCAGCACACCGGTCCTCACGGCGCCGGGGTAGGCGTCGCGCAGGGCCTTCATCAGGGTGAACGCCGGCAGCTCCCGGCGCGTCAGCCAGTCATGGAACACCGGCTGAGAGATAACGTAGATCCGCTCATTCACGGCATGCCGGACATAGATGGCATCGAGGCGGGTGTGGTCGCCCAGAGCCGTGCAGTCCTTGGGGCGACCAGGCCCCTGCGGAATGCTGTCAGTGGTCAGGGTATGCTTGGCCGCCATCTCGCCCAGGAACTGGGCGATGATGCCCTCCAGCACGTCCGGCCGCATGATGTTCACGGTGGCGGCCTCGCGTTGGCTGCGCAGGGTGAGCAGCGTGGCGATCAGGAACTTGGTCAACCCAGCCACGTCGATCTGGGTCAGGCCCAGCTCATTGGCGTACCGGGCGCCCTGGATGCAGCAGGCCATATTGGCGATCCAGAACCGCTCGTCGTTGCGCGCCTTCAGCTTCACGGTCAGCGCATCCTGCACCTTGGCCATCTCGGCGGCGCACCGGGCGTGCTGCGACCCCAGGAACTTCGCGTAGATCAGCCCGGCATGCCCGTAGTTCTCGTGGCATCGGGCGATCAGGCGGGAGACTACGCCGTGGTTCTGCAACGCCCCCGCAGGCGGGTCTGGCACCTCGTACTCGAACACGCGGAGGATGCCGGCATCCGTGGATCGTAGCTTCTTCTGCATGCTGCCGAGCAAGCTGTCGTTAGCCAGCACGATGACCATGGTCTGCCAAGTGCCGGGGTCGCGCTGTGTGCTGTCGGCGTTGAGCCGGGACTTCTCCTTGCCGCCCGAGATCTGGAAGGCCAGCCGCATGAAGGCTTCTTTCTGATCCTCACCCTTCAGCTCGTCCCAGATCAGCGGCAGGGACCGGAGCTGACCGGCCTTGTTGATCACCGAGTTCTGGGTGTCGCTGAGCGAGTTCATCGCCTTCTTCGGATGGCCCCACACGGATTGCGCCACGTCGGCCGTGGTGGACTTCCCGATGCCGGAGCTGATCGAGTAGGCCGACATCACCGAACCGGACTGGCCGGTGAACCGCATCAGCGGGGCACCGAACGACCCAGCAAGGATCGCGTCGAGCGCCGGCCGCCCCTGGCTTGTGATGACCTTGGCGGCTTCCTTCCACGGCTCCACGGAACCGCGCGGGGTGTACTGGTCGGCGATGACCTGGTTGGGGCTGGCAGCGGGCTTGTCGGTGCCGCCGGTCCACACCCGGCCATCGTAGACGAACCCCTCCAGGGTGTCGTTCACGATGGACCAGCCGAACGGCGACGATGAGACCACGGCGTCACGGGTCTGCTGGAGCTGGTGAACCCAGGCCATGAGAAATTCCTGAAGCAGCGGGCCGTACTGCCGGGCCACGATCAGGCCCTGTGCAGCCAGGTGCTTTGCGTACTCCCGCGAGTTGAGGTGGGTGAGTTGGATCGACATGCTGGCATCGAACCCCTGCACGCCGAGCCGGGCCTTGAAGTGCAGCACCCATGGGGTGGTCTGCACCCAGGCGCTGTGCAGGGGGTAGGGGCACACGTCGAACAGCTTTACGGTGTTGTCCTCCTGCACCGTCGCCCGTGCGATCACACCTGTAGGGCGATAAACGTAAGGGCTAGGTAGGGGATGAGGAGCAGCAGGAGCGGCACTGACCGTCCCCGGCCCAGGACCGACCGGAGACGCCGCCGCGCCCGACGAAACGACGCTGACTGGTTGACCGAATGATAGCGGCGACTTGTTGAGGTGGTTGAGCGGACACGTCGCACACGAAGTGCAGCCAGCATTTTGTACCGCGGAACAACTCGGCCAGCCGATGTTGCGGACATCTCGCTCGGCGACCTTGCGGTCATAGAGGGCATCGGTGGTGCCGAGATCATAGCCGGGGTGCCCCTTCGCCATCTCGTGCGCGGCCCACCGGCCGTCGCCCCGAGCGGATTGCGTGAACGTCGCGAGCAGCGTCGTCAGGTTCCACAGCGGCTGCGCGTAGCTCTGCCCGCCCGTGTCGAGGGCGGTGGCCACGAAGCCGCACAGCGGTTTGATGCTGTCGATGTCGATGGGCGGCGCCTGGGGAGCTTGAATGCCGGCCGACAGCTCGGACACAGGCATAGCAGGCTGGCCGGGCAGCGGCTTGGCGGTCGGCAGCCGCACGACCGTGGCGCCCATGTACGGCAGCAGGATGCGCCGGATTTCGTCCAGCGGCACGTCGTTCGGCTGGACTGCCTTGCCCATGACCACGGGGAGCGGCGGGTTGCCCTTGTGGTTCCAGGTCTCCGGCACCCGCAGGAGCCGGGCGCTGTCCACGGTGCAGTTGCTGTCCACCTTCAGGCCGTGGCGGCGGGTAGCCTCGGCCAGCGCGTTGGCGAGCGGCTGCCACTCGGCGCGGGGGAGCACTTTGTCGAGCACCCAGTAGACGTGCGCACCGCCTGTGCCGCTGGCCACCGCCAGCGTGGGGCGCGGCAGGCCGACTTCCGCGATGAACCGGCGCAGCTCACCGAAGGCGGCGGCCGGGGTCGCGTAGCTGTCGGCCTTCACGTCGAGGTCGATGTAGAGGGCCTTGATGCCGGCGACGTTCTCGGTGCCGCGCTTGGCCTCAAGGAAGCTGCGCCCGCCGACCACCTTGGTCTCGGCGAGCTGCTGGGACGACATGCAGGCGTAGATGTCCTGGGCGGTCGCCCGGCCGCCGGTCAGGTAGGTGAGCTGGTCGATTGCCGCGGATGGCGAGGTGAACGCCATGCCGTTGAGGTAGAACTTCTTGTTGCCCTTACCCTCGGGCTTGCTCTGATCGAACTTCCGGTTCGGGACGGTCCAGTGGAGGTTGACGTGCGAGCCCTCGATCCAGGGCACGACGCGCTCCAGATAGATCCTCGCTGCTTCCAGGGCCATCGCGGCAGTCCTCGATACGAACGTGAACGCCGGGGCGGAATGCCCCGGCGTCTGTCACTCACATGCCGCCAAGGGCGTCGAGGTAGTCGTCAATGGACTGCTCGGGAGCCGGTGCGGCCTGGGCTGCGCCAGGGGCCTCCTGGGCGGCCATGGGCTGGGGAGCGGGTGCAGGCGTCGGCTGGGGAGGCGGTGCCGCCTGGTGGGCCTGCGGGGCAGCCTGCTGGGGATGCGGCGCGAACTGCTGCGTCTCCATGGGCTGCATCGGTGCCGGAGTGGGCGCCGGAGCAGGGGTGGGCGCCGGAGCGGGAGCCAGAGTGGGCGCCTGCGGAGCTGCCTGAGGCACCGGGGCCGGCGCAGCCTGGGGGACGGGCTGCGGAGCGGCCTGAGGAACCGGCTGGGGTGCCGGGCCTGGCAACTGCTGCTGAGCACCGGGGGGCGCACCGAACAGCGGTTGCTCGACCTGGGGCGCTGCCGGCGCCAGTGTGGCCTCCGTGGAGTTGAGCACGCGGGCCACACGGTCGTCGGTGCGGTACGCCTCGATCACACCGAACTCGGCATCGCTCAGCGGACGCGCGGGCTTGAAGTTGATCTGCGGGTACGACTCGTCGCCCTCAAAGTAGAGGTAGACCGACACGCCGTAGAACGGGTAGCCGTTGCGCTCCATCAGCCCGGCGAACTTCTGGAGGTTAGCGAGCGAGGCCGGCGGGATGCGCAGCAGCATCGGGCCGCCGTTGCCCTCGTTCTCGATGTCGGGGTACGGCACCACAGCCAACCGCTTGGTGTCCTGGCACGCCTTGCCGCGACCGGTGCCGTTGGCCGAGACCCGCGAGCCGTACTGGTTCCACCTGCAGGTGGCGCACAGATCCGCCTGGCGCTTCGGGCTGGCCAGGTCCGGCTTCACGCCATCGCTCGACGCGCAGTCCGGCGAGGCGTTCGAGCCCTCGGTGTACTGCTGCTCATACCAGGTCTTGGTCAGGTGCGGCGTCGCCGCGATAATCACCACCTCGATGTACGACTGCGCCGTCTCGACCTGGGTCATCGGGTCCTTCTGGGTCAGCGCGACTTCCTCGCCGCCGTGCTTGATCCGCCAGACCTTGCCCTTGTAGCTGATGACGCCGAAGCCGCCGGTGATGCCACCGCCCAGCTCGCTCGGCTGCGGGCCGCGCTGCTGCATGACGGCGAGCGCCCGCTGCGAGAGCGTGAAGCCGGCGGGGAAGAGGGCTGCCGGGTTCGCGCCGGCTACCGTGAGTGCACCGTTTGCCATGATGTTACCTCTGGTGATGTTCCGCGGAACAAGTGAGTCGGGCGATTAAGCCCGGCGGATGTTGACGTAGGTCTCGACCGCGAAGCGGATGCCCGGCACCGGCTCCTTGGTCTCGACCATGCTCTCCTGGATGGCGTTGGCGTTGGCACGCCAATCCACGAGGTGCCACGCCTCGGCGCCGATGATGTGGCGACGGAAGGTGGAAGCATCCTCGATCTTAGCGGATGGCTTGGACTGCCGGTAGGCGGTGCCGACACCCTTGGCCACAGCATTGTCGCTGTTGGAACCGTTGAGGTGATCGAGGAAACCTTGCTCAATCACGTACAGCGCGTCGTTGAAGGGCTTCAGCTCCTCGACGTGGCGCTTCTTGATCTCGTCCTTCTTGTCGCGGATCTTGATGTACCGCTCGATGTAGGCCGAGATGTCGGTGCCGACCTTCGGCACGACCAGGGCAGGCGGGGGAGGAGGCGTGATGATGTTCATGGTGATCCTGGCGAGGGAGGGAAGTCATAGTCCAATACTTGGAATGGATCAAGTCTTGGAAGCGTGTTGTTCAATATATTGAGCTGCGGCGCGTAGAAGCTCTGGCCTGTCCTCCATACTACCCAAGACCATGTTGCAACGACGGCATAGGATTGCCCTAACCTTACCTGTGGTGTGGCAGTGATCCAGATGCCAAGCTTTGTGTTCGGGTTCTCCGCGGCTACAGACCGCGCAACGATGCCCTTGGGCAGCAAGCATGCTTGCATACTCTTCCAGGGTAATGCCGTGCTTCGTCTTGAAGTACGACCGCTTGTTGCGAAGCGCCACGATCTCGGGTTTTGTTTCCCGTTCAAGCCATGCGGATTCACGCTTAGACGCGCGCACAGCGGCTCTATGCCTGCGCCGATAGTTCGCGGATCGCTCTGCGGGGGTAAGGCTCACAGCGTGCCATCCGCGAACATAGCCAGCACCCCGTCCTGCATCTGTTGCTTGTTCCGCAATCTGTTGTAGCTGGCAGCCTCTGCCTTAGTGCCTTCGTAGAGCAGCACGAGCTGCCGGTGCCGCTGACCGACACGCCGGATGCGACCGTTGGCTTGGTCAAAGGTTTCATGACTGTCTATGGGGCCAAACCAGATGATCGTATCAGCGGCCGTAAGTGTAACTCCATGGCTCATCGTTTTTGGGTGTGCAACAATTACCTTGTACTTGTCGGTGTTCTGAAACAGACCGAAAATCTTGTCGCGCTCGGCGCTCGGTGTAGATCCGTCAACGCTGGCATGATCGATCTTATTCTTGGTCAGGTGCTCGCTTATACCACGCAGGGCATGAGTGAACGGTGCGAACACGATGACCTTACGGCTGCTCTCGCCGATGTCCTGCACGAGTTGTTCTAAGCGCTCCTCGTTATCGAGGGCGATGACGTGCCGCTCGGTGGCACCTTCTTCCTTGGCGTAGACGTAGCCGATGGAGACCTGGAGCATCTTGTTGAGCACAGCGCCGGCATTGGCCGCCGTGATCTCCCCGGTGCCGACCTGGGCACAAGCTTCCTTGCGCAACGCCTCGTAGGTCTCGGTCTGCTTCTTACCCATACCGATCTTGACCGGCTGCACCACGACATCCGGCAGCTCGGTGACATCCTCCAGGGTGAACCGCACCGCCGGCTGCATGGCGCGCAGCACGGTGTCCTTGGCGTCGGGGCGGGCGACGTACTTGAACTGGCTGATCTTGGTCATGGTCATGTCGCGGAAGTGCGAGAACCGCCGCGGCACGCTGTCGGGGGTGAGCACCATGCACTGCCCGTAGGCGTCCACAGGGCTCTCCGGGGTCGGGCTGCCGGTCATGCCCCAGGCGAACGGCTTGGTCGCCACGATCTTGCGCACTGCCTTGTTGAGGGTGGTGTTGAACGTGCGAAACGCAGTCAGCTCATCAATGAGCATGACATCAATGTCGGTGCGGGCGATCAGCTCGTCCAGCACGACGGTCAGACCGTGGTGGTTGATGATGTAGATGTCGTGGTCCTGGGCCAGCAGCTTCTGGCGCTTCTTGCGGTCGCCGTGCAGCACGACGTGGGAGAGGTGCGGCACCATCTCAAACACGCTGCGGCCCCAGGTGAAGTGCAGGGTCGAGAGCGGGGCCACCACAAGCAGCTTCTTCGCGAGCCCGGCCTTCTTCAGGTAGTCGAACGCCCAGAGGCCGCAGCGGGTCTTGCCGGTGCCTTTGTCGTTGAGCACGTAGCCACGCTGGTTGGTGGTCAGCATAGCCACCGTCTTGCGCTGCGCCTCGAACGGCGGCTGCCCAGGGGGGTGTGGCCAGTCGTAGTGGTGCAGGACCGGGGCCGGCACCTCGAACCCCATAGCCCGCAGCAGGCGCGTATCCTTGAATGTGTGCGGGATCAGCGCGGACTTACCGTGGAAGTCTACGACCTTGGCGGATGGGAACTGCGCCAGGACCGCCGGGATAGCCGGGACGGCAAGTACCTTATGCTTCTGGGCTACGTGGATCATTGGTCAATCCTGAGATACCGCGCTCTGATCTTGCTGCCGGCGATGTTCTTGGCGTTCTGAGACTTGGTGGCCCAGCGAAGGTTCTTGCGGCGGCAGTCGAGCGTCTTGCCGTTCTTGTGGTCGCCGATCATGCCGGGGCGGCGCGGGTAGCCCTTCCAGCGGACCAGTATTTCCCGGTGGAGAAACCGAGTCTCACCGCCTGCACAGTTGCGAGCATAGATGTGGTCGGGGTTCTGAATGGCATAGACGCCATTCGCGACCGGCAACATCTTCCCCGAACCGTAGGTGTGGCACCACTTCAGATGCCGTGCCCACTCGTAGTCCTGCCGATCCACGATGGCGTAGCAATCGATCCGATCAGACAGGTGGATGAAGCACGCGTCGTCCAACAGCTCGGGGTCGAAGGTGTTGGGGTCGAACGGATCTGCAAGCAGCTTCGGATCGACGTGGATCATTCATTGTTCCTTGGAACAACTTTAATCGAGGTACAGCCATTGGAGTTCGCGTCAAGGAACTTCTTGAGTTGCGTGAAGCCGTACTGGTCATCGCCGGCCACTACGAACACGGCACCGCCCGCGGCCAGGATGTCGTTCATCAGACCCTCCTGGCGCTTGGTCGGTTCCTTGTTGGGTGCCTTGGTCTCCACTGCAAAGAACAGGCCGTTGATACAGCAGATGAAGTCCAGGGTAGATTTACCGTATCCGCCCGGCACCGGCATGTCGTAGAAGATATGCGGGTATTGGGTGAATAGATCCTTGACCTTCTTCTTGACCTTGCCTTCGGGCGTCATGCTCACCTCACCAATGCGAATTTTGCCAAGATCAGATCCGCGTCGATGTGAGTGTTCCACATCGGCACATTGACCGCGATCAGATGTTCAGGTGCCGGCTTTCCAGCGGTGCGTGCCTTCAGGCCCTCATCCACCAGCGAGTACCAGAACATCAGCCGGCGGCTGGCTATCTCCGGCATGATCATCATTTCCACGCGGACGATGATCACGTTCTGCGGGATGAACTTCTGGAGTACATCGCATAGCGCGGCGCAGAATTTCTGGTCGCCGAAGTTATCGACCGCGAACCCAGCCATCGCTAATCCTTCGGATTGTGCTCGCACGACTTCACAGGGCACCATCCGCAAAGCCCCGAAGGCCGCGGAGGGAAGTTGCTGGTCTGAACATCCTTGGTGTAGCGCGCGACTTCCGGCAGGATCTTCGTCCAAAACTCGGACATCTGATCACGGGTCACGTCGAGAGTGGTCGTCGCGTCCGGCTTGAGCCAGACGTAACAGGTGCGAACCTTCTGCACCTGGGGGTAGTGTGCGAAGATCATCGCGGCCGAGATCACGAGCTGGTCACTCTCGCGGTCGCTGACCTTGCCGGTCTTCCAGTCGTACAGGAGGGCCGCCGGCCCCAGGATTTTAGCCACGTCGATCTTGGCGCGCAGCCAGACCATCTTGGTCCTGTCCATCCACTCGGCCGGCTGGAAGTCATCAGTCATGGCGAGCTGCTGTTCCGGCAGCAGGAGCCCACCGGTTCGCTTCATCCACGCCTCGGCGTTGGCGTCGCCCTGGAGCACCTTCCCGGCCGCACCCTCAAGGTTCATCTGGAGGGTGGACTGGAGGTGTGCCGGGATAGGTGTTCCGCGGAACAATCGGTGTTCCATGGCTTCGTGGACGGCATTGCCGAACTGGATGTGTTCGTTCTCCCCGCCCTCGGACCACTTCTTGGCCAGATCGACTTCCGCGTGCCGGCGGGCACAATCGCGCCAGTTCTTGAGCTTGCTGTAGCTCCAGGCGACGTAGCGGGGGCGGTGTCGTGTGGTGGTCGCGGTGAAGGCCATCAGTTGCTCACAGCTCATAGGGCGGTACCCGAAGACAACGCCCGAGTATTACGTAATAGATCTATTCTTGACCGTCAAGTCTTTGGCGGATTTGCTTCAATTCTCTGCGAAGCCGCACGATCTCCATGTGGTGGACCCAGTTGCCGACCATCAGGCATGCGATGCAGACGGTGATATATGCGATCATTTTCGCCTCACAGATGCGAGTAGCAGCGTCCCTTGAAAATATCGCAGACCATCTGCTCGGAGATGCCGTACTTCGCAGCAACGATCCGCCCGAGCACTTTACGCTCGCGCAGTTCACGAATGTCACGGATCGCCCAGGCGTCTAGATGGTCGCCGTTGTGAACGGCATCAACTGCGTTCTGGCTGGGCGTACCCCAGTACAGGTTCGACAGACGGTTGTTCCGTGTGTTGTCGCTTTTATGGAGACCCTGCATACCGTCTTGTCTCGGACCCACAAATGCTTCCAAGACGAGAACATGGACTTTGGCGTCCCTACGATGGCCTTGATTGCAAAGGCTAACAGTCGCGTATTGTTTGCGACGACATCCAGTCCACATAGGCTTGAGCGGCTTACGAGAACCAACTCTACGCACGAGCCCGGCCCTGCTTACTTCGTAAGGCCAACCCTCAATTTTGCGCCAAGAAGCCATTTACTTAGCCTGCCCATATGACAGCCCAACACCAGCCTCGGCCGCCAGGGGCAGCGTAGGCCCCCAGAACGGGCGTTCGTGCATGATGGCCAGCAGGGTGTCCCGGAAGTCCTTGGCGAACCCTGTGGGCTCCCCAGCGCTGTTGACGCCGCCCGGCACCACGTAGACCAGCTCGTCGTGCGCCTGGAGCGCCAGATCCACACCCGTCCGCATGCGCACCTTCAGCATCGCCTCGGTGTTGCAGCACCTGGCCAGGTGCTGGACGATGTTCTCGTAGAGCTTGCCGCCGAACAGGCGCTTGTGCATGCGGCCGGAACGGAACTTCCACTCCAGGCCCTTGTCACCCGGCACCTGCTCCAGCTCGGGATAGAACAGCGGCAAGCCGGTGGGGCCGATGATCTCGCGATCCCCGAATGTCATCGGGCCGAACTGGAACCCGCTGTTGCCACCCTGAAGCAGGGGGATGTTCTGCTGGAGGGTGCGCCACGCTTTGGGCACGGCGGGCGCCATGCCGTGCCGGTAGCCGTTGACGATGGCCTTGCTCTCGTCCTCGGTCAGGATGATCTCGATCTTGAGCTGAAGCCGGCTGTCCTTGCGGACCTGGATCATGTAGCGGAGCCAGCCCATGCCGAAGCCCAGGCCCAGGATTGCCTGTTTGCCGACGAACCGCTCCGGCTTGTCGCTCTTGGTAATCGTGCGGTGGTAGATGTGATCCGTGGCAAACAGCGAGTACACATCGTCGCCGCGCTCGAACGCATCGACCAGCGCGGATTGCTCGTTGCGGATGATAGCGGCGAGCCACGCCGCGATGCGCGCTTCGATCTGTGAGGCGTCACAGGTCACGACAACGTAGCCGGCTGGCACCTCCAGGCTGTCGCGGAGCCTGCCACCGCGGGTCAGGTTCTGGCAGTTCAGCTTCCAGTCGCCAGACAGGCGGTGGGTGTGGGCACCGCTGTACTTCAGAGGCACCGGCATGCTGCACGGCGTTTGCCGTCCCTGCCAATCCAAGCGGGAGATGTTGATGAACCGCTCGGTGCGGCTCTCCTCGATGGTGGACTTCACGCCGACGCGGGCGGCTGCCAGCGTCTGCACCATCGGGTCTTCGTGCTCCAATAACTCCGCGAACCCCTGATCCGCCTTCGCAAAGGCGTAGGTGGGCTTGCCGGTGGTGAGGCTGATCTTCATCGGGGGCTCCACCCCCAGCTCGCGCAGCAGATCCGCGAACTTGTCGTTGGACATCAGGGCAGGGGCCTTGCCCCATTCGTCCACCTCGACGCCAGCCGTTGCCAGGAGTTGCGCCTTGTCGGCACGCACCTGGGCCAAGTGTTCGTGCAAGATCTCCTCGTTAAGCACGAAGTGCGGTTTCACGGCGCAGCGCAGCACCGTGTCCTTCACGAGGTATTCCTGCCGGGGGAACAGAGGGGCGAGCCGCTGATAGATGCCATCGCACAGCACGGCGTCGTTGAGGGAATACTGGGAGTAGCGTTGGTAGAGCCCGGCAGCCTTGATGTCGGCCAAGGTCATGCCGTCCACGCGCATGACCGTGTCGCCTTTCTGGCCGAGCCCCAGGTGCTCTGAGATCTTGGCGAGCGACACGAACCCGACCTTGGGTGCCAGCAGCGCCTGGGACATGCCCATGGTGTCCACCATCAGGTCGGGCACGAATCCGAACCGCCAGGCCAGCAGTGACATGTCAAACAGGGCATTGTGCGAGAGCATGACGATCTTCTCGCCGAGCGCCCGGCGCTCGTTCAGGCGGGCAAGGAACGCCTTGAACTCCAAGCCGCCCTCGACCCAGTATGGATCGTGGAAGTTCGAGCCGCGGCCCTTGTCGATTACGGCACAGCCGATCAGCTCAAAGCGTTCGTCAAGTATGTATTCGACCGGCGTCATCTTCTTGAGCGTGTATCCGAGCTTAGTCGAATAGAAGCTTTCAAAGTCGAGCACGATGTAGTTGGTGAACGTCACTTGACGGCCCGCCTCTATTGCATTAACTATTCGCTCGGCCCTGGCGGGGGCCGCTCATGGTGATCCTCGGTGAGGGAGCCCGGTACACTTTAATCGGTGTGCCGGGCTTCTTTTTTGTTCCGCGGAACAATCTGCTTCAGGTTGAAGTCGTGCATGATAGCGGAAGCATCGTCATGCCGCCGCACCACCGCCTCCAGGTAGGCGTCGAACACCCGGTTGCAGAACTCCAGAGCGTAGTCGATCTGGATCACACCATCCCGCAGGCCCTGATCGAACGCCAGGGTCAGCGGGTGCAGCATCGCGTCGGTGACAGGCTTCATAGCGCGGCGCTCATGTATCGGTAGAAGATGCAGAGAATGAGGAAGACTCGCATGGTTCCTTGTCGGCAAGCCAACAGGCTAGTTCTAGTGTTGTCTTAAACCTCCCTACGTCGTCCATGGCGGCTCTGAACCACGCAACATATCTGCATCCCCAAAAGTGTCCTCCGTCCTGCTCATAGTCGTACACTTCATATTTACTTGTTCCATCAGATACAGTGAGAACTGGATAGCCACATTCCCATTCCGGGTTCCATTGCGCATCCGCCAACCGCATCACTCGGCCTGCACCGGCACGTGGACGACTTCGCCGAACGGATACTTGACCCGACCATCCGTGGTGCTGCCCCAGATCACCTGGTAGGGCGGCGGCGCCTCCGGAAACCTGCCGTATCCGTCTGTCAGGTAGATCAGCGCCTCGGGCTCCTCACCCAGCTCGGCCAGCCCGTCGAACACCGGGCGGAAGTCGGTGCCGCCCCGGCCCTTGGCGCCGGCCTTGTGCACCCGCTCGATGTCGGCGTAGCAGGTGATCTCTTCCCAGCCGTGCACCCGCGTGTCGCACCAGGCGAACAGGATGCGCTCGGGCTCCATCTCCTCCAGGACACCGGAGACCTGGTTCATGAACGCCGTCACGGTCGGATCGTTGACTGACCCGGAGCTGTCGCCGACCAGCACGAGCAGCCGGCACTTGAAGCCGCGCCGGCCGGGGGCGAACACCGGATCGTCGCGGGTGATCATCCGCCTGTCCGGCATCCGCCAGTCGTATCCGCCCGTGCCCACGGCACGGTCGAGCATGGAGCGAATGATGTCGCGGTAGCTGGTCTGCGTGGTCTGAAGGACACCCAGCGCGGTCTTCAGGTTCTGCGATAGCTTCCCCTGCGCGTCAGCAGCCTCCAGGGCGGCCTGGATCTCAGCCTGCCACCGTTCCTCGTCGCGCTGGTCCATCGCCTGCTGGGGCTGCTCAGCGGTGCCGGCGCCGGGCGGCAGATGCTGGTCGAACCCAGGCTTGGGGGCGCCCTGGCCAGGGCCTTGGCCGGACTGCGGATCGTCCTGCTTGTCGTCGCTCTCCTGGTCCTCGTACATGCCCCGGTAGATGTCGAGCACGGACATCTTGGTGCTGTACTTGTCGGCATCCTGGAGACCTTCGATGGTCTCGGGCGGCGAGGTGCCGATGCCGCTCTCGATCAGCATCTTGTCGATGAAGGTGTCGGCGGCCCGGCCGAACAGGTTGAAGTCGAACGGCAGTTCCTTACCGTCCTGGAATCGGATTTTGCCGGTGCGGGCCAGCTCGGTCGCCAGCCCCGAGTGCCGGAACATCGCGTGGCTGATCTCGTGGGCGGTGATGAACACCCGGTCGCCCAGCGGGCGGTTCAAGAACCCCTCGGGGTTCACGATGATGCGGCTGTCGTCGGTGGCCGCAGTCGGCACGTCTCGGGTCCAGACGGCTTGGTCGCCGTCCGCGCCGGTCATCATGGAGTACATGATGTGCGAGAACATCGGCGCCTGGTAGAGCAGGGCGGTGCGCGTCTCGGCCCAGGCTTCACGTTGCTTGGGTGTGAGGCTCGTCGCTGGAATTAAATTGAGCTTCATTGGCGGGTTCCTTGTCAGCAAGCCAGCAGGAAAATTCTAAATCAGTTAAGTCTTTAAGAACAACCGTAAGCCTTGTGTAAATAGAATATGAAAAATTACCCTTCCATTGCCTGATGCGAAAAGTATACCTTGAAGTCTTTACGTAACCGACTTTGCTTAGTCTGGCATCGCTCCACTCCACATCTGCCAACCGCATCACCCATCCCCGACATCGATATGCGTGGTGCCCCGGCGAGAGCTGATGTGCCGGAGCTTGATGTCGTAGCCCTCCGGCAGCGCCATCCCGAGCTGTACGTTGAGCCCAGTGCAGACCCGCTGCATGATCTCAGCGACGGCACGCCGTTGGTCGGGGGTGAACCCCCCGTTCATCGTGTACAGCTCCAGCACGAACTGGGATGTGCTGGAGGTATCCTTGGCGAGGTTGTCGATGTCGTTTTGGTTCATGAGCCCTCAGCGAGTATTCGTTTGGCGTGGCGAGCGTCGTGGCTCAGACTGAGCTTGAGAAAGTCCTGAGTGCCTTTGCAGTACACACCAGGAGCTGCCCCACAATCGGGGCAGCCATATTGCAGGGTACGGAAGTTGAGATAGACATTGACCATGTCTTCCGAACCATAGCTTGGCTTCGGTACAGGTGGCATGCCGCCCATTCACGAGCCCTCCGCAAGTATCCGCTTTGCGTGGCGGGCAGGGTGAATACGGTTGCGCTTCTTACGACGAGCAGGCTTACCGTTGTTCGTCGTATCGGTTCGGCAGCGAATGCCTGGGTCGGCACCGCATGCTGGACACCTGTATTTCAAAGCGTCCAGCTCTTTGATCACAGCCATGATTGTTGCCATTGTTGTTCCCGGAACAACTAGCGCTTGGCACGCAGCTTGGAGATCGTGACCATCAGCGTGCCGTTACGCTGGCACCACCCATCCATCGCCGACGTGTTCAAGATGTTGCGGTCTCGGTTGCATGCGGCGTCCGCGAACAGCACCGAGAACTCCTGCGGGAACCGGTCGAGGTAGGCGACCATCTGGCCGATGTTGCCGACATCGACACGGGCGGCCAGCGAGTACGCCACCAGCATCTGGGCGTCGGCCCGCACCGGCACCGGGGTGCCCAGCGGATCGGCCAGGATGTCGGCGAGCGAGGGCAGCTCGTACTCCAGGCGAATGAAGCTCATAAGCTGCGCCGCCGCTGCCGAGCCGATGTAACCCTGTGCATCCTGCTGTGCAGCGTTGTCGTGGGGGAGCTTGCCGGCATGCTCACCGGTCTTCTCCGCGAACTGCATCAGGTGGTTGATGCACATCACGAACGAGCGCGGCGTCGGCCACGGTCCTTGCACCTCCGGGGCGTCGGCGGTGATGATGTGCCAGTTGCTCTCGGCGAAGGCCAAGGCCAGCGGCGGCATACCGACCGCCATCGCCCACGCCTTCCAGCTCTCCAGATCGTCCTCGATCTTGATCTCGCAGCGGCGGTTGATCAGGTGGTCGAGGTCACGGGTCGAGCCCGAACGATCCGAGCGGAGGTTGCCCGCCATCCACACGACCCAGCCCGGCGGCAGGGTGTGCGGCCCGCAGCGGCCGGTGAGCGCCATCTCGCCGATGATCTTTTTGATGTCGGGGTCGGCCTTGTCCTCTTCGTCCAGGAACAGGACACCACCGTCGTAGTCTTCCAGCGGCAGACCTTCGCTGGTGTACCACCAGAACGGCCGGGTGAAGAACGAGGCGGCGTTGCCCTTGGCATCCTTCGACGGGATCAGGTAGCCCACGGTGTCGGCCGGGGTGAGCGTCGGGCAGGAGATGTAGCTGTAGCCCATCCGCTTGCCGAGCGCCGCGCCGATGATAGCGGGAGCGCTCTCGATCACCGTGGTCTTGCCCCGACCGGGCTTCGACCGCAGCGTCATGCAGTTGCCAGCATTGTAGTACCCGACGAAACGGTCGGCGAAAGTATTCAGCTTCATGTGATCCTCGGTCTTGGCGGATTTAATTAAAAATGAACCGTGAACGGCGATCTGCTGTATGCCAGCAATACTGCCGCGATTATTCCAAGCAGGACCATTAACCCTGCCCAAGCCTCATTCGACATCAACCTTCCTTTCGGCCAGGCAGATGCCAGAAGCAGTTGCCGGCATCGAAACCTTTGCTCGCGTCGTGTCTGCGGAGGCAGTGACCTTCCGGGCACTCGCCCATGTCGGTCACGAACTCCGCGAACTCATCCCAGCGCGGATCGTGCTTGAGCCCGGCACCGCCGACCGTGGCGTAACCCCTGCGATTGGGGTTGTGCACGACGGCGCGGATGTAGGCCCACGCCCGATAGGTCGCCGTGTTCCGCAGCCCATGCTCGGGGGGCCGTCCACGCTGCATGGTGCTCACTCGTCGTCTTCTTCGATGTCGTCGCCCGTGCCGATGCCCAGGTAGCCGCGCAGGGCCTCGACCAAGGCGCGAGCCTCGGTCAGCATCCTGTGGCGCACCGACGCCTCCTGGCGCAGATCCTTGATGTCGATGCGGGCGAACTCGGCCATGGCGGCGAACCGCTCGATGTTGCGGTCCTGCTGGACGTTGGCCGCCCGCAGCACGCGGGCCTTGTGGGCGACGGAGAGGTTCACACTCTCGCGGACCAGCA
Source organism: Methylobacterium sp. GXF4 (assembly GCF_000272495.1). Lineage (NCBI taxonomy): Bacteria > Pseudomonadati > Pseudomonadota > Alphaproteobacteria > Hyphomicrobiales > Methylobacteriaceae > Methylobacterium > Methylobacterium sp. GXF4. Next base: position 6,757 of record NZ_AKFK01000003.1, on the reverse strand, counting down.
TGCGCTCGCCCTTGAGCGGATTGGCGATGTAGCCGTGGTAGGCCGTCCACCGATCCAGGGATCGCGAAGCGGCGCTGTGCAGGCCGAGCAGCAGCTCCTCCATGCCAGCCTCGTAATCGCGCACGGCGCCGTCCACGAGCAGGCGGGTGAAGCCATGGCGGAAGCGGTCGGGCAGCGCCTCGAACGGCTCGGCCGCGGGCACCGGCTCGTAGCGGATGCCGATGGAGAACTCGCTGGCGGCGTCGGGGGCGATGCCGGCAAGCTGTTGCTTGAGCCCAGCGAGCCCCTTGCCAGCGGTCTCCACCAGGTCCGGCACCATGAACATCGGCACCGCCCGGCGCCTGCCGAATGCGATGGAGTTGTCGTGGAAGGCGCCTACGATCTCGCCGTGCAAGTTGGTCAGCGCCTTGCGCTGCTCCTTCGACAGCCCGTCGCACTTGAGGCGGTTGGTGTCGCGGTGGGTCAGGGTGATCAGGACGAAGCTGCGCCGCAGCTCGTCCAGCAGTTCCATCCGTTCCATGTCAGGCGGCCTCTCGGGTAATCTGTTCCGGGGAACAACTGTTCTGCGACAGGAGCTGCGCCAGCGCCTCGGTGCTCCTGACCCAGTAGGTCATGGTGCGGGCGTCGCCCTGCGCGTCGATGCAGGGGAACTCGCACACCTGGATCAGCGGGTTGTCCAGCCGATCCTGGTAGAGGTCGAACACCCGGTCGCCCTTGCCGTACAGCGTAGCGGCCTGGCCCATACCGGATCGCTTCCAGGGGATGTCGGTGATGCGCATGGCCTGGTCCTCGGAACAACTAACTAGGGGTATTACGTAATACAGTCAAGGACCAGACTAGAACTCACCCCATTCGTTGAAAAACACTTGGCACTTGTCCTGAAGCCAGCATTTGAACGCCAGTTCGCCGGCATCTACTACGCGGCCAACATCCGGCGCCGTGAACGCGTAGGTGCCCTTTGCCGGCCAGTACGCTGCACTCACAGTCCGCCCTAACCGGTGGCTGCCATCTTCTGACAACGTGTCGAACCGCGCTGTCCAGAGTTCAGCATGTTGCCCTTGCGGGGCGCTTTTACGCCATTGCACCTCATCGGGCCGCATCACCCCCTCCGCTTGAACAGACGGGCCAGGAACCCCAGACGCTGCGCAGGGCGGCCCGTGGGCGGCGCCAGCCGCGCCAGAGCCAGGGAAGCCGCCGCTTCGTCCTCACGCCGCTGGACGGCCTTCTCTCGCGCCAGGAGGGCACGCTCGCGTTCGGCCAGTTCGTCAGCCCAGGTGCCCAGGTCGCCGCGCGCCTGGGTCAGCCCGGCGTGGATCTTCTCGATGGCCGCCACGAAGGCGCTGGGGGCAGGGGCGTCGGTGGTGATCGGCATGCCGAGCGAGCGAGCCAGGCGCCGGGTCAGCGCCAGGGTGTCGTCGGCCAGGCTGATGATAGCGGGCTCGGGCTGGTCTTGAGGCTCCGGGGCAGGGGCGCTCACCACCGGGGCCAGCACGACGCTGGGCTGCGCGGGAGAGGGGGCCTTGCCCTTGCGCTTGACGGGCTGCGCGGATGGCTGGGGTGCGGTGAAGGGCTCGGCGCCCAGATCGAGCAGATCGTCCAGGCTGGCGTGACCGTTGGTGCCGGCGTGGTGGGTGGTGAACGTGGCGGTGTTCATTTGACTTGCTCCATGCGCCAGCACTTCAGTTCGAGCGGCGTCATCTTGTGAGTGTGCAGGTTGTCGAGAAAGTCTGCCGGGTCTTCACCGGACCAGCGCGGCTGCGCGCCGTGCTCATAGGCGGTGTAGCTGTAGACGGTCGGCACCACCGGCACACCGCTCGGGGTCAGCCGCGCAAACCGCACCAGGATGTACAACGTCTCGCCATCGTACAGAACCTGCGAACGCTCGGCGCTCTTGTTCTGCAAGGTCCAGGTGATGTCGCTCAGCCGCACGGCGCCGCTCCCATGAAAAAGGGGACAGGCTGAGCCTGTCCCCTATACCGCTCCGTCACAGTCCCGCCGCTCAGTCCTCGGTGGCCGGGGTGATCTTCTTGTCGAGCTGGAGCTTGACCCGGTTGATCAGCTCGTAGGCCCGATCCACGTCGGTGTGATCGAAGCCGGCACGCTCGTCGCTGCCGTCGCGCAGCTTGGTGATCTTCTTCATCACCGCGGCCAGCTCGTCGCGGGCGAACTCGTCCAGGGTGCGCTCGTCCTCGCCGGCCTCGGGCTTGACCAGGAGCTGCTTGATGGCGTCGTTCGAGAGCGGCTTGGACTTCTCGTCGGCCTTGATCGCCTTGAGCTGGGCACGGGCGAAGATCTTCAGCGAGGAGTAGGCGGACTTGCCGGTCTCGGCGCGGGTCAGCTTCTCGTTGATGAAGGTCCGCGCCTTGGACAGGATCACCGGGGCGTTGCCCTTCCAGTCGGCAGCGCCGAGCTTGGCGAACACCCGGAGCGTGGCGACCTGGGTCTTGTCGTCCTTCTCGGCATCCTTGTCGCCGGAGGCATCGACCTGGGCTTCGACCTTGGCCCGGCGGAACGCGGCGTAGATCATCGCCACGTCATCGCTGGAGGGGGCGGCCGAGATGGTGCCGTTCTTGGCGGCTGCGCAGACCGTGACGGCCAGCTCACCCAGCGAGTTGGCACCCTGGCCGGCAGCCGCACCCAGCTCGGCGACGGTGGCCATCAGGCCCTGCATCGCCTCGTCCTGGGCGCCGCTGTTGGAGCCCACACTGGCGTCGGCGGGCGGCGCACCGGTCGGGTTGTCCTTGGTGACGGTGCCGACCGGCGGCATGTGCGGGGCGATGGGCTCCGGCTTGGTGGCCTTGGCGGGCTTCGGCGCCTTGGGCTCGGGAGCCTTGGTGGTGTCGGAGGCGGGCGGCGCGGCCGGGGCGGTCACGGGCGGCGTTGGGGTCGGCACATCCTGGTTGAGCTGAGCGGGTGCCGGGGAAGCGTTGGCACCGGGCTGGCCAGCGGCCGGCGGGGTCGGGGCGTTGGGAGCAGCGGGGGCACTGGCGAAGGCATCGGTGCGCATTGATTGTTCCTCGGAACAAGTGAGAGGTGAGAGTTATAGGGACGTGCGTTCACGACGCAAGAGTCCCCGCGAAGTTTTTCAGGTCTGTGATGTATCGGCAGGCGCCAGGGTTCCGACCCGGCAATGTCCCTGCCAGATCGAGAAGCAGAACGCCCCGTCGCTGGCGACGTGGCGAATGTAACGGGCACGCGGATGGGTCACGCGGGCCGTGCGGGCGTCGCGGATTGCCTGCATCAACCCTGCGCGGCTGCGCAGGTAGAGCATCAACTGACTTTCGATTTTGTGTGGCGCTCGGTCAGGGCTTCGGCAGTAACTGGCCTGCCCTCAAGTAGTCGGACCAGAGTGCTGTAATCCATCACCTCGATTGCGGCTGGATACAGCGCAGTTTTCCACTGTTTCTTGCGAACGATGTCGCGGTACAGGGCGACTTCTTCATCCACTAGTGCATTGATCCGCTTGACGATGCTGTCCTTCAACTCGGCAGCTTCGCGGTTCAATGCTTCTTTGCGGGCCTGGATGTCAGCCGCACGCCTAGCGTCGGCCGGATCGAGGCCCGGTATTTTGTCAGCCCAGTTCATATGCCCGTTCCCTGGCGGGGGAGGTTGTTCCGGGCATAGATGGAAAAGGTTAAGCTTAGATACAAGCGCAATTGTTTGTTACTGCACGTTGTCGCAGCAACTATGGTGCACCGCAGCGGACGCGCCATCGAGTAAAGCTGAGCTATATCAGGGGCTTAGGTCAAACTACGTATTTGCGAACAGGTGCCATGCCCGGCACCTGCATCCTGACATGATTTGCAAGGCGGAACAACTATCGGGCCAGCGCGAAATGATAGCGTAATTGTTCCGCGGAACACTTAGGGCCAGAGCAGGAAGCCCATGAGCGCCCAGAACAGGAACGCGACACCGCCATAGGCGACGATGACCACGAACAGGCCGGGCGCATTGGCCGGGGGCGGCAGATCGGAATGCGGCGGCATCACAGGGAACTTCGGCATGGCGGGTCTCCGCGGATTGGTCCGCGGAACAACTATAGCGCTGTGGCTGTGCATGTCGAGGGCTCCTGTCCGAAGTGGCGATTACGCGAACTCGGCCCGCAGCTCCCGAACGTCGTAGCAGGAGAGCGCCGCGAACGTAACGATGGCCTCATGCAGGGTGCAGGCTTTCGTGACGGTGAGCAGGGTAGGGGGATGGTTGCGCCCCTGGCGGTGGAAAATGCAGATCTGACGGGGCTTGGGCATGCGCATGGGTCAGGCTCCTGTTCCGCGGAACAACTTAGGCTACAGCGCACTTGCGCTCAAGGTCCGTCATCCCGACGCCGCCGCAGATCGGCCCGTCATAGATAACCTGGTGGGTGCCAGAACCCTGGTGGGGCACCAGCTCGATCAGTACACAATCCACGCCAGCAGCGCTGACGTAAGCCGTAGACCGGCATCCGCCCGACCACGATGCAACGTAGCCGGTTATGCCGGAAGACTTGTGACCCAGACGGCTGGCCTCGCCGCGGGCGCCCTGAACGGTGCCAATGAAGTGTGCCATGTCGTGTACTCCGGTGATGGATGGTCAGGCGGCGAAGGCGATTGCGGGTGGGCCGGCAACCTCGATCCCGCGCTTGCGCAGGGTGGCGTCGTAGCCGTGCTCTAAGACTTGCTCGAACGTGCCGCGGTGGGCGAAGCGTACACGGTCAGGCGCCCAGCTCCGGCGAGCCAAGATCCACTCGCAGAGCACAGTCCAGGACACCCAGCGGGTCAGGCACTGCGCGCCGCCGTTGAAGTAGAACGTCACCGCGTAGCGGGTGGGATCTTCGACGCTGATATCCACGCGGATGGCTGTGACGGGCTTGAGCCGGGCATAGCGCAGCACGGGCCGCAAGCCTTCACCCTGCATGAGGACGTTGCGGCACAGATCGGTGACACGGTTGAGCGACATAGCGGATGGCTCCTATGTTCCATGGAACAATATTATGAATAAGTTCCTAGACCGTCTGTTACGTAATACTAGGTCAGGGCCGGGAAGCCGGCAACCTGGTTCTGGCGCACCTCCAGGAAGCACCGGGCGACGATGGCACGGGCGTCGGAGATGTAGCCCAGGCTGTGCAGCGTGCGAGCCGCGTTGAGGTGGGCCAGCGCACGCTTGATCCGGGGCAGGTTGCTCGGGTCGGCACGCTTACAGGCAGACATGAGCTTGCCGATGCTGCTGTTGAGGTGTGCGGCGAAGGCGTCGTTGTCGTGGCGGATCACGGTCGCAACCGCGTGGTGGATCGGTCGCGGCTCGGGGCCGAAGAAGTTGGCGAAGTGACGGGCGATGGTGCGGAACATGATGGGCCTCAATCTGGAGTGTATTCGAGGGTGAGGGAATTCTGGCCATCCGGTGAGCGCACAGTGATCGAGCGCTTGCCGAAATGGCTCATGCGATATGCCGACTTCGGAAACAGATCGATGAAGCTGGCAGCATGATGTGGTTGAGCGATCTCGCGGATGGCCGCCTCGAACGCTCCAAACTTTGTGGCGGAATGCCCGATTGCTGGCGCAGACAACTCTGGGCCTGAAAGCGTCACTCTAAAGCTCTGGCGGATGGCTGGCATGATCGGCACCTCATTTGGGCCGGGCGAACTGTCCGAACTTTCAGGCAGTCGGGTCGGCACACTTGTTGGCCGTTTTTAGTGAATTGAAGGGGCGCGTTTTGGCTGCACGCGGCGCAGGGGCAAACTCGTTTGCGGATTGCTAATCGAAGTTCTAATTGATGGCGTAGTTGGGTGGCGATTATCAATTAAACAGGGTGGTGAAGTGGGCTAAGTGCCTGGTAGCGTTAGGAAAAGTATTTGGCGGATTGCTAATTGAAATAATTGATCGGGGTCTGGAGATAAGACATAGCATGCGGGAGGGTTGCCGGCCGGGGCGCGGCGGTCCAGCGGCGGAGATCGTCACCAAAACGGCTGCGCGTCCTCCCTGAGGGTTTCTATTATCAATTATATCAATATATATATATCTATTAAAGTTAGTAACTAAGGGGCTAAACCCCTGTCAGAACAGCAAAAACTTGCCGTCCTAACCGCCCAGTGTTCTATTTTTGTCACAACAGTTGGCTGGGCCAAACCGACTTTCCAAACGTAATTGATAACGGCAGTAAGTTTGCCGTCCACGCAACTTACCCCTTCAAAAACTCATTCTAGTTTTAGGGCGTTTCTAAATCAGGCACGAATGTCTCCATACCTGCCCAAAACGCACCAAAAACTAAAACAAGTTTTGGGGGCATTCTAAACGCGTAGTTTTGGGGCGCCGCAGATGGCGGTCCGCGACGCCCCCAAATATTGTGGTTTCTAACCACCCTCGCGGATGGCTCATCCAAAACCGGCGCTTTCGGCGCTCAAGTTTTGGGGATCGGGTAGAGTGTAGTTTTCGCCATTCCAAAACGCGTCACTTCCGCAATCGAAGTTCTTAGCGGTTTGGCAGCTACTCGCTACCCACATCCGTCCTTGTTGCGCGGCCAGGGTGCCTCGGAGGCTTCTATCCCTGACGCTTCGACACTACCCCGCCGAGCCCCGAGCCTGCCGAAGCAGACGTAGCCGGGTTGATGCGTAGGGTGCGGTCGCGCCGTGGAGATCAGCCGGCCTTTCGCCGGTCACGTCTCACACGCTCCCCTATTGTGGCATCCGGGGGAGACCGGTTCGGGAGGCTGAAGTCCGCCGCCCTACACCCTTGCCGGCCGGTGCCAGTGAATTGATGGGGGGTAGGGGTGGGGTGGGGTAGGC
>NZ_AKFK01000002.1:0-115796 GCF_000272495.1 Methylobacterium sp. GXF4 | reverse complement strand
CCGACGACCGGGTTGGGTCGATAGGAGACTGTCCGCTTTTTCGGCGGCTTCTCTCCGACGCGAGCCAGCCCTTTCGGCGATATCCGACCGGTCAGGCAATAGATCAGCTTGGTTCGAGTCCCTCAACATCCCCGCTGAGAGCGGCGTCTCCCTCGCGGCAAATGATTAGGCAAGCCCTTCTGCTCCCGTTACCTGTGACATCCAGTGCCGAGGTAAGCTATCGTTTTACAAACAGAATTCAGCATCAAATGTTGTCCGACACTTGGCCTTTCGATGCGATAACCAATCCTTCCGCTTGACGTCGTACCCCCTCCCCGGCGACCGGATCTGAGCAATCCGGCAGCCCCTCGTCGCTTTTGCAGCGCTCAGGTCAACAGGGTCTTGGCAGGGGCTAACGTTCCGACTTCGGTTTCCCTCGGTTTAGCCCGCGGACACGAGGCGCGCCGAGCAGCGGCCAGTCATATTTGTCGATTAGCCAGTAAATCCTTGGGAGTGAGGATCCACGCCCCCTAGGATGCTAGAGCGGTCACCGACCGGGTTGAATCGTCTGGGGTTTTCGCTGGGGTAGGGTTGTGATTCGATGCGCGGCTTTCCGAGGAGGAGAGCCGATGGCGTCTGCCCTATCTGTCGATCTGCGCGAGCGGGTCGTGGCTGCGATCGAGGCGGGCGCGTCACGCCGGGAAGCGGCACGACGCTTCGCGGTCAGCCCGGCCAGCGCCGTGCGCTGGCACGGGGCCTTCGTGCAGGAGGGTCGGACGCAGGCCAAGCCGATGGGTGGCGATCAACGCTCGCATACAATCGAGGCGCAGGCCGACCTGATCCGACGGACCTACGAAGCGCAGCCCGAACTGTTCCTGCATGAACTGCGCGACCGTCTGGCCGAACGAGGCCTGCGGGTCGGGGTGAGCAGCCTGTCCCGTTTCTTCAAGCGCCACGGCATCACGCGCAAAAAAACACTGGCCACGCCGCCGAGCAGGAACGGGAAGACGTGAAGGCCGCGCGCCTGTCCTGGTTCGAGCGCCAGCTCGACCTCGATCCGGACAGCCTCGTGTTCCTCGACGAGACCGCCACCCATACGAAGATGGCACGCCGCTATGGGCGGGCTCCGCGGGGTGAACGCTGTCGGGTCGCGGTCCCGTTCGGACATTGGAAGACCATCACCGTCACCGCCGGTCTGCGCACCAGCGGCCAGATGGCCACCGCCCTCCTCGATGGACCGATGACGGGCGCTCGCTTCCGCGATTACGTCGATGAAACCCTCGTCCCAGCCCTGCAGCCCGGCGACACGGTCGTGCTCGACACTCTGCCCGCCCACAAGGTCAGTGGTATCCGCGAGCGTATCGAAGCGGCCGGAGCGGGGCTGCTGTACCTGCCGGCCTACTCCCCCGACTTCAACCCGATCGAACGCGCCTTCGCCAAGCTCAAGGCCATTCTTCGTACCGAAGCCGCGCGCACGATCAGCGACCTCTGGGACACCATCCAACGGGCCTTCCGACGCTTCACGTCAGCCGAATGCCGACGCTATCTCGCCGCCGCAGGCTACGACGCATATGATCCAACATGATCGGATGCCGCTCTAGGGGTGCTTTGTGTTTGTGCCCCTCGGCACCTCGATCGCGCTTCCAGCATGGGCCAGCCGCTGACGCTACATTAAGACCTGGAGTAGCGCCTTCGTTGTTCCGCGGAACAACTGGCGAGTGCAGGGTTGTTCGCAAAAACGGTTTTCGGCACCTGACGTGCCCAGAGCCGATCCGCCGAATCTCATCAGGGAGGGCACACGCCCCGGTGCCCTACGAGATGACCGGGGCAGTCACCCTCGGGAGTGACGCCTCTTCCCTGAAAGCCCCCCAGAACTCCCCCGCACTTAGGGAGGGACGAGCCGTGAGAGCTAAGTCATTCAAAAGATTGGCGCGCCAAGGAGAAGGAAACTGCGAACACCCATATCATTGAGGTTGCAAGATGACTTTCGAAGGTATCCTGTCAGATAATTCTGGCAGCGACCTGCCCGAACCGCAGCGGATCACTCCAAACCCGACATTCAGCTTTCTGCCCATCCCGGTCATTCAGCCCGTTTCGAGACAGCTCCGAAGCGGACATTCCATCAGCAAAGATCCCGGGCCGGGTCCAGCCCGGCAAAAATTTTCGCGCCTTCGACCGGTCGCCGCTCGCAGGTATCGGCACGGATCAGGCTGGCGCCGACCGCGAAGGTTCCGCCATCGACCGAACGCTCGCAGATGCGGTGCGGCACAGGGATCTTGAACACCGCTCGCGGTCGGTCGTCTCCCCTGCACTTCATCCGGCAGCAGCCACGCTTCACAGCCGCCTCACGGGCTGGTCGGCACCACGGCCCCGACACGTGCCGCCCGACCCTTCAGCCGTGCGGCGGCCGCGGCGTAGCCTCCGCCAGCGCCATCGATGAAGTGCATGTGCCCGCTGCTCGGAACCGGAGGGCTGATGCAGGTCAACTGCGCAGCCGATTGCCGTTCCAGGCCGAAATGACAGATCCCCTGTGCCTCTGCAGCGGTGAGCTGCGCCTCCAGCCGATCCGCGAAAGCCTCGGTGCAGTCCAGGGTCATCCGCAGCGCATCGTCGTATTTGCGGAAGTCCGTATTCCCGACGATCTCGTGCCGAAACGCGGCGGGATCGAACGCGCCTAGCCGCAAGCCTGTGCGATAGAGCAGGTATTCCGGAATCGATCGTGCCACGAGCCGGAGCTTGCGCCAGAGGCGGCTCTTACGGCAGCCCGGCATGGCGCGCAGTTCGAGATCCAGCCCCATCCACGGTCCATGCATCTGCGGTCCGTCGTCCTGCATCGGACGGGCGACCTCGGCACTGATCTCCAGGCTGTGCAGGATCTCTTGCACGAGTTGCCGGAAGGCCGGCGCATCGCCGCTGTGCTGCGGCACGAGCATGAGCGAGAGCATCAATGCGTGGCGGGGACGGATCTCCTGCCAGCGGCAGGAGAGGCCGGTCAGGTCAGGCTGGCTGCCGGGCTCGGCCGGTACGACGGCATAGTCGCCGGCCTTCATGGCGGCTTCTGCCCAGGGCAGACCGCCTCCGCTGAACATCGCATAGGAAACGTGAGCACTGGGCGCGTAGCGGGCCACGCGCACGTCGAGCCCGCGATCGCGCACGGCTGAGACCGGCAGGAGAGCGGTGCGCAGCTCGAGCTGCAGCGCCTCACGGACCCAGACGGCCGTTGCCGCCAGCGCTTGTCTAGCGGTGTCGACGTCTTCCGGGCCAATGGCGAAGCTTGCCCCATCGCCGCCGAAGACGAAGGGAAACTCGCGCCGGCCGAGAGCATTGGAGACGGCCGCGATGATGGCTGCGCCGGCCGCATTGACCGCCTTGTAGCGGCCCAGCCCGATCTGCTGCTGGGAGCCGACGACATCGGCCACACCAAGCCACCACGTCGTGGGCAGCGGCCGATAGAGGGCTGGATCCATGAGGCTGGAGAAGGCGGTGAACCGCGGCAGGCTCTCGTAGAAATCAGGAGGCGTGAGGTGCTTGGCGGGTTCGACCTGCCGAGCTGCATCCGCCGGTTTCCGCGTCGCCGCCATCGCCCTGCTCCCCGGCGCAGACTCCGGCCGCGTGACGCGCCCGGATCCCGGCACTGACATCATCCTTGGTGGAACCACCATCACCACGGTCACGTGCACGCCTACAAGCGAACGCGCGACGGCGGCGACACACTCGCGACCGCTCCGCGCAGGAGCGAGCGACACCTCTAACGCGGTTGCGGCTCCAGTTTCGATATTCGCGCGGCATCTTCGGGACGAATGGGGCGGGGGGGGCCGTCACCAGTCCGTCGTCACAGCAAGCGGTGGTGTGCCGAGGTGGGCCAACGGGCCGCCGCTGCGTGTGCAGCGGCGGCCGGTCTCTGACCGAGGGCTCAATGAGCCGAGACGAAAGCTCCGTCAGCTGCAGACGCGCTCGTGTCCGAAGAACAAAGGGTTGTAGACGAAGCGGCAATCCCCGAAATCCGAGCTGAGGAAGTAGCGGCCTGCGGGATAATCCCAGTTGAACCCGCCGAAGCGCCGACGGAATCCACGGTGGTGGAAGTATCGATGGTGGCCAAATCCGCCGTACCCGAAGCCGCGATGGCCAAAACCGCCCTGATGGCCGAAGCCGCCGTGACCGAACCCGCGGGCGTCGGCGCTGGCAGCACCGCCGGCCAGCGTCGCGAGCGCGAGCCCCGCGACCATCATCGTCTTCGTCGAAATCGTCTTCATCGTGCTTCTCCCTGCTGGGGTGACAGCACTCTGCGCCCGACGATGGCCGGTCGCTGTGATCCCGGTCACAGAGAGCCGGACGCCCGGCGTGGCGCGGGATCTACGGCAGCGGCGCAGGTTCGCGCTTCAACCAAAGCTCGATGGGTTGGAACCGTCGGCGGATGGCCACCGTCCGCCGCGCGTCGAAGAGGCCGCCCGGCTCAGCGATACCGGCAGCCGTCAGGAGATCGGCGCTGACGGCGAGGCGGTCTCACCCACGGGATCGTGGAATGTTTTGAAGCGGGCGCGGGTGCGGACCGGGCCGAGGCGCTCACGCGTCGGACCGGTGCAGCCGGTGAGATCGATGAAGCGCACCGGGATCGCGCGCGTGAGGGGCGCAGCCAGATAGGTCGGGCCTGTAACGCATTCGGGGGCGTCTGCGAACAGGCCATCGTCAACGTCAGCCAATACTTCCTGTGTGACGACGATCACAGTCACGCAAGCCAAAGGCATGGAACATCCATCCGAAGTCCCGCGGCTCAAGAGCTTCGTCGCGTGCTCCGCAGCGATGCCGGGAGAAACCGTGCCGTTCATCAGCAACGGCCGCGCGGCAGAAGAAGGACTTCATATATCGTGAGCCAGTCTCGTCTCGAAGATCGCGATTCCTCGCGGCGCGCGCAGGAGAACCAGCACCGCTTGGTCGCGGAGCTGCGGTCGCAATACGACGTCATCATTTGCGGCGCCGGATCCTCAGGCTCGGTTGTGGCGCGGCGCCTCGCGGAGAATGCCGATCTGCGCGTGCTGCTGATCGAAGCCGGGGGCAGCGACGATGCCGAGGCGGTGCTCGACCCTGCCCAATGGCCGGCCAATCTGGGCAGTGAGCGGGATTGGGGATTTCAGGCGCAGCCGAACCCCCACCTGAACGGCCGTGCCCTGTCGATGGCGATGGGCAAAGGTCTCGGGGGCGGCTCCAGCATCAACGTGATGGTCTGGGCGCGCGGGCACCGCAGCGACTGGGATTACTTCGCTGCGGAGTCTGGCGATGCCGGGTGGAGTTACGACAACGTCCTCCAGATCTATCGTCGCATCGAGAACTGGCAGGGTTCGCCGGATCCCCGGTATCGCGGCGTTTCCGGACCGGTCTGGGTCCAGCCTGCTTCGGATCCCAGCCCCATCGCACACGCGATGCTCGATGCGGCCCGCGAGATCGGCATCCCGACCTTCGCGCATCCGAATGGCGTGATGATGGAGGGGCCGGGCGGCGCGTCGATCTCGGACATGCTGGTTCGCGACGGCCGGCGCCAATCGCTCTACCGGGCCTATGTCCATCCGTGGCTCGACCGCCCCAACCTGACGGTCCTCACCGACGCGACCGTGCGGCGCGTCCTGATCGAGCAGCAGCGCGCGGTCGGCGTCGAAGTGGTTCGCGCCGGGCAGATCCTGGAGATCAGTGCCCGGGCCGAGGTGGTGCTGTCGCTGGGGGCCATCCAGACGCCCAAGGTTCTGATGCATTCCGGCATCGGGGACCATGCGGAGCTGACGCGCTTCGGCATCCCGGTGGTGCAGCACCTGCCGGGCGTCGGGCAGAATTTTCAGGACCACGTCTCGTTCGGATGCATCTGGGATTATGCCGAACCCATCGCCCCCCGGAACAGCGGCAGCGAGGCGACCCTGTACTGGACGAGCCGCCCCGGGCTCGATGCGCCGGATGTGCTCTTCTGCCAGGTCGAATTTCCCGTGCCGAGCGATCGGACCGCGGCGCGCGGTGTGCCGGCGCAGGGCTGGACGATGTTCGCCGGTCTGGCGCGCCCGGCGAGCCGCGGCCGGCTTCAGCTGACGAGTGCCGATCCCTCGGTGCCGTTGGCGATCGAGGCCAACATGATGTCCGATCCCGCGGATATGGCGACGGCCGTCGCCTGCGTGGATCTGTGCCGCGCGTTGGGCAACGCACAGGCGTTTCGGCCGCATGTCCGCGGAGAGGCCATGCCGGGCGACATCAAGGGAGGCGCGCTCGAAGACTTCATCCGTGATGCCGCCGTGACCTACTGGCACCAGAGCTGCACGGCCAAGATGGGCCGCGATGCCCTGTCGGTGGTCGATGCATCGCTGAACGTCTACGGGATCGACGCTCTGCGCATCGCGGACGCTTCGATCATGCCGCGTGTGACGGCGGGAAACACGCAGGCCCCCTGCGCCATCATCGGAGAGCGGGCGGCCCAGATGATCGCCCAGGCTCACGGCCTGTGATCACCCTGCGCGTCGCGGCCCGGCATGGTTCTGAGGCTGCCTCTTCTCCTTCAGGCGTCACGCCGCCTCGCGGAGATCATCACTCGGGCGGTCGCCAATGACTTTCCAAGCCGTTGAACGCACGCTGCGGCAGATGGGCGATGCGGCGCGAGGCCTTGCCGCGATCGGCGCCGCCTTACGCCTGCGGCGGGAGGCGATGGAGGTTCCTCCCGAGGTCGCGCGCCGGTTGCACGACGTGGTTGCGGCCTTGGTGCCGGGGGGCCTCGGCGAGCTCGATCAGGCGCAGGTCTCCGCGTCCCTGGCATCCGTCACGCACGCGCTGCAGGAGGCGCGGGATCTGTTGGATGGTCTGGAACGACCGGCAGTCTGGCAGGTCCGCGATCCTGCGATGTTGCAGGCTCAAGGCCAAGCCTCACGCGTCGTCGTACGGCACTTGGCGGTTTTGGGGGCCGAGCGCCCGGCGCTCGCAGCCGCACTCTCCGGGCGCTTCCTGGATGTCGGCACAGGTGTGGGCGGCATCGCTCTCGAAGCCGCAGCGCAGTGGCCCGCGCTGCATATCGTGGGCCTGGACATCTGGGAGCCGGCTCTCGAACTGGCCCGTGCGAACGTTGCAGCAGGCCCGTTCGGCAGCCGTATCGACTTCCGCCTGCAGGATGTGACCCAGTTCGATGATCCGGCCGGCTACTCGCTGACATGGCTCCCGGCACCCTTCCTCTCAGAGGACGCGGCTCGGACGGCGCTCGACCGTCTGACGTCTGCCCTCAAGCCGGAGGGATACCTTGTCGTCGGACTTTACGCGCCGCCTCCGGATCCGGTCGGCGCCGCGCTTGCAGCCCTGCGGCTGGTCCGCAACGGCGGCCACCTATGGGCGTGCGCTGACGTGGAGGATGAACTCCGCTCCCGTGGATTTACCGCCATCGAGACCTGTGCGGGACAGCCGGTCACGCTCGTGATGGGACGACGCGCGTAGAACGCTCTCCGTCGAGGCAGCGCATCGAGCGAGCCAGTAGGGGCCGGGTCCAGTTGCGACGCGATCAGGGCCTGTGATCGGGCGACTCGCGAGGCGCTGCCGCGTCGCGCCTTCGGATGTCTATCCAAGCCGCGATCCGGTTGATGGGGCGTACCCTGAGGCCCCTGCCAGGACCGCTTCAAGTGTCCGCTCCCGTGCGGTTGGCGCCCGAAGCGAACCGACGGTTATCGGCCAGCCTCTGCCTGCGTGTTGAGCCGACGTGAGCGTCTCAGATGGGTGGATGTCCGCCGGTCTGCTTTGCGGCAGCAATGCGTGGGAGCGGACGATGTCTTTGATCCTCCTCACGGCCCACAGCGGACGCCCATCAGCCATTCAAGGGTGGAGGCCCGGCTACAAGGGTATCATCAGACCGGTGAAGAGGAGGTCCGGACGCGGGCTCCACCGGGGCGGGGTACAGGGTCGCGGGGCAAGTGCCCACGGAATCCCTATCTAGGAGCATGGCGGAGCCTACGGAGGACAACATGGCGAGCGAAAGAGCGGTGCTGGCAGGCGGCTGTTTCTGGGGCATGCAGGACCTGATCCGACGTCAGGACGGTGTGCTGTCGACCCGTGTCGGCTACACCGGTGGCGACGTGCCGAACGCCACCTACCGCAACCACGGCACCCATGCTGAAGCGATCGAGATCGTCTACGACCCGGCCAGGACGAGCTTCCGGCGCATGCTGGAATTCTTCTTTCAGATCCACGACCCGACGACGCCGAACCGCCAAGGCAACGACCGCGGGCTGAGCTACCGTTCGGCGATCTACTACATCGACGACGACCAGCGTCGGGTTGCGGAGGATACCATCGCCGACGTCGACGCGTCCGGCCTGTGGCCCGGGAAGGTCGTGACCGAGGTGGCGCCCGCCGGACCGTTCTGGGAGGCCGAGCCCGAGCACCAGGATTACCTGGAGCGGCGGCCAGACGGGTACACCTGCCACTTCGTCAGACCGAACTGGATCCTTCCCGTACGGTCTGCGGCCACGCAGAACGCCTGATCGCGGCTAGAGGCGTTGGCGCTCCCGAGCGCCAACGCCTCGCCGATGGGGCCGCAATTATCGTAAAGTCGCGGATTCCCCGTCCTTCAGGCGTCGCTCCTCACCATCGGGGCCGCCCTGCGCGACATGGTCGTTCAGGCGGCCCAAGTGCTCGAAGACGTGTTCGAAGGCTGCGACGGCAGCCGTCTCGAAGGCGCCGTCGCCCTTGCCTTGGGCGTCCTTGAGGGCGCCCAGCAGGGCGCGGTGCTTCTCAGTATCGGTAGACATGCGCTTCTCCCGGCCGGCGACCGTACCGACTCGGTGAGCCAAGCTCCTTCATCGGTGCCGGTTCCTGCGGAGCGCCTCACGCTCCGACCGCAGGGCGCCGTTCACCACCGGCCATGCCGAGAGCGGGTCCTGACCGAACGGCCCGTGCCGACAACGCTCGACCCCGGCATCAAGCCTTTGATCGTCGCAACATAGCCTCTGGCGGCAAGACCGCGTCCCTCCACCCCGGCAAACCTACGCGGAGCCGTTGCCACCCGTCGCGCCATGGACCTCGCCGGTGACGTAGCGCACCTCTTGGCTTGCCAGGAAGACGTAGACCGGGGCGAGCCCCACCGGCTGGCCAAAGCGGCCAAGCGACACTTCAGCCTTTAGCGTGTCGACCGCGTCCTGCATCTGACTGCCGGAGTGGCAGGCGGCCGATGCCGACCTCGTCGATGAGTCGAACGCCTCGAGTAGGTCCGACGACGCCCGACGATCAGTATTTCGCTCCATCAAAGAGCGCGCAGGCCTCGCGCCGCGACTTCTGTCGTCGCGCCGCGGCGTTTAGGGCGGCTGGATCGCACTGGGCGCTGCGCGGAGTCCTGTATTGCTCTTCCGATTCCTCGCACTTCCTGTCGCCGATTTGCCGTCCAGGCGTAGTTCATCGCCACCGTCAGCAGCATGGCGTTCTGGGCGATCCTTGCGTTCAACCGAAACGCCTCATCGGCCAGCCGAGCGACCTCGTGGTAGAGCATTTTGGTCTCCGATCTGGGTTAGGCACCGCAGGCTGCCCCGAAATTCAATCGGCTCACAGGTGTGCGTAGGAGAACGAACAATCCTGCGGCCCGACCGCCGTTCGGTCCCCGAGGACACTGCGGCCAGACGCGATGATTTGTACGGTCTGTCGGCGATCACAGGCGGTCCGCGCAAGGACCTCTAAATCGCGCAGGTAGGAGATCAGCAATTCGTGCGGAATTTCATCCGTGTTAAGGGCGTCACCAACCTTGGATGACACGGTACGCTCAAGCTCAGTCCAGAAAGTGGAGGAAAGTTCCGCTTGGTGATTCATGGCTGCCGCTCGATCCGAATGTGTCGAACTCCTTTTGGACTCTCCTGGCCCGGCAACTCCATCGAATGTTAGATTTTGTTCGTTTTGACGAATGATTTTACTGCTCGCCAGCGCGCCGAGTTCACCGCCGGGATCAAGACCGGCCGTCATAGGCCAGGTTCTGCTGCGAGCGGATACGGAGATTCACGTAAGGTGCTGATCGAACATTACCCCGTGTCCGCGATTGAACTCAGATAGTTTGGAGAGCGCCCCACGCTTTCCGCGGTCTCAGGCCGTCGCAAGGCATGGGAGCAGCTGAACCCTATGAACTTGGATCTCGCAAATGTGCTGAAGGTGATTGGGCCGGCAGCGTCGCTCATTTTCGCGGCCTGGATTTTCGTGGGCTTTCTTCAAACCAGATACGATGCCGCCGTAGAACGCTACCGAGACATAATCGAAACATATAGAACGTCCGATCTATCTGGGAGCAGAAAATCCAACATGATAGATCAGATCGTGCACTATAAGCGTCGCTGCGAGCTGATGAGCAGGGCGACAGGATGTGGATTGGTGTCCGCAATTCTATTGATCTTTACCTTGATATCCGGTGGCATCGCTTTATCTTTCCCGGAGGTTGAATCCCTGAAATTTTTAAGTGCCGGATCCGCATTGCTCGGCTTGCTGCTCGTTATTGCGGGCACCATCATCGTGATGTTCGAAGGAAGGATAATTTATCGGCAAATACATACCGAGTTGCTCGACCTGCCGGACCTTGCAGAGAGCATAGGAGAGGAAGCCGGCGCCGTAACCGATCCGAAGAGGCACGCGCATAATACGGAGCGAGGTCGGTCGTGAGGCCGCTGCTCTGACACTCACGAGCTTTGGGAGCGGCCCGCCAGTCGGGTTCATGGGGGCTCGAGCATGCTGGAAGTCATCCCCGGCCCCCGTTTGTGCCGCCGCGCTTCTGAGGGGGCTGGGCCGCAGGCTTGCTCAGCAAGAGGTCTAGGACCGGCGCAGGTACGGAAACGAGGCACCGCTACGCCCGACCCCGCCATCTGATCGCATTCCGGGGCGTGGGGTTAGCCGGATGAGGCCGTCGTCCGGCCCTCAAGAGGGCGCTACGTACCCGCACGCGGAATGTGCCACGCGCCCAATAAGTCGAGCGAGGCGGAGTAAACCACTGCTCCGCCCTCGTTCCGGACACGCACTGCGAAGGTGTGACGATCGCGGTCTGGGATCTTGTTGCGTGCCATATCCGGAAGGGCATCAAGTGCCTCAATGCGGGCCGCGTCAACGCTCGGTAATTCGAAACCCTCCTCATCCTGAAAGCGGAAATCGCCGTCATCGGTATCGAAGAAAAAATGCGGCATTGTATGTTCAGTCTTCACGCAGGCGGGAGCATTCGCATCTCTCTGCCGTTAACGCCCAGATATTCATCGACGGTATATTCTTTTACGCCAACGCACAAAACGGAAAACTATCATACTTCATTCATAAGTTCGAATGACAGACAGAACAATGTCAAACAGCGGCAAAATCTCAAATATCAAACTTATCAGAGATGTTTTGCATTCCGGCCCTAAAATTAAGTATGGCCTGATCAGATCAGATGCGCTCTGATCGAGGGCCGCATCACGACTTCACCCGTCGAACCTCGTCGTACGAGCCGATCCGCCTTCATTCAAATGCTGAAGCTCCATCCGGCGGATGCTCCGCATCTGCGCTTCGCTCCGTCCGAAAGCGAACAGTTGTAAAGCCCCAGTCACCTGCCTGCGGCAGACCGCGAATATCCATCATATGACAAGGTTTTTATTGAAAGCTGGACGTAAGGACGCAGGCCCCCCTTCGCTGCCGTGGTCCGATGCAAGATGCGCTGATCCGCAAGCTTGAGAGCTTCGAGGAACTGACGAACGCCGACCGGGAGGCGTTGCGCGGGTTTGCTTCGCGGGTTCGGCAGGTGGGGGCTCGAACGGACCTGATCCGAGAGAACGACGTCCCCGGCAACGTCCATCTCATCCTCAGCGGCTATGCCTGTCGCTACAAGGTCCTGGCCGACGGCCATCGCCAGATCATGGCCTACTTCGTGCCCGGGGGTTTCTGCGACCTCAACGTGTTCATCCTTGACCAGATGGACCACAATATCGGCACGGTCTCAGCCTGTCAGGTCGTAGAGATCCCACGGCAAGCCATCGAAGAGATCACGGCGCGCCACCCGCGGGTGATGCGGGCTTTGATGTGGTGCGCTCTCGTGGATGAGGCCGTGCTGCGGGAGTGGCTCGTCAACCTCGGCAGCCGTCCGGCCGACCAGCGCATCGCGCATCTGTTCTGCGAGTTGCTGCTGCGCCTGGAAGCGGTGGGGCACGTCAACGACAACAGCTATCTGTTCCCGTTCACCCAGACCGATATTGCCGACACGATGGGCCTGTCGGACGTTCACGTGAACCGAACGATCAAGGAGTTGCGCCGGCTCGATCTCATCACGCTGAAGAGCCGGGTCCTCACAGTCTTGGACGTTGAGCAGCTCAAGACGTATTGCGGGTTCAATCCCAATTACCTCCATATCAGGAACGCGCGTTGGAGCGGCCGCCGGCAGGTGCCTTGGTTCAGCAGCGCTCTGGGAGGGTAGAGGTGGCAGGCCGGGACAACGTCGAGACCCTGGTCGTTCTCCAGCCCATCTTGGTCGACACGGCGAGCCCGGACCAGGTCGGCATGCTGGTGATGGCCAACGGGCTGCTCGTGGCGGTTCTGGTCCGTCTCGACGCACCGGAGCATGCGCGCTGCGGGAGTTGGTTCCTGGAGGTTGGATTAGGCCGTCTCGCGGGAGCGCGCGCCCCCACGTTCGACACGCTTGAGGACGCCACGCGCTGGATGCGACAACACCTGAAGCGCTAGTTTACGCCGAACGCCATGTAGCCATCGAAGGACCGCCTCGGGAATACGCGAGCTGTTCCCATGCTGCTGGAAAGTAACGCCGTGAAATTGGCAGCGCCGCAACAAGACCGGACAGTTTCCTCACTGATGGGGGCCCGAGACGTCACGATAGTATCTAAGCTCGCTCCCGCGTCAGCGTGTCTCAAACGGGTGCTGCCGCCTCGGAGAGCCGTGCGCTTGCGCCTGCAACGCAAGGCCCGGGCCGCGACGCGCTCCGGCACCGGTCGAGGCCCGGATCTCAGGCGACCGCCCGAATGGCAGGCTCCGACGCGCGCGCCACGGCGGCGATCACCTGATCGGGCGCGAGGTGGTGGATCATGTGGCCCATGCCGGGGACGACCATGAACGTGCTGCCGGGCAGTTCCCGATGGAGCCGCTGCGATTGCCGGCCGACATCGGCGATCTGATCGTCCCCGCCCGTGATGATCACGACGGGGATCCTTAGGTCCCGGTAATGGTGCTGAAGCTCCGCGGCGGCCGGCGTCATCGTGGCGGCATCCTCCGCCGAGGCACGCAGCTGCAGCGGGCGCAGCATCATGTCCTTCGGGAAGGCGTGATCGAAACGCTCCGAGACGGCTGCCGGCGCGAACATCCCCTTGATCAGGGCGGGCAGCATCAGGCGCCCGGCCAACGGCGACACCGTGTAGCGCATCAGGTCGCCAATCCCGGGGATCGCCACCGGAGCGGTGAGGATCACGTCGGCGCGCAGTGTGGGATAGTAGTAGCCCGAGGCCAGGACGAGGCTGCGCACCAGGTGCGGGGCCTGCAGCGCCAGGGCGACCGCCACCAGCGTGCCCCAGGAATGGCCGAGCACGACGGCCCGCGACACGTCGAGCCGCTCCAGCGCCTTCTCGAACAGGGTGGCGTGGGCGCGGGGCGTCCAGAGGCCCCGGGGCCGGTCGCTGTAGCCGTAGCCGGGCCGGTCGAAGATGATGACGCGGTGGCGCTTGGCGAGATCGTCGACGATGCCGCTCACCAGGAAATCCTGGATCAGGGTACCGTTGCCGTGGATCAGGACCAGCGGTTCCCCGTGGCCGCGCTCGATGTAATGCAGGCGCAGCCCATCGATAGTCATGAACTGGCCGATCGGCGGGGTGCGCCGCTCCGCCTTGCGGGTCGCCGCCAGCGCGTAGAGGGCCGAGGCGCCCAGGGCCGCGACCGAGCCCACCAGGGTCGGGACGAGCCAGGGGCGGGCGGGAGAGCGACGCGTCATGATCAGATCCTGAAAGGTGAGGCCGTGCTCCTGATCAACCGGATCAATCCGAAGCGATGCCGTCTGGGCGGGGAGCGCAACGGCTGACGCGTCGCGCAGCGTGTTGTGGGACGCGGTTCTACGGCAGCGCGCCGATCATGCCTTTGGCTTCGGTCATCGTGTGCTCGCAGGCGCGCTGCTGGCCGGCGCGATCCTCGTCCACCGCCCGGCCGATGAGCCGCCGCGCGTCGGAGATGTGAGCCGCCGTCGAGATCATGTGCGCGTCGCTCGGCGCGCCGGCCGGCGCCTGCGCCAGGGCCTTCGGCGACTTGCTGCTGCGGATCGTGTGGCCGTCCTGAAGGCCGGCCACGTGGATGGCGCCGGCACTGTCGAGGCGGCGTTCGATCGTCCCGATCTGCTCGGCGCAGGAACTGGCCCGGACCGGCAGCGGCAAGAGACCGAGCAAGAGGACGGAGGCCCCGAGGGCGAGTGTGAGACGCATAGGCGATCCTTGAGGTGCGGGGTTCGGGCTCGCGGGGCGAGCCAGGCCGGCGATGGCGCGGCCGGAACCGAAAACGGGATGCAGCCGCGGTGATCGAACGGCCGCAGAAATATTGCACTGTAATAGAGAAACCCTGGGCCGCCCCGATCGATCCGTTCGGAGAGGGAAAATATTTAGCGGATCTCCAGCGCGTAATTTCCCGGGATCATTTGTCCAAAAGCGCCGGTTAGATCTATCGACGCCTAAAAATCGATGGAGATGTTTTGAATGAAAGCGCTCACCTGGCAGAGCCGCGGCACGATCACCTGCGAGACCGTGCCCGATCCGACGATCGAGCACGGGCGGGACGTGATCATCAAGGTCACCGCCTGCGCGATCTGCGGCTCGGACCTGCACCTGATGGGCGGGTTCATGCCGACCATGGAATGCGGTGACATCCTCGGCCACGAGACCATGGGCGAGGTCATCGAGGTCGGGCGCGACAATCACAAGCTCAAGGTCGGCGACCGTATCGTGGTGCCGTTCACGATCTGCTGCGGCGAGTGCCGGCAATGCAAATGGGGCAATTGGAGCTGCTGCGAGCGGACCAATCCGAACGGCAAGCTGCAGGCCCAGACCTACGGCTACCCGCTCGCTGGCCTGTTCGGCTTCTCGCACATCACCGGCGGTTTCGCCGGCGGCCAGGCCGAGTATCTGCGCGTGCCCTACGCGGATGTCGGCCCCATCGTGGTGCCCGAGGGGCTCAGCGACGAGCAGGTCCTATTCCTCAGCGACATCTTTCCCACCGCCTACCAGGCAGCCGAGCATTGCGACATCGGCCCGGAGGATACGGTCGCGATCTGGGGGTGCGGGCCGGTGGGCGTGCTTGCCGTGAAGTGCTGCTATCTCCTGGGTGCCAAGCGCGTCATCGCTATCGACAGCGTGCCTGAGCGGTTGGCGCTCGCCCGCGAGGCCGGCGCGGAGACCATCGATCTCGGGCATCAGAACGTGCAGGACACGCTCATGGAGATGACCCACGGCCTGGGCCCCGACTCGGTGATCGAGGCGGTCGGCATGGAGTCCCACGGGGCCGACACCACGCTCCAGAAGGTCTCCTCCGCCATCATGGAGCACACGGTGAGCCTGGAGCGGCCGTTCGCGCTCAACCAGGCGATCCTGGCCTGCCGCCCCGGTGGCAACGTCTCGATGCCCGGCGTCTTCGCCGGCCCCGTCGGACCGGTGGCGCTCGGCATCCTCATGAACAAGGGCCTGACCCTGAAGACCGGCCAGACCCACATGGTCCGGTACATGAAGCCGCTCCTGGAGCACATCCAGAACGGCGACATCGACCCGTCTTTCATCATCAGCCACCGCTCCACCAACCTGGAGGAAGGGCCGGCGCTCTACGACGCGTTCCGGGACAAGACCGACAACTGCACGAAGGTCGTGTTCAAGCCGCACGGCTGATCGCGAGCGCGGCGGCATCAGCCGCCGCGTTTGCGGTGACGACCTCACCCCGGCGATGTTCGGAGGCACCGAGTCTCGCGATTGCGCCACACCAAGAATCGCACGCCGATCCCCGGCGCTACTGGCCTGCCCCCATTTGGTGGCCCAGGTTTGAAGTTAGTGCATCGTCGGTGTGGAGTTGACCCGGTTTATGGTCCACGTCCTATGCAAGTTCTCGGGCTATGACAGCTTGGTTGGCGAAGGCTCGGGGCGTCAAGCCACCCAGGGCCGTGTGGGGTCGATCTTCGTTGTGGTGGCACCTCCATTCCTCGATGCGCTCGCGGGCATCGGCCAGCGACAGGAACCACGAGGCGTTCAGGCATTCCGCTCGCAGGCGGCCGTTGAACGACTCGATGTAGGCGTTGTCGGTCGGCTTTCCCGGCCGGGAGAAGTCGATCTCGACCCCGTTCAGGTAGGCCCACTGGTCGAGCATGCGGCCGGCGAACTCCGGTCCATTATCCGCCCGCAGGCTCTTGGGTCACCCCCGCAGCCTGACCAAGGCATCGAGTGCCTCGGTAACTTGGTAGGCGCGGAAGTTGGCTCTCGGTGTGAGCGAGAGCGCCTCTCGCGTATGGCAATCGACGACCGTCAGGATCCGGAACGGACGGCCGTCGAAGACGCGGTCGGATACGAAGTCCATCGCCCAGACCTCATTGGGTCCACCGATCGCCAGGCACCCTTGGCGATACCGCCAAGACCGCTTGCGCTTGGGCAGCTTGAATTGGATCGACAGCCCCTCGTCGCGGTAGATCCGGTAGGTTCGCTTGTGGTTCACGGCCCATCCCTCCCGTTGCAACAGGATGTGCAGCCGCCGGTTGCCATAGCGAACCCGTGCAGCAGCGAGCTCCTTCAGCCGCATGCGCAGCGCGACCTGCGGGTCGGAGCGCTTCCTGTAACGCTGGGACGAACGGCCAAAGCCGGTGGCCTGACTGGCCCGACGCTCGCTGATTCCGTAGGTCACCTGCAGGTGACCGGCGACCTCGCGGCGAACGGCGGGCCTCACCACTTTCGCTTGAGGACGTCCTGCAGCATGGAGCGGTCCAGCGTCAGGTCGGCGACCGGCCGCTTGAGCTTGCCGTTCTCATCCTCCAGCTGCTTCAGCCGCCGAATCTCCGGCACCCCCATGCCGACGAACTGCTTCTTCCAGCGATAAAAGGTCGGCTCGGACACGCCCATCTTCCGGCAGACCTCGTCCACCGTCGCACCGTTCTCCGCCTGCCGCAGGGCAAAGGCGATCTGTTCGTTCGTGAAGCGTTTGCGAGGCATGGCATCCTCCCTCCTTCAGGGTTCGGGATGCCCGAAAAACTTGCGCTCAGCGTGGACCAGTTTGCTGGGTCAGGGTCATTCGGCCGGCTGATGCGGGAGAACGTGACGACGGGCGAGATCCCGTTCCGGAAGGCGTGGCTCCAGGCGATCGTCGATCAGGTCGAGGTGAGTGCGGACGTAATCCGCATCGTCGGCGACAAGGCCAGCCTGCAGGCAGCCATCACGGGCAGCAGCGCATCAACCGTGGCAGGGTGTTCGCAGTTCTGTACGGAAGTCTAGGACGTCAGATAACGCGCGACTACCCCCTCAACAATATCAACCCTTTAGCGTCAGCGCCAAGCACTCTAAGCCCGACTTCGCGCCAACAAAGAGCCGACTTTTACGCCTCTGCGCCATCAAACACCCGACTCCCGGTTGGCTGGGCCTACACGGCTCGAAGATCGGTCCACGAGGATGCTCAGCTGCCTGCATCAAGGCGCACATCGATGAGCACGCCGCCGAACTCGAAGATAGAACCTCTGTTGGCGCCAGATCGGATCTCAGCGGGCGGCAGATCAAACCATATGGGTGTAAATCATTAAAGTTCGATGGAAAACTGTTTCAGCACCGAGCAACTGCGCCCGACAGCCACGCACACCTATCCTCCGGCACGCCACCGACCTTGCTTCCACGCCGACGGGACGTCGGGCTTTCCTTCCCTCGCATCCGCTCGGTGAGCTGGGTCAGCTGACGGAGGCCCGTCGACAGCGTCACAACCACCTCTTCTCCGTCGGCCACCCCGACCGCTCCATAACCCGGGCAGCAAATTCGTGGCATCGTCCGGGGTTGGCGGTTAGGCCCTGTGAGTGCCACGGCTCGCCCCCCGCGACATCACGGGTTTCCCGGCGAACCGGCCACCGGGAAAGGCAAAACTATGTCGGGCCAATGGTGGCGCCCGGTCGTGGTGAAGGTGGCGGTCGATAAGGTCGATGGTGACGTACGGTCGCTCCTTTTCCTGTCAAATGGCTGCCAGCGCTTAAGCTTCGGCTCTCACCGCGGCCATGGAGGCGGAGTGGATCAACCCGGACGCGCTGCGCAGCTGGCTGGCGACGGCTCACGCCCGGGCGCCGGCACCGCACTAGGCGACAAGCGGATGCCCCGCGGGTCTAAAGCCGGCAGAAGGCGCCAGACCGGAGCCCGGGACTTCAGGCTTGGTCCGCGACGTCACCTGATGGGCGGATGACGAGTTCACGCCGTAGGTCGGTCGAATAGACCTAACGCGGGGGATGCCGTCAGTGTCACCTCGATGCCTTTGGGGGGTGGTGCTTGTCTGCACCTTCGGGAAGACCGCGCAGAAGCTCGTTTCCGGCGACGGTTGAGAGGGCCGCATCAAGGATCAAGTCCGCGGTCCCAAGCCTCTACGCTTCCGCCGGTCGGTTCAGGCCATAACCTCCATGCACTCCGCGATGGTGTAGGGGCGCGCTACGTTCGAGATGCTACGTGAGCTATCCCTAGGGCTGGCATGGGTGGGAAGCAGCTTGGCTGCTTTCGGTCGCAAGACGTTCTAAAGCGGACCTAGGATGAATCGCCGTCTCCGGATGGACGGTCCAACCCATCTCAGGGTCGAAGTTCGTTAAAGCCGGATGCCGTTTTCATCAGAGGCGATGCGACCGACGCGAAAGTGCGTTGCCTTGGGAGACAGAGTGATTCACGATCGCAAAGCCCCAATCACGCGACGTCTCGTGCTGGTCCGGCATGGCCAGAGCGTAGCCAACCGATCCGGTCTGTTCACGGGATTGCTGGACTCGCCCTTGACCGAGCAGGGTCGGATAGAAGCCGTGGCAGCCGGGCGGCGTTTGGCCGAGCGCAGCTGGCGCTTTTCCGATGCCTTCACCTCGACGCTGACGCGGGCCGTCGTGAGCGGCCGGCTTATCCTCGATACGCTCGGGCAACCCGGATTAATCCCTCAACGCTTCGCCGCGCTCGACGAGCGAGACTACGGCGACCTCAGCGGGCTCGACAAGACCGCCGCCGATGCGCGCTGGGGGGCGGAGCGGATCGAGACCTGGCGGCGCTCCTACGCCGAGGCGCCGCCGAACGGTGAGAGCCTGCGCGATACCGTCGCCCGCATCGTGCCATGCTACCTCCGATCCATCCTACCGGCGGTCATGGGCGGGGACGTGCTCGTCGTCGCCCACGGTAATTGCCTGCGGGCGCTCGTTATGGCGCTCGACGACCTCAGCCCGGCGGAGGTCGAGCAACTCGAACTCGCGACGGGCTCCGTCAGGATCTATGAGTTTGCTGCGGACACGACGATCGAGGCCCGCTGGATCGACGGTTGAATCCGCCTGTAGGCCCCCAAGAATGGGTCGCCTCACGCTTCGAAGGGATCCCCATTTGATCTAATTAAGTGATTGGAATTATCTAATCATTCCGTTGGAGTGAATGAAAGGGAAGTGGGATTCTCCGGCATCACATCGGAGCCACCCATGTCCGCCCCCAGACTTGTCTCCCACCCTCGATCGATGCGTGCCCTGGCCGGCACGAGAGCCATCCTTCCAGGACTGGGCCTCTGCGTGGCAGTTACCGCCGCAGCGGTCGGCTTCGAAGCCGTCGAGACGCACCTGTTCGGTCGCGCTTGGCTCGAAGCCCTGGTGCTGGCGATCCTCCTCGGGAGCGCGATCCGCACCGCCTGGACCCCGTCGCAGCGTTTCTTTCCCGGCATCGCCTTCGGGGCCAAGACCGTGCTGGAGATCGCGGTCGTAATGCTAGGCGCGTCGCTCAGCCTCGCGACGATCCTCGCCGCCGGCCCGGGCCTGCTCTTCGGCATCGCGGGCGTCGTCGTGGTCGCGATCCTGTCGAGCTACGGCATCGGCCGGGCGCTCGGACTGCATTCGCGCATGGCGATCCTCGTCGCCTGCGGCAACTCGATCTGCGGCAACTCGGCGATCGCCGCCACCGCCCCGGTGATCGGCGCCGACGGCGAGGACGTCGCCGCCTCCATCGCCTTCACCGCGGTGCTGGGCGTGCTGGTGGTGCTCGGCCTGCCGCTGCTGGTGCCGCTGCTCGGCCTGTCGCCGATGCAGTACGGCGTGCTCGCCGGCCTCACCGTCTACGCCGTGCCGCAGGTCCTCGCCGCCACCGCGCCGGTCGCGGCGCTCAGCGTCCAGGTCGGAACCCTGGTGAAGCTCGTCCGGGTGCTGATGCTCGGGCCGGTCGTTCTGATGCTCTCCCTCGGCGCGAGCCGGCTGCGCGAGGAGACCGACGAGGCCGCCCCCGGCGTCACAACCGGCGACCGCCCGGCCCCCGGCGGCCTCGCGATCCACCGCCTGGTGCCGTGGTTCATCCTCGCCTTCCTGGCGCTCGCGGGACTCCGCTCGGCCGGGCTGATCCCGCAAGTCGCGCTCGCGCCGATGTCGGAGACCGCCAACGTGCTGACCGTAGTCTCGATGGCGGCACTCGGCCTCGGGGTCGACGTGCGCAGCGTCGCCAAGGCCGGGGCGCGGGTGACCCTCGCTGTGGTCGCCTCGCTCCTTGCCCTCGGCGCCGTCAGCCTCGGCCTGATCCATGTGCTCGGCCTCGTCTGATCCACGCTATGGCATCGATCCGACCCCTTGATGGAAGAATTGCCGTGACACGTTCGTCCCAATCTTCATCCGAGGCAGTCGCGCAGGCGACGGGATGGTTGATGGGGCCGGGTCGCGAAGCGGTGGACGCGGCAGCCCTTCTCGATGGGTTCAGTGCGTGCCTCTCGGGGCTTGGCCTGCCGCTGGCCCGCGCCACCACCCACGCGCCGACCCTGCATCCGTCGTTCCGGTGGGTGATGCGCGTCTGGCATCCAGGAACGTCGAGCCTAGCCCTGCGTCGCCGCCACGGCATCGAGGGCACGCCGACCTTCCACGGCAACACCGTCGAGCACGTGGTCGAGACGCGGACCCCACTCCAATGCCGTCTCGACGGGGATGGGCCGCTGCCGTTTCCCGTGCTTGGCGAGCTTCGCAACGAGGGTCTGACCGACTACCTCATCGCGCCGCTGCATGCCGCGCGTGGACGCATGGGTGCCGCCTCCTGGGCCACGGCGAGACCGGGCGGCTTCACGCCGATCGAGATCGAGACGTTGCTAGCGCTGGTCGAGCCGTTCTCGCTGCTGTTCGAAATCAAGGCGCTCGACGACATGCTTGGCGCGGTCCTGAGCGCCTATGTCGGGCGCGACCCGGCGCGGCAAATCCTGGCCGGCACAGTGCGGCGCGGCGACGTACGCCTCATGCGGGCCGCGATGATGCTGACCGATCTGCGCGGGTTCGGTGAACTGTCCGACCGGCAAAGCCCCGACCATGTCGTGGCCGCCCTCAACCGGATGTTCGATGCCATCGTGCCGGCCGTCGAGGCGGAAGGCGGCGAGGTGCTAAAGTATATTGGTGACGGGCTGCTGGCCGTGTTCGATGCCGATCGCGACGAGGCCGAGGCGCGCCGTGCCGCCTTGCGTGCCGCCGAGGCCGCACTCGATGCGCTTGCGACCCTGCGCGACGGTGACAGGGCTGCCTTTGAGGTCGGCGTCGCACTTCATGTTGGGGAGGTCGCCTACGGCAATATCGGCGGCGGCGACCGGGTCGACTTCACGGCGATCGGCCGCGATCTCAACGTGCTCGCTCGCGTCGAGCGCCTGTGCAAGACCTACGACACGCCGCTGATCGCCACCGACACCTTCCTCCACGGCCTGGCGCATGCCCTCGAACCGCTCGGCATTGTCGCCCTTCGCGGTTTCGCCGAGCGTCACGCCTTGTTCGGGTGTCGCAGGACCGCGCCTGTCGAAGCACCGGCGGTCTGACGTCGAGACGATATCTGGCACCACCGGCGCGGAGATCCAAAATTCTCAAATCATCGCATTGGGAGATCGTTCGCATCGCGAAAGACCGTTGGTGGGAATTAAACGCATCCCGTAGCATCTCCCTAGTCGCAAGGAATCGCCACGGGTCCGGTGCCCTCGAACGCATCGACGCCGACGAACTTTGAAGGGAGAGACGATGCACGGATTGGAAAGACCGACGAACCGCCGCCTCCTGTTGGGCGGGCTCGGGCTCGGCAGCCTTGCCGCCGCGATGCCGGCCTGGGCCGCGGGCTCGGTGAAGCTGCCGCTACCCGGCGGCCCGGATGTGCGGGATCTCACGACGGCCTTTCCCGGCAAGGGCGAGATGATCCTCCAGCGTACCCATCCGCCGCTGCTGGAGACGCCGTTTGCGGTGTTCGATGAGGGCGTGTTCACCCCCAACGACCGCTTCTACGTGCGCTGGCACTGGGCCTCGATCCCAACCGAGGTTGATGCCGGCACCTTCCGTCTCAAGGTCCACGGTCATGTCGAGAAGGAGCTCTCGCTCTCCCTCGATGCCATCGCCGGCCTGCCGCGCTTCGAGATCGCCGCGGTCAACCAGTGCTCGGGCAACTCCCGCGGGCTGTTCGAGCCGCGGGTTCCCGGCGCGCAATGGGCCAACGGCTCGATGGGAAACGCCCGCTGGACCGGGGTGCGCCTCAAGGACGTGCTCGAAAAGGCCGGGGTGAAGGCCGGTGCCGTGCAGGTGCGCTTCAGCGGCCTCGATGAGCCGGTCGTGGACGACGCGCCGGACTTCAAGAAGTCGCTCGATCTCGACCACGCCAACGACGGTGAGGTGATGATCGCCTACGCGATGAACGGCGAGCAATTGCCGCTTCTCAACGGCTTCCCGCTTCGCCTCGTGGTGCCGGGCTGGTACTCGACCTACTGGGTCAAGATGTTGTCGGAGATCGAGGTGCTGGACAAGCCCGACGACCAGTACTGGATGAAGACCGCCTACCGCATCCCGGACGTGCCGGGCGCCAACATCAAGCCCGGCCAGACCGGCTTCAAGACGGTGCCGATCAACAAGATGGTACCGCGCTCGTTCGTCACCAACCTGCAGGATGGCGCCAAGGTGACGGCCGGCGCGCCGGTGGCGTTGCGCGGCATCGCTTTCGGCGGCGATTGCGGGGTGAAGGCGGTCGACTTCTCCGGCGACGGCGGCGCGACGTGGTTTCCAGCACAGCTCGGCGCGGACGAGGGCCCCTACAGCTTCCGCCGCTTCGAGGGCAGCCTGCCGGCGTTGGCCGCCGGCACCCACACGGTGAAGGTCCGCTGCACCAACACCAACGGCGTCGCGCAGCCCACGGACCGGGTCTGGAACGGGGCCGGCTTCATGCAGAACGGTATAGAAACCGTGTCCTTCCAGGCCGCTTGAGGAGAACAGCCATGACCCCGATCCGCTCTGCAGCCCTCAGCGTCGCGCTCATACTGTCTCCCCTGGTGGCGCTCGCCGCCCCGGCTCCCGAGCCGATGCGCTTCACCTCGCAATCGATCGAGATGCCGACCTCCGACCGGATCTTCCCCGACGGGCCCGGGGCCGAGGCGGTCAACAACAACTGCCTCGCCTGCCATTCGGCCGGGATGGTGTTGACCCAGCCCAAGCTCACGAAGGCGCAGTGGACCGAGACCGTGAACAAGATGGTCCACATCTACAAGGCTCCGGTCGATCAGGCCGACGTGCAGACCATCGTCGACTACCTCACGGCGTTGAAGCCGACCCCCTGAACTCCCGAATCCCGAGGCCGCCGCGTTTTTTCGCCGGCCTCGGGGAATAGACCGCCCTCGCTGGCATCTCCTTAAGGCGATGCATGGCCGGACCGGTCCCGCACGACGCAATCCGATTTCGAACCCGCCCGCACGGCTGGCCCCGGCCGCCGAACGAGCGCGCATGCCCAAGAGACCCGCTTCATGACCCATATCCGCACCAGTCTCCGCGCCTTCCTCGCCGGAGCTGCCTTGCTTCTCGCCCAGGGCCAGCCCGGGTCCGCCGCTGGTTTCGACGGCGCGATCAAGAACAACGCCTTGGCGCTGAACGCTGCCGGGACCGTCGCCGCTGTATCGAACAGCGAGGAGAGCGCCGTCGTCGTCTACGACGTCGCCAAGGGCACGGTGCTGCGCCGCCTCGACGGCTTCGTCACGCCGCGCAACATCGTGTTCGCGCCGGACGGCGCCCGCTTCTACGTCTCCGACAGCGGCACCGGCCGGATCACGGTCTACGAGACCGCCACCGGCAAGGAAGCCGGCGTTCTCGCCGCCGGGCCCGGGGTCTTCGGCACCGTGCTCTCGGCCGACGGGGGCAAGCTCTACGTCAACAACGAGGCCGCGAGCACGCTGACCGTGTTCGACACCAAGACTATGCTGGCAGATGCCGTGATTCCCGGCTTCGCGCAGCCGCGCCAGGGCGTGAAGCTGTCGCCCGACGGCAAGACCGTGTTCGTGACGAACTTCCTCGGCGACAAAATCACGTTGGTCGATACCGCCACCAACAAGATCACCGGCGAGATCGCTGGGTTCGACAAGCTGCGCGCCATCTCGATCACCAAGGACGGCAAGACGCTGTTTGCCGCCAACAGCGGCCGCAATACCATCGGCGTGGTCGATATCGCCGCCCGCAAAGTCACCTCCGAGGTGGAGGTGGGCAAGGACCCCTACGGAGCCGCACTGACACCGGACGGTCGCTTCGTCTATTCCGGCAACCTCAAGGACAACTCACTCTCAGTGATCGACACCGGCACCCTCAAGGTTGTCGCCACGGTGACCGGCCTGAACGAGCCGCGCCAGGCGATCGCGTTCTCGGCCGACAACGCCCGCGCCTACGTCCTCAACCGCGATCTCAGCGTCGCCGTGGTCGATCGCGCGAAGAATGCGGTGGTCTCGACAATGAAGCCCTGAGGCGACGCGCGCCGGGGGCCTTATCGCCCCCGGCGCGTTCTCGTCGTCGACATGTCAAGTACGCAGGACAAAGACCCCATGCTCCGCCTGTTCCAGCGCAAGGACCGCCTCATCGTCCACGGAAAGGCGCCCTACAACGCCGAGCCGCCGCTCGATCGCCTGCGGGCGGCGTTCCTCACCGAACAGGCCGACTTCTACGTCCGCAGCCACGGCGACATCCCGGACCTCGACGCCGACAGCTACCGCCTGACGGTAGATGGCATGGTCACCATGCCGCTCGAACTCTCCCTCGCGGAACTCAAGGCGCGCTTTGCGCACGCCACCGTCACGGCGGTGATGCAATGCGCCGGCAACAGACGGGCCGACATGCTGGCGGTGGCGCCGGTCTCCGGTGACCCGTGGGCGCCCGGTGCCATCGGCAACGCGGAATGGACCGGCGTGCGGCTCGCCGAGGTGCTGCGCGCGGCCGGCATCGATGCAGATGAAGAGCGCTACGTCGCCTTCGAGAGCCACGACCGGATCGCGGACACGGACACGCGCTTCGGCGCCTCGATCCCTCTCGCCAAGGCGCTGGCGCCCGAGACGCTGCTTGCCTTCGCGATGAACGGCGAGCCTCTCGCCCCCGAGCACGGCCATCCGTTGCGCGTGGTGGTGCCGGGATTTGCCGGCATCCGCAGCCCGAAATGGCTCGCCCGGATCACGGTGCAGGACCGGCCCTCCGACAACCCGATGCAGGCCGACGACTACAAGCTGTTTCCGCCCGACGTGACGGCCGAGACCGCGGACCCCGCCCACGGCATCACCATCGAGGCGATGCCGCTCAACAGCGCGATCTGCGAGCCCGCCCGCGGCGCGGCGTTGAAGGCCGGCCGGCACGCGATCCGCGGCTATGCCATCGCCAGCGACCGCGCGGTCGCCCGCGTCGACGTCTCGACGGATGGCGGCCGCAGCTGGGCGCAGGCCCGGATCGACCGCGATGCCGACGCGCCCTACGCGTGGACATTCTGGGAGATCGAGCGCGAGCTGACGGCCGGCGAGCACGAACTTGCGGTGCGGGCCTGGGACTCCGCCGGCCAGACCCAGCCGGCCGCCCCCGACGACACCTGGAACTACAAGGGCTACCTTAGCGCCGCATGGCACCGGGTGCGGGTCACCGTGGCCTGATCATCACGCCCAGAGCAAGGCGGTGGCCGCGAGGCCCGAGATCGCGATCAGCAAGGCCGCGATCCCGATGGTGAGGATGCGCGGCATCATCGGGATCTCGGCATGGGCGAGACGCGCCCGGATCGCCCGGTCCCGCCATGCGGCGCCGGCGAACGAGGCAAGCGCGCAGCCGATCAACGTGAGCGACAGCACCTTCAGCGGCCAGACCGCCAGCACCTCCCGCAGGAAGCGCTGCGCGGCCAAGCCGACGCCCAGAAAGGCGAGCCCGGTTCGAAGCCACGCCACGAACGTACGCTCGGCTGCCAGCACCGTCCGGTCCTCGGCGAGCCTCACCCGCGGGTCGTCGGGGGGCACTGGTTTCGCGGGCTCGCTCATTTGATGTTCGCCGTCGCGATCAGGTCGAGAAGCGCGTCGGCGGCCCGGCTGCGGTAGCGCTCCTTGTGGCGCAGCACCCGGAACGGCCGGCTCGGTAAGTCGAACGCCGCCCGCACCAGGGTCCCGGTTCGAAGCGCTGCGGCGACCACGGTCTCGGACAGGACGGCGGCCCCGCCCCCGGCCTCGACGGCGGCGCGCACTGCCTCGTTCGAGGGCAGTTCGAGCATGACCCGGAGCTGGGCCGCGGCAAGGCCGGCCGCACCCAGGGTCGCCTCGAAGGCCGAGCGGGTTCCCGATCCCGCTTCGCGCAGCACCCAGTCGGCCCCGGCGAGGTCTTCGGGTGCGAGTGCAGCCGCCCCGGCGAAGGGATGGTTTGGGGCGACCACGAGGACGAGTTTGTCCTGGGCGATGGTCGTGCTTGCGAGCGTCGGGTCGTCCAGCGCCCCCTCGACGAAGCCGAGTTCGGCCTGCCCCGCGCGCACCGCGTCGGCGGCGTCGGTGGTGTTGCCCACCGCCAACCGGATAGCGATCTCAGGGTAGGCCCGGCGGAAGGCGACGAGGTGGCGAGGCAGCCAGTCGCTGGCGATGGTCTGGCTGGCAAAAAGCGCCAGCGTCCCGCGTCGTAGGCCGCTGAGGTCGGCGAGCACAAGTTCGGCGGCCTCGGCCCGGGCGAGCACGGCGCGGGCCTCGACGAGGAACACGCGCCCTGCTTCGGTCAGCTCGATCCCGCGGCCAACCCGGTGAAACAGCTTCGTCGCGTGCCGCCCCTCGATGTTGGCGATCGCCGTGCTGACCGCCGACTGGACGAGGTTCAGCGCCTCGGCGGCCCGCGTCACGTGCTGTCGCTCGGCCACCGCCACGAAGATGCGAAGCTGATCGAGGGTCATGGCTGCCGACGATCCGGCGCGAGGCCGCGGACGTGCGCATCGACCGCCTGCGCGACGGAGAGCAGCCGGGCCTCGTCGGTGCGGCCGGTGACGACGTATGACATGCCACCATCGACCCAGGAGAAGGCAGCGATGTCGCCCTCGCGGGCGAAGCGGAAGAGCGTGCGGCCGTCGCCGTCACCGACGCGGCTGTAGAGCGTCAGCCGGGTGCCGCGGTCGTCGTCGTACATCAACATCGCCGCGGGCTCGGTGCCGGCCGGCAACAGGCGCCCGCCCATCAGCCGGAAGCCCTGCGCCGAGAGGTCGGGGGCCGCGACCGCGTGACCGAGACGCTTCGAGAGCCACGTCACGAGGTGGGGCTTCTCGTCGGCGCGCACCTCCACCGGATGCACCGCCTCGACCACGAAGGTGCGGAAGGCTGCGACCGCGTCCTGCGTCGCCGGTGCCTCCGCCACCGCCGCCGCCGCGGGCACACCGTGCAGGGCATGGCCAACCCAGCCGCCGGCACTGCCGAGCGCGAGGCAGAGCACGGCCGCAGCCGCCATGGGGAACCAGCGTGCGCCAGGGTACAGGTGTCGCGAGCGGATGTTGGCCACCCGCAGTCGCGCCGGGATCGCCTCCTCGGCGATCGGCGCGAGGCGGGCGCGCAGGCGCTCGCGCAGAACTCGGTCCGTCGAGACTTCAGCCGCACGCGCGGGGTTCCCCACGAGCCACGCCTCGACCAGCGCCTGCCGCTCCGGTTCAAGGCGGCCGTCGATCAGGCCGTGCAGATCGTCCTCGCCGACCGGGCGCGGATCCCCGCTCATTTAACCCTCCTCAGCAGGCCTGTCCGGCCCGTCTCCACAAATCCGCGCATCCGCGTGCGCGCCCGGCTCAATCGTGACATCACCGTGCCGAGCGGCACCCCGAGCACCTGTGCCGCTTCGGCATAGGACAGGTCCTCCACCGCCACGAGGAGCAACACCGAGCGCTGCTCCTCGGGCAGGGTGTCGAGCCCTGCGAGTACGTCACGGGCTCCCAAAGCTGCCCCCGGGTCGGCGCTCGGATCGGGCACCTGCTCCAACGCTTCCGCGCCGAGATCGGCGCCGCGCCGGCCCCGGCGTCGGACGGCGGCGAGGAACAGGTTGCGCTCGATCGTGAACAACCACGCCCGCAGGTCGCCGTCGCGGCGACGCCCGGACCAGGCGGACAATGCCCGCTCCAGGGTGTCCTGGACGAGGTCGTCCGCCGCTTCGCGATCCCGAAGAAGCGCGACCGCGTAGCGCCGCAGGGCCGGGATCTGCGGTTCGATCAGGGGGGCGATCTCGTCCAACGACGTGTCCCAATCAGAGGGAGCCGATCCGGGCATTCACCGATCAGGGCTTTGCGATGTGCCACGCACCGTTGAGGAAGCCGTCACCGGTGGTGTCGCCCGGCTTGGTGTCCTTGGCGAAGGTGTAGAGCGGCTTGCCCTTGTAGGCCCACTGCATCGTGCCGTCGTCCCGGGTCACCGTCGTCCAATCGCCGGAGGCCGCCGATCCGGAGGCAGCCGTCAGGGCCGGCCAGTTGGCGGCGCAGGGGCCGTTGCACATCGACTTGCCGCCCATGTCCTTGTCAAAGGTGTAGAGGGTCATGCTCTTGGCATCCACGAGCGCCGGCCCCTTGGCGGTCTCGGCCGTCATGGCGGGCGCGGCGGCCTGGGCGGCCACGGCGGAGAAGGCGATAGCCGCGAAGGCGGTGCGGATCAGCAGATTGCGCATGGGTGAAGTCTCCCGCGGTCGAGCATGACCGCATCGGGAGGGAT
The DNA here is from genome assembly GCF_000272495.1 of Methylobacterium sp. GXF4. Lineage (NCBI taxonomy): Bacteria > Pseudomonadati > Pseudomonadota > Alphaproteobacteria > Hyphomicrobiales > Methylobacteriaceae > Methylobacterium > Methylobacterium sp. GXF4. The sequence continues at coordinate 86,705 of NZ_AKFK01000002.1, read as the reverse complement.
GCGAAACGGGCGCCTTTATTCCGCTGACACACGAAAAAAGGCGATCCCATCGGCGCGAACGCTTTTTCGGCCCCGCCGCGGAATAAAGGCGGTCCGCTGGCATCCCTTCCATTGATACCGGATCGCGAGGAGGCCGCATGCGCGGAGCACTGGGATTTGCCGTGACGTCGGCGCTGATGGCGAGCGGCCTCGTCGGCGGCCGGATGATGATGCGCCCGACGCTGGCCGCCAGCGAGCCTCCGGCCGCGTCGTCAACGTCGTTCGACGCGATGATGGCGCAGTCGATGACGCGGATGCACGCCGACATGATGGTCCCGCCCTCGGGCGATCCCGACCGCGATTTCGCCGCGATGATGATCCCCCACCACGAGGGCGCGATCGCGATGGCCAAGGCGGAGCTGCTCTACGGCAAGGATCCGGTCCTGCGTCGCCTCGCGCAGGGAATCGTCGTCGAGCAGGGCCAGGAGATCGATGTGATGCGCCGTGCGCTCGCCAGTCTTCCTAAAGCGCCGCAGCCATCGACTGGTGCGGCCCATTCCCACGACCACAGTGCAGCCCCCGCCGCCATGCCCTCGGAGACCCGCCGATGAAGACCGCCCTGACTATCCTCGCCCTCGCGCTGCTCTCCGGCCCGGCGCTCGCCGGGCAGGCCCCGGGCGCAGCTTCCGCCCCGGACGTGCCGGTTAGCGGCAAGGATCGGTTCTACACCTCCGACCAGTTCTCCAACACGGTCTCGGTGGTCGATCCCGCCGCCAACACCCTGCTCGGGGTGATCCGGCTCGGCGACCCGACGCCGATGAACCTGAGCCCGCTCTATCGCGGGCAGCTTCTGGTTCACGGCATGGGCTTCTCGCCGGACCACAGGACCCTGCTCGCGGTCTCGATCGGTTCGAACTCCGTGAGCTTCATAGACACGGCGACCAACGCGGTCCGCCACACCGCCTATGTCGGCCGCTCGCCGCACGAAGCCTTCTTCACGCCGGACGGCCGAGAGGTTTGGGTGAGCGTGCGCGGCGAGGACCATATCGCGGTGCTCGATGCCGCCACCGCCAAGGAGACCCGCCGGATCACCGTACCGAACGGGCCCGGCATGACGATCTTCTCGCCGGACGGCGCCTACGGCTACGTCTGCTCCAGCTTCAGCCCCGAGACCGTCGTCATCGACACCAAGACCCACACCATCGTCGGCCGCGTGAAGCAAGAGAGCCCGTTCTGCCCCGACATCGCCGCGACGCCGGACGGCAAGCAGGTGTGGTTCACCCTTAAGGATGTCGGCCGCACCCAAGTGTTTTCGGCGCGTCCGCCCTTCGCGCCGCTGAAGACGATCGAGACCGGGCCGATCACCAACCACGTCAACATCGTCTCGACCAAGGCCGGCCAGTTCGCCTACGTGACGATCGGCGGCCTGAACCAGCTCAAGGTGTTCCGCACCGACGACTTCTCTCAGGTCGCCACCATCGCGACCGGCGCCCTGCCGCACGGGCTCTGGCCCTCGGGCGACGGCAGCCGCGTCTATGTCGGCCTGGAGAACGCCGACATGGCGGCGGTGATCGACACGGCGTCGAACACGGTGATCGCTGAGGTGCCGATCGGGCAGGGTCCGCAGGGCGTCGCCTACGTCCCGAACGCCGTGCCGGAGGGCGACGGAAAGCAGAACCTCCAGCCGCTGGGTGCTGCCGGCAAGACCAGCGCGCTGACGCTCACCGGTTCCGATGACAAGCCGGCGACGCAGGTCACCCTGTTCGACCAAGGCGTGCTGCAAACGCTACAGGCCGCGGTCACAGGACTGCCCGCGAAAATGCCCTTCGTGCTGGCGCTCGCCGCCAATCCGAAGGGAGCGACCGGCCTGGAGCCGCTCGCCGCCTTCATGACCAACCCGGCCGGCGCGGCCATCGTCAACGCGATCGGCCCGATCCGACAGGTCACCCGCACGGATGCCGGCGCTAGCCGGCGCTACCTCGTGGTGGTCTCGGGCAAGCCCGGTGAACTCGGCAGTGTCGTCCAGATGCAGACTGTGGATTGATCGAGTGGGGGGCGCTAGTTCGGAAGGCGAACACTCATAAGAGTACCTTGGCGGCGCGAGCCCAGTTTCGATGTCTGCTTTCGAGAACGACGTCGGACTGCTTCTACGGCGCAGTTGGGTCGGTAGGAGCCCGTCCGGCATTGCAGCGGGCCTTCTCCGAAGCGGGCACTCCGCTTCCGGCCTTCGGGGTTAGCCAGGGACGATCACGCCTTCGGCAAGCGGCCCCTCCGCAGGTTTGAAATAAGTCGGAAACGGCTCCTCATGCGATCAAGCCGATCTGGTCTGACCGCGGTTCAGACGAATGGTGCCGCCAAGTCGCAGCTCAGGTGACGGCTGATCGGGTACGTCGTGGCGTGCGGTCGGCACTTTACCAGTCAAATAACTGCCACGGCTCATGGTTTTCATATCAAGCACCTCAGCCGAGCCCGACGCAGGCGGCCGCGGCATCGTCCGCAGCGTAATCACGACCTTGTCCAGCCGTCGGCTACGCCTCATCGGGACGGTGAGCCGCGAGGATGCCCGCCGGCACGGGCCCGCAGGTCACGTAGTGCGGGCACCGCGGGCAGGCCCTCTCGTCGGGTTCCGGGGGGAAGTCGCCCGCGAGGATACCCTCCGCGATCAGTCGCAGCTTGCGCTCGCGGTTCGTTCGCTTCCTCTGGGTCAGCGGGATGTCCATCACGCCGTCCCCGCTCAGGTGGATGGCCTCGACCCGCGCACCCGGGCCGTGGCGCAGGCCGGCCGCCATGAGATAGGCGGCGTAGACGAGGTCGTCCTCCTCTTCCTTCCTCCTCCGGCCGGTCCGCACCCTTCGGTAGACCGTGGCAGCCCCATCGCCGCGCACCTCGTCGGGCAACACGACGAGGCCGAGGCCGCCGAGATCGATGGCGACGGGCTCGCGCAGCCCGGGGACATGTCCTTCCCGGGTTCGCATGAGCGCCTCCACCAGTTCGAACCCCATCCGTCTGAGCTCCTCGGCATATCCCTCGGTCGGCCCCTTCTCTGACCAGACCGCGTCGAAGCACGCCCGCACCGCCTCAAGCGGGAGGCCCCAATTCCGCGCGTCCTCCCTGAGCCAGCGCAGGACCTCGTGCACCACGTCGTGCATCCTGACGAAGGGGGTCGAGCGGCGACCGCCGGCCGCGCCCAGCACGTGCGTGTAAAAGAAGCGGCGGGGACACCGGTCGTAGAGTGAGATCTGCTCGGCGGTGAAGGAGGGCGGCCCCTCCCACGCGACGCCGATCCGGTGACGGTCGGGCTCGGGCGCCTCGCGCAGGTGCAACGGCGGATCGGGCACGTCCCGCACGACCTCGGCGACCTTGTCGAGGAAGGGCGAGAGCGGGCGCCCGCTTCCGTTCGCCTTGCGGCGCGCCGCGAGGAGGGTGAGGTGGCGGCGCGCCCGGGAAGCCGCGACGAAGAAGAGGCATTCCTCCTCCTCGGCATGCCCGCGCCGGATCGCGTCCACTCCCGACAAGCCCTCGGCGCCGGCGACGAGCCCGTCCGGGGGCGGGCAGCGCGGGGTCCGGCCGCCGCTCGGAAATCCCTGACCCACCATACCGGGGATGTGCACGGCCTCGAACTCCAGGCCCTTACTGGCGTGGACGGTCATCAGGCTGACCCCGTCCATCGCGGCCGCGGCCGCGGGCATCTGGCGGAGATCCCGCTCCTCGGACAGGAGGACCAACCGCCTCGTGCGGTCCAGCAGGCGTTGGATCGGGAGCCCCTGGCCCGGCGGCAGCTCGCGGCAGAACGCGAGGAACTGCCAGAGGGCCACCATCCGCATCCGGTCCCGGGTCCGAAGCGGCGGGCGGGGATCGGGCAGCAGGTGCCGGCGATCGAACAGCAGGCGGCAGAGCGCCTCCCAGGGGTGGCTGGCCGCGCCCAGGCCCTGAAGGTCGGCGCGGAGGTTCGCCAGCGCCGCCGCCGCCGGGGCGCCGAGCGGGGCCGCCGATTCCGTCGCCCATGCCATCGGCTCCTCGCGCCGCGCGAGGACGCGATGGAGACGACCGACGTCTTCGAGCGGCATCGCGTACCGCGGCATGCGCGCGACCCGGGCCAGGGTGCCGGCCTTGGGATCGACCAGCAGCGCCAGGACGGCGAGCAGGTCGCGGATCTCGTCCCGCTCGAACAGGGTGCCGAGAAACAGCACGGGAACGTCGCGCCGTTCGAGCGCCGCCGCGACCGCGGCCAGGCGGGCGTTGCCTCGGCACAGGACGGCCTGGTCCCGGAAGTCCACGCCGTGAACCTGCCGAAGTTCGAGGATGCGGGCGGCGACCGCGGCGGCCTCGTCCTCCGGGCGTTCGACCGTGCGCGTCTCGGGGTGCGCGTGGGAGGCACCCGCGTGGGCGGTGAGGTCGAGCGGGAGGACGCCGCGCGAGGCCGCCATGTCGGTCGCGAAGGCCGAGAACGCCGCGACGACCTCCGCCGACGAGCGGTAGTTCACCGTCAGGCGCCCGATCCGGCGCCCGGGAAAATCGGCCTCGAAGGCCGTCATGTTGGCCGAGCAGGCGCCGCGGAACCGATAGATCGATTGGCGGGAGTCGCCGACGACCCAGAGCCGCTCGCCTCCGCCCGCCAATGCCTTGAGCAGCCTGACGCTCGCCCGGTTCACGTCCTGGTACTCGTCGACGAGGATGTGGCGGTGCTTGGCGCGCAGGATGTCCAGGGCGCCGCGGTCCCGCTCCAGCAGGAGCGTCGGCCGCATGACGAGGTCGCCGAAGTCGAGCCGGCCGAGCCGCCGCATCTCGGCGTCGTAGACGCGGTAGACCGCCGCGACCTCGATGGCCTTCTCGGCGCGCAGCCGGGCCTCCCCGTCGTCGCCGGCCCGTTCAGCCATCCGCTCGGCGAGGGCCATGTACGCGTCCGGAAGCGTGAGTTCGTCCTTCGCCCGCGACACCGCGGCGAGGATGTCGCTCAGTTCGAGCGTGGGGTCGTGCAGGTTCCGGAAGTGATGGAGCGGCAGCCGCGGAACGAGATCTTCGAGCATGCCGATGGCGTCGGCCTTGTCCACGAGCCGCGGGTCGTCGGGCAGCCCTTCGCGGTCGTGGAACTGCCGCAGGACGTCGAGGCCGAAGCCGTGGAACGTGCCGATCCAGGCCGCGGCGGCCGCCTCGGGCAGGCGAGCGGTCAACCGCTCGACGAGTTCGCCCGCCGCCTTGTTCGAGAAGGTGAGGACGAGGATCTCGGATGCGGTCGCGCCCCGGTCGAGGAGCCGTTCGATGCGGCTGACCAGCGTGCGCGTCTTCCCCGTACCGGGACCCGCCTGCAGCAGGAACGGAGTACCCTCGTGGAAGGCGGCGGCCCGCTGGCTGTCGTCGAGCGGACGCCCGGCCCCGGCACCGGGCTCGGCACGCGGCCGGTGCTCCGGCAGCAGCAGGCAATCGGCCAACTGCTGGAAGACGAGGGCTTGGGGCAGCCCGGTGAGGCGGACGATGTCCTCGGCACCGTGCCCATCCTCCAGGAAGAGGCGGCGCGCCGAGGCCCGCGGCAGGACCAGCTCGCGGGCGAACAGGTCGGCCTGCAACTCCCGACGCTCGCGCCGGCCGTAACCCTCGACCTTCTCCACGCCCGTGGCGGCGGCCTCCACGGCGCGGCTCGGGTCGATGTCGCCGTCGACGATGACGTCATCGGGATCGTGCAGGACGGCGTGTCCGAGCTCGTGCCCCGCGAGCAACGCCTTGGCCGTCGGGTCCCCGCGATCCTCGCAGGCGATGGCCGGGAGGCTCGGGTCGTAGAGGCCGCGCCCGCCGCGAAGGTAGGCATCGCCGGGGCGCAACCAGCTGAGATCGATCTCGTGGGCGTCGATGGCCGCGACCACGAGATCCAGGGGGCGGAACGGATCGGCGCCGCCCTCGACCGCCGCCGCGTGGACCTGCGCCGCCCTCGCCCTGACAACCTCGAACGCGTCCACGGCGGCGATGTCCTTCCTAGAGCGATGCCAGGTACCGCTTCTGCTCGTCGCTCAACCCCGAGCTCTCGATCGCCTCGGCCAGCGATTGCTTCTCGACGGCCTCCGGCTTGCCGTCCGACTTGAACCGCGCGGCCACGGGCACCCGCGCGGGCCCCGCGAGGAAGCGGGCAAGCTCGTCCGCGCCGGTCCCGAGCGCCTCGGCCAGACGTGCCAGGAAACCGGCGCTCAGATCCTCGACGCGGATGAGCCGGTCCTTGAGCCGCCCGAGGAAGTTCAGGTTGCAGCCGAAGCGGCGCGCCACCCCGCGCAATCCTCCGTCGGCCCGTGCGGCGAAGGGGTCGATCCCGCCTTCGGTCGTCGACGCGGCCGGTGGGGCAGCGGTTGGGGCAGGGCACGCGTCGGCGGCGCAGGCGGCGTGGGCGCGCTCGAAAGCGGCGTCCGCAATGGCGACGAGTGTGTCCGAGTCCTCCCCGATGGCGAGCAGCTCCGCCTTGAGCTCCTCGGGAGAGGCCGCCAGGATCCCCTCGATGTAGAGGTCATCCAGGGCGTCCAGGAACCTCTCGTCCTTGGTCATCTCTCGGTTCATGATCTCCATCCTTTCGGGTAGCGGAGGGAGAGCGCCTTCCTGATGCGCTTTTTCGCGTAGTCGAGATCGCCCTGTGCCAGCCCGGTGCGCTCCCTCAGCGCCTTGCCGGCGAGCTCGTCCCTGAGGGCTTCCAGCACCGCGAGCTCCTCCGGCTGGTCCTGGAACATCTCGAACACCTCCGCGATGATCCTCACCCTCTCCTGGGTGTCGATGATGGCGTCCTCCGCGCTACCGGCCCTCGGCTTCTCGCCAAGCCGGGCGCGCATGTGGGCGTCGACCTCCTCCGCGTCGTCGGTCGTGACCGACCGCTTCTGCCTCTCCCGCTCGTGCGAGACGAGGCTGCGCATCACGCCCACGAGGTAGGCGACGATGTTCAGCTCCCGGCCGCACTGCCTCGTGCCGAGCAGGGTCCGGCAGATCGCCTCGTTCAGGAGGTCGCCCGGGTTGAGCGTGGTGCCCCCGCACAACCGCTTCGCGATGACGACCAGTTTCTTGCGGTCGTCGCGCGACAGGTCGCGGTAGGCCGCCCCGAATTCCTCCGGGCTGAGGTCATCGCCCACCCGTTCGCCCCCGGCTCGCCTCCGCAGCCGACCGCCCGGCCAAACGTCCGACCGACATCCCCTATGCCCCCCGCCCGCGATTTTCAGAATCCGCGCCGGCCAAATTCTGAGACGCGAGCTTGGCCGGCATACCTCGGCAGGATGCCACGGACGCAGGGGTTTTCAACCTTGACGAGCGTCCAGCCAAGGAGCGACCCCATGAACCACTTCCGACACCCCCCCGGCCTCGACCCCTTCGCCAGCGCGCTCGACGCGGTCATGGCCGACATCGCCATCTCGGTGCAGCTGCCGCCCGGCCTGCACGCGAAGGCAGGCGGCCGCTACGAGGCCATCCGCGACTTCGCGGAACGTCCCGGCAGCCCGCTGAACGGGCGCATCCTGCGCTTCTACCCGCAGGGCAGCATGGCCATCGACGCGACGACGTCGACGCGCGGCACGGACGACGAGTACGATCTCGACATCGTCGCGGCGCTAGATCTCGATCCGCATTCCGGGCCGGACGCGGTTCTCGACCTGCTGTACCGCTCGCTGGAAGGATATCCGACCGGTCAGAAGGTCGAGCGCCAGACTCGGTGCGTGACCGTCCGCTACGCCGACCGGATGCACGTCGACGTGACCCCGGCGGTGCGCCTGGGACACGGCGCGGAGCGGGTCAGCCACATCTTCCACGCCCACCCGGACAAGCCCGTGTCCGAGCACTTCCACGTGCCGATGAACGCATACGGCTTCGCCGAGTGGTACCGGGCGCGCACGCCGCTGGAGCGCCGGTTCGCGGCCGCCTTCAACAAGCGGCTGCACGAGGCCTACGGCATGGAGGTGCGGGCGGACGCCGAGGTCGACGAGATCCTCGACCAGGTGCCCATCATCGTGAAGGCGGTGGCGACCGTCGCCCTGCAGCTGCTCAAGCGCCACCGCAACGTGGCCTACGCCGGGGCCACGGGGCGCATCCCGCCCTCGGTGATGCTCTCCTGCTTCGCGGGGCAGGCCTCGCATCCGGGCCTGCCGCTCGCCGACATGGTGATCCGCCTCGCCCGCTCGGTGGCGAGCGCCCTGCGGGCGGCCAGCGTCCGCCGCGAGCCCATCAGGGTCGTCAACCCCGTTCACGCGGAGGATTGCTTCACCGACCGCTGGCCGGAGAACCTCGCCCAGCAGGACGCGTACGCCGCCAAGCTCACGGACCTCGCGGACGGCCTCGCGTGGATCAAGCAGCACGGTTCGAGCCTGGAGGACATCCAGGACTGGCTGCGGGAGCGCTTCGGCGGCCACGTCGTCTCGACCTCGGTCCGCCGGTTCAACGACCGGACCGGCCGGGCGGTCCAGTCCGGGCTCCACGCCTACACGCCGCGGGGCGGCCTCTACGTCCCGAGCCGCCCGGCGCTGGTCGGCGTCGGCGGCGCGGCCGCCGCGGCACCGGCCCGGGCGAGCGCCCACACCTTCCGCGGGGGGCGCCGGTGGTGAGCGTCTTCCCCTCCATCGCCGACCAGGACCGGGCCATCCGGGCGTCATGGCCGTCGTTCAGGCTCGTCGAGCGCTCCGAGCGGGCGGCGACCTGGCTCGGCACGCTCAAGCCCTTCATGCTCGCCTACGAGGTGCGGGTCTCGTACCAGGTCCCCCTCGTCATCGAGCGGATCGCCCCCCTGCGGCAGCAGCCCGAGGTCCGGGTGATCTCGCCGGTCCTCCGGCGCCGCCCCGGGGACGGCGAGGGCACGCTGCCGCACGTCTACGTCGACCGGGCCGGCGACCCGGTCCTGTGCCTGTTCGACCACGAGATCGGCGAGTGGACCCCGTTCAGCCTGATCGCCGAGACGACCATTCCCTGGGCCCTCGACTGGCTCGGTTGCTACGAAGGCTGGCGCGCGACCGGACGGTGGTCCGGGGGCGGGCGGCACGCCGAACCCCCCGCCGCCAAGGAAGCCGGACGATGAGCTACGTTCCCCCGCGCCGCTCCGACGGCACCCAGCAGGACCGCAGGCAGCCCCTGCCGTGGCCCAAGGATCGGCCCTTCCGGATCCTCTCCGTCGACGGGGGCGGCATCTGCGGCATCCTCCCGGCCGCGGTGCTCGCCGAGCTTGAGGGCCGATTTCTCGAAGGGCGCTCGATCGCCCGGCACTTCGACATGATCGCCGGGACCTCGACCGGCGGCATCATCGCGCTCGCGCTCGCCCACGGCCTGACGGCGCGCGAGATCCGCGACGTCTACGTCGAGCGCGGCGGCAACATCTTCCCGCCCCCGTCGCGGATCGAGCGACTCACCCGGTTCGTGCGCCAGCGCTACCGCTACGTCTACGAGCGCAAGCCGCTCGAAGACGAGCTGCTGCGGATCTTCGGGGAGACCACCTTCGGCGAGGCCCGGACCCGGCTCTGCATCCCCGCCTTCGAGGGGTTCCACGGCGAGCCGTTCGTCTTCAAGACGCCCCACCACCCCGCCTACAGGAAGGACCGATCCGAGCGCATGGTCAGGGTCGCCCTGAGCACTGCGGCCGCCCCGACCTACTTCGAGGCGCTGGCGAACAACGGCTACGTGATGGTCGACGGCGGCCTGTGGTCGAACAACCCGACGATGAACGCGGTGGTCGACGCGCTCGCCTGCTTCGACATCGACCGCGGCCAGATCCAGGTGCTCAGCCTCGGCTGCGGGGAGACCGCTTTCAAGGTCGATGCGAACAAGACCTCCGGCGGCATGATCCAGTGGCGCGGCGTCATCCAGGCGGCCATGAAGGCGCAGTCGCACAACGCCATCGGGCAGGCGGGCCTGCTCATCGGCCGTGACCGGCTGACGCGCATCGACGCGCCGGAGAGCACCAACCCCATCGCGCTGGACGACTACCTGCGCGCGAAGGCGGAGCTGCCGGCCATGGCCCGGGTCCTCGTCGAGGGCGCCGGGCGCGAGATCCACCGGAACCTCCTCCTCGACGAGGTCGAGCCGTACACCCCGTGCCCCGTCGCCTGAGGCAGGCGCAAGCGCGGGCGGAAATCTGAAACCCCGTCCCGGGCGGCATCGCTGCCAGGGACGCAAAGGCTGCTGTCGCCCATCCCGGGCCCCGGCGTTCCAGAGGCAGGCGGATGCCCAAGAATATCGTGGTCTTCTCCGACGGCACCGGGCAGGATGGCGGCGTCCGCCCCGAGCAGCGAGTCAGCAACGTCTACAAGATGTACCGCGTCTGCAAGGTCGGGCCCGAGAGCGGCATCGACCCGGCGGAGCAGGTCGCCTTCTACGACCCGGGGCTGGGCACCGACATCGGCGCCACGGCGCTGACGGCGCCCGTGCGGTTCGTGCAGAAGATGGCGGCCTCCCTCTCGGGGCGCGGGATCACCACGAACATCGCGGACTGCTATCGCTTCATCATCGACCACTACGAGCCGGGCGACCGCATCTACCTGATCGGCTTCAGCCGGGGGGCCTACACGGTCCGCTGCGTGGCGAACCTCCTGATGTACTGCGGGGTGCCCGCCACGGGTGCCGGCGGCGCTCTGCTGCGCTTCCGCAAGATGACGCGGGACATCGCGCGCGAAGCGGTCGAGACGGTGCTGGAGCACGGTGCCGGCCACCCGCGCGCGGACTTCGACGCGGAGCGGCACGAGCTCGCCCGCCGGTTCCGGGCGCGGTACGGCTCTGAACATCCCGAGGGTGGCGGCAAGTCCAACGTCGAGCCCTACTTCATCGGGACCTTCGACACGGTAGCCGCGCTCGGCGTCGCCGGCCCGAAACGCACCCTGATCAAGGCCAGCTTGGCGGCCGCGGCCGTCATCCCGCTCGGCATCGCCATCGCCGTCACCTCCGCCCTGGTCGGGGGCATCTCCTACCTGTTCGACGGCCCCTTCTGGAAAGCGGACCTGATCACCGCGGGCATCCTCGTGGCCGCTTCCGTCGCGGTCGCAGGGGTGGTGAGGCGGCGCGTCGCCGCGGCGAAGACCAAGACCATCGTGGACTGGCCCGGGCCGGGAAGGTCGAAGAGCCACGTGGCGGAGTGGAAGGGCGAGAACTTCGACCGCCTCCTCAGCGCCCAGGTCGGCTACGCCCGCGCGGCAATCGCCATCGACGAGAGGCGCAAGGACTTCGACCGCGTGAAGTGGGGCCCGACCGAGGTCCGACCGCCGCGGGCGCCCGGCGCGCCCGACCAGTTCCGGCAGTTCTGGTTCGCCGGCAACCACTCCGACATCGGCGGCGGCTACGAGGAGACCGAATCCCGCCTGTCCGACATCGCGCTCCGGTGGATGCTGGAGCAGGCCGTCGGCGTCCCGGACGGCCTCAAGGTGGACGGGATGCCGCCCGTCGCCGATCCGCGCCACCCGGTCGAGGTGATGCGGATCCCGCGGCTACGCCTGCACCCGTCCGCCGCGGGCGTGCAGCACTGCGAGGTGGCCGGCATGCGGGACGCCATCGCGGCGCGCGTCTCGGCCTCGTGGGTGCCGGGTTGGGTACGACGCTGGGCGGAGGGCAAGACCTGGGAAGTCAGGGACCGGGAGATCAGGCCCGACGCCACGGTGCACCCGAGCGTCGACGAGCGCTACCGGCTCGCGTCCGTGGTCCAGTGCGACGGGGTCGCGCCCTACCGTCCCGCGGCGCTGGCCGACCACGTCCGGTTCAAGCCGTTCTACGCAAGTCCGGTGGCAGCCTCACCGGAACCCTCGGGAGCGGTCGGGCCGGGGGCGCCCGAGCGAGCGGCAGGCGCCTGAAGGCTTGGACCGGGACACCGCCGGTTGACCGAACGGCAGGTTCACGTCGCGGGCCGCTCGGATCGATCCGTCTCCGGGAAGGCCGGCCGCGCCGCCTTGACGCCACCGGGCGCGGTGGCTCCCCGGACCTGCGGGAAGGTCGCGCGCAACAGCTCGGTGCTGGCGACCGTACGGGCAACCAGGTCCGGCCAGGCGCGCGGCGCCGAGAGCTCGGATGCCTCGACGATGTCGGCAACCTCCAGCCGTCCGGCCACCTCGCGCCAACGCAGGCGTCCGCCGAGCGCGGCCTGGATCGCCACCTCCCGAGGCGGGCGGCCCCCGCGGGTCAGGACGACTTCCACCGCCTCCCGCTCGGGTTGGACCTCGATCCGGATCGTGAGGTCGCCGGAGGCGCTGGACAGGGTCAGGCCGCGGCTTCGCCCGACGAGCTTGAACGTTCCCCGCCGCCCGAGCGCGCGGAGCAGCGCGGCCTGGAACGCGAGCACGCCGCCGCCCGCCGGGTCGTCGGGGTCGCAGGCCAGCACCAATATCGAGCGCGCGCCGGCACGGTCGACCATGTGCGTGACGGTTCCGTCCTTCTGGGCAACCCGCAGCGTCTCGACGCCGAGCTTCTCCAGCGCGGCACCGGCCTCGTGACCCGACCGCACCGCCCCGGCGATGTCGGCATAGATGTCCGCGGGGGCCCAGATCCTGCGGAACCCATCGAGGGATATCTCGTCGATCCGGCGCCAGCCGCGCCCCCCGGAGCACACCCGCAGGTGACCTCCGTCGATCAGGCCGTCGACCGTCTCGACCCTGCATCCGAGCACGGTGGCGGCCTGGTAGCGGCTGAGGCCGGGGAGCGTCCGCAAGGCCGCGCGCGCGGCCCGCATGCCGCCCCCGCGGTCCCGGCGCGGGTCGAGGACCAGGAGGTCGCCGACGGTCGGTCCGAGCCTTCCCCGCGGGACCGCATACCCTTTCAGGATCGCCTCGACCGACCGCGCCGGGTTGGTCTTGCAGGTCCGCCTGAGGTCGGCCAGCCTCAGGTGGCCGTCCGGCACGTCGGTCGCGGGCTCGACCTTGTGCAGCAGGCGCGCGGCGAGCGTGGCCACGTCCTCGGGCCGGAACCGGTCGCGGTCGCGACCCGTGCCGATCCTGACGAAGTGGGTGATGACGCCGGCGCAGACGAGGGCGTCGAACGTGTCGCGCGGGAGCCCCAGCGCGTCGGCGGCCCCGTCCCGGTCGAGGCATGAGGCCAACGTCCGCCTGACCGACTCCGCCTGCTCCGGGCTGAAGGCCCGGTACCGCGCACGCGCGATTCCGAACTGGCGCTCGTGGATGCCGAGCGCCTCGGAGATGCGGCGAAGTCGCTCCTCCGTGAGGCCGAGCTCGGCCGCCAGGGTCGGGACCGGCAGCCAGCCCGCCTCGCCCGCGTACCAAGCCTCGCAGGTCGACGGCGAGAAGTCGCCCCGCTCGATCGCCACCCGCCGCATGCAACCGGCGAGGATCCCGATGTGCGAGCCTTTCTCCGCGTTCAGGGCCGAGCCGAGCCAGCCGAAGCTCGCGCGCTTGCCGCGCCCGTCCTTGAAGGCCGCGCGCGCGGCCGCGACCGCGTGGAGCAGCGTGACGAGCCCGTCCTCCCCCTTGCGCAGCACGTCGTACCCGGCCCGGTTCACGGCGGGCAGGCCGAAACCCTTGGTCACGCCAACGACCGGGCGCGTCCGCAGGGTTCCGCCGAGGGCGACCCGGCCGACGAGCTCCACCGCGTCGAGCACGTCGCCCAAGGTGGGGAGGCCATCGAGCAGCGGGACCGCCGGGGGCCCGGCGGCGCCCAGCCGGGCGAGGATGTAGCCCTCCAGGGACGGCCGCGGGACCGTGCGGCGCGGCACGCCGTGCCGCGGCAGCGGCGAGCCGGTCGGGGCGTGCGTGAACGACGCCGACCACCATGGGACGGGGTGGCCCGAGGCGTCGCGGTCGACGATGTCGATATCGTGGTCCGGGCAGCGCGCGAACGCCGGCAGGTCCCACCAGGCCCGGTGATGCGGGCTCTCGGCGAGGCAGGCCGGACAGAAGCGGCGCAGGCCGATCTGCCAGTGCCGCCGCCGGACTTCCTGGCCCATGATCACGACCGAGGTCGGGGAGACCACGGGGGTGGCATGGATCAGCTGCTCTTTTCCCGAGAGCGGGAAGGACAGCGCGAACTCCAGGCACTCGGCGGGCTGGATGTCCCGCCCGTTCAGCCCGTGCGAGTTCAGCAGGACGGCGACGCTGCCGATCCCGCTCATGGCTCCGAGGCGTACGACGTAGCCGTGGGCGGGCTCGCCCGGATGGGGCGGCCCCCAATCGGGGAGCGGAGGCTCGAAGCGCCCGTGCAGGTCCGTGAAGGTCCTCATGCCGGCCGCCTCACTTGACGAAGGCGCCCTGCGCCGGATCCTTCGGCTGCAGCGTCGGCTTAGCGGGCGGTGTCGCGCGGGCCGGGGCTTGGTCGATGTCGTCGCGGAACGGGTTGAAGGTCATCCCGACCGGCCTGACGAGGTCCCAGGCATCGGCGAAATGTCCGACCTCGACCCGCTCGGCGCCGTCGTTGAGCGCCCGGCACCCGGCCGCGAAGATGAAGTCCTTCAGCCGGCCGATGATGCCGTCGGTCACCCAGTAGAGCCGCGATGCGAACCACTGCGAGCCGAGGCCCGACTTCGCCGCGAAGGGCAGCCGGCCGTCGATCTCGGCGCAGAGCAGGCGGAAGAGGGCGCGCTCCTCCTTGCTGTCCCAGGAGTAGGGCAGCATGATGTGGTGCGGCAGGCCGCCCCGCCCCTCCAGCTGCTTGTCCGCCGCCATGATCCCGTAGGTCTCGACGAGCCCTGCGGCGGCGACGTTGAGCGTCCCGAGGTTGAGGATCTTGCGGACGAGTCCCAGGCAGTCCTTCAGCGCGCCTGGTCGTGCGGTGGTGAAGGCTTCCTGGACCTCGTCGAGGAGGACCAGCTCGACCTTCTGCTTGACCAAGGCGTTCAGCACGTTGCCGAACAATGCGTCGACCTTCATTCGGGTGACGTCGCCGGCGTTCAGCACTCCCGCGAGGGCGGTCACGAAGCCGGCCTTGTTGCAGCCGACAGGCAGGTCGACGTACGCCACCCGCCGCACGATTCCCTCGGAGCCGGTCAGGTCGGCCGGGAATCCGCGGGCATATCGCTTCAGGGCATAGCTCTTGCCCGTCCGCGGATCGCCGGCGAGGACGAACAGCGACCCGGTGTCCGGCAGGCCGTCCTTCACGGGCAGATGGAACCGCGCGACCGCCTCGGTCGCGGTCTCGAAGCGGTCGTGCCCCACGAAGAGGTTCTTCATGATGAGCTGCCGCTCGGCAGCCGGCTTCGCCGCGCGCTCGGCGCGGCGAAGCCGCTCGTCGTCCCGGAGGGTCTCACTCATCGCCCGTACTCCACTTCCTGTCGGCCCTGAGGGCCGCGAGTTCCTCGTCGAGATCGTCGTCGGGCCCGGGGGCCCCGGACGCGGGAATGGGGGCCTCCGGCGCCGGTGCCGGCACGATGGCCGACGAGGCCTCCTCGGGCTCGTCCCGGACCGGGGCAGGCGGCATCGGGCCGGGGGCACCGTCCGCCGACGCCATGGCGCCCTGTGGCGGCGCCGGGACCGACGCATCGCGGTGCCCGCCGGCGGCGAGGAGCCTCGGGGCCGGGGGCGACCCAGCGGGATCGGGCCCTGGCTCCGGCGCCGTCGCGGCCTTCGGACGGCGCGCGATGGCCAGGGGATCGAGGTGCCCCGCGGTGGTGGCGGGAAGCGCCGGCGTGCCCGTGCGCACCTCGCTGCGGAAGCGCCGCTTGCGCTCGCCGTCGAGGAAACGGGCGAGGCCGCGATGGATGGCCTTGCGCTCCGGTTTCGCCCGCGCTGCGGCGGCCGCGTCCCCGAGGAGGTCGAGCGCCCGGGCCATGGCATCGAAATCGAACGCGCCCTTGACCATGCGCCTGGCATTCTCGACGGCGAGGTCGTGGACGTGCCGGTGGCGCCCCTCGGCATAGGCGCGATGGGCCCGGGTCGCCGGCACCGTGATGATGCGCCCGTCTTGGTCGTACGGGTCGATCACGTAGATCCGGCCGATGTCGCTCGGGTCGCGCACGCACCGGTAGCGCGTGCCCGCGCCGTCCTCCCGCGCGTTCCGGTGCCCCGGGTTGGTGATGAGCGTGATCAGCTCCGGGCATTCGTACTTGACGTGGTCCCAGACGATCCCGTCGTTCTGGATCGTGCGGTCCTCCCACTCGCCGCACAGGGCGACGAACAGGTCGACTGGCGGGAGCGGGCCGCTGGGATGGCGGGCCGCCTCCTGGTTCCAGACCCGGAGCGGGATGTCGCCGATGCCGCGCAGGAGGCCCAGGCCCTTCGACCGGTGGACGTTGTGGACGTCGCAGATGAAGAACATCAGCAGCGCCTCGAACTCCGATTTCCGGATCTTGGCGCAGTCCAGGGTCTCCGGGTCGGGCTCGCGCCGCTTGACCGTGTTGGACAGCGTCGTGCCCGGGAGCAGGTGGATCAGACCCGTGTTGAGGTAGCCGAAGAATCTTTCGAGGGCGCCCTTGAGCCAGGGGCACTTCGGCTTGAACCGCGGCTTGTTCATCTTCAGCTCGCGCGCGGCGGCCTCGATGTCCTTGCCGATAAAATGCAAAGCATTGTCGACCCAGAGGTTTTCGATCCGGCCGAAGCACGGCCACGGCATCCGCACGGCCGGGAAGGGCGACATGTCCTTGGGGTACATCGCGTGCCGCAGGCCGGCGACGAAGCTGGCGAAGCTCGGGGCCTCGTAGCCGAGCGACGCCCCGACGATCATCCCCGTCTTGCGGCAGCGGAAAATAATCAGGTCCGGCCGGCCGAGGACGACGTCGCTGTCGTCGTCGACGAGCAGGATGTCGAGTACGCAGTGGTCGACCTCGACGTCCTGGTACGGCCGGTCCGGAAGCGGCTGCACCTCATAGGTGCGGTGCATCTTCGCCGCGTACTCGGGACCCTTGCGGTAGTAATCCCGGACGTACTTGTCGACGTCCTTGCAACGGCGCTGGAACGTGCGGATCGACGGGACCCGGATCTGGTCGAGTTCCTCCGGCGAGAGATGGCGCGAGAGGGTGCGCTTGTAGGCCCCGACCGAGGTGACGACCTTGGCGTAGGCCACCTCCGTGGTCATGTTCGGGCTGAGCCAGCGCCAGACGCCGCGCTCCAGCGCGACCTCGCCCACATGCCCGAACGGCCGGCGCCGGTTGCCCTTGTGCTGGTGCCGGTCGACGAGGCACGCCTTGCCGTGGATGTCGCCGAGCGTCATCCAGAGGTCGAACCAGTTGAGCACCGTGGTGAAGTGCGGCGCCTTCTCGCCCTTGCTCAGCGCCACCCGCAGGATGACGGGGTCGAGCGCCGGCTTCGAGCGTCGGAACTCCCAGGGCGCGCGGGGCCGCGCCTCGCCCTCGACGAAGCCCCGGATGCAGGCGTTCACGTAATCGAGCTTCCGGTCCGCCTCGGCGACCTGCTCCTTCGTGAGCTTGAGGCGGTTCGGCAGCGGGCCTCTCGGCTTGCCGTACTGGAAATTGCCGGCGACGAGCCGCGCCTCGCCCCTCGCCGACAGGAAGGCGAGTTGCTCGTCGGTGAGGAACAGCACGTCCTTGTCCTCGACGCGCAGGAACTGCAGCCGCCCGTCGAGGCGGCGCTCGAACTCGTGGGTCCGCCCGTCGAGGTTGAGGATGTCCTTGGTGCGCAGGTCGAAGCGCAGCGTCGCCGCCTGCCCATGGGCGGTTTGCACGGAGGGGACGGAAAACGGCGCGTTCACGGCACCACCTCGCGGATCTCGGCCTGGAAGGAGAGCGGCCGGGCAAGGTCGAGCGCGACCTCGCCCGCCAGCGCCAGGTTCATCACGGCGGTGTAGGCGCGGCACTCGCCCGGCCGGTCGTTCAGCCGGGCGGCCCTGACCACGGCCGCAATCGTGGTCGGCAGGCCGAGCGCCACGAGGGCGTCGCGGACGCGCAGCAGGGCGACGGCGTCCGGGACGATGTAGCGGTGCCGCTCCATGATCTGGGCGTTCGAGAGCCGGGGCTCGGCCCGGATCTCGGCCTCGTCCAGGGTCAGGAAAGCGACGCCGTGGTCGAGGCGGTAGGCCTCCTCGATGTGCGGCTGCCGCCGTGTCCAGCCCGGCCGCCCGGCGATGAACAGGGCCTTCGCGTCGATCACGACGATCGGGCCGGCTCGATAGCGGCACACCACGTCCGGGACGTAGACGTGCTTCTCCTGGCCGCCTCGACCGTCCGGGATGAAATAGGTGAGTTCGTGCGGCTCGACCGCGTAGTGCGCGATGTCGGGATTGGCCCCGAGGAGGGTCCGAAGATCACGTTCCAGAAGCGAGCGGAAGGGGGCGTCGCCGAGCGCCTTGTGGTCGCCACCGTCGCCATCGACGGCGCACAGGTAGTTGCGCTTCTTCACCTCCCGGACGACGGGGGCGCCTGGGAACAGCCCCAGGTTCGCCGGCTGCGCGGAAGACTTCAGGCGCAGGGGTTCCCCGGACGGGGCGGTCGCGGCGCTCATGTGCGGCTCCCCCGGGCGATCCGCGTGTCGGGTCCCAGGGGCTTCCTGAGGTCGAGCGCGACGTCACCGGCGAGCGCGAGCTCGATGACGCAGCCGAGGGTCCGGTCGAGGCGGCGCGCAGGGAAGGGCCGCGCCCGTCGGTGGAAGCGCGCCACGGTGGTCGGCAGCCCATGCCCGGCCAACGATTCCCGCACGCGCGCCACGTCGGGATCCTGGCACCCGGCCCGCTCGCGCAGCATGCGGGCGCGGTTCTCCCGGAGCGTCCGGGCGAACAGCACGTGCTCGGTCAGCATGCGGAAGCCAACGCCGAGGCGGCGGTAGCCCGCGCGGATGGCAGCCTCCGTCCTCGGCCATTCCGGGGCGGCCGCGTCCCGCTCCCAGCTGTGGATGAAGGTGTAGGCGACGGCCGAGCCGTCCAGGCGGCGCACGACCGCCTCCGGGCGGTGGCGTCCCTCCAGGACGGTGCCGTCGGCGGCGACCTCGCGGTAGCCGAGCACATGCCCGAACGGCACGACGAGCCGCGTGTCCGGATCGCACAGGAGCATCGTCAGCCCGGCGGTCTCCAAGGCAGCCGTGGTGACCGTCATGCCGCCGGGCAGCTTCTCGTGACGCAGCACGTCGGGGACCCAGCCGCGGGGCGGCCGGACCGGCGGGAGCGACCGGGGCGAAGAGCCCAGCCCGAGATCCGCGGGCATCACGAACGAGGTGCCGGGCCAGGCCTTGGTCCCCGGCTCGCACGGGACGGCGGCGAGATCGGTGAGCTTGAGGAGCTCCGCCGTACCGCGGAGAGGCGGGACGGCGGGCGCCGTGACGGCGGTCTGGATCTGCATGGCCACGGTCTCCCTCAGCGGTGGAATTCGAGACGCGCGTCGACGACGGCGCCGGTCGCGCAATCGATGCTCACGCCGATCCAGGGGCGGCGGGCGGCGCCGTCCTCGCCGACGACCAGGATGTCGAGCGGCTCGGAGCCGAAGAGCGTCTCGAACCCCTCGGCGACGGCGTCCGCGCCGGCGCAGTCGACGCACGGCCTCGTCGCGGCCCGGTTCGGGCGCGGCGTGCGGATCCTCCGCCGCGACGGGTTCGCCGCAGGGTCGGACTTACGGACGGGCTTGGGTGCGCCTGGCTCATCCGGGCGGTGGCCCGAGCCGCCGGGTGCGCCGTCGCCGTCCGGGGTCCAGGATGTCGTTGACCGGTCCATGACAAAGTTCTCCCGTCCCTCCGGAACACGGTTCCGGTCGGCTTGTGGTGCTGGCTCTGTCGGGCTAGGTTCGTGGTCGAGGATCACTCGACGCGGTTGGTCGAAGGCAGTGCGTCAGACCCGACGACTGATGAACTGTCCTTCACCGCGATCGCCGCGACGGATGCGGACGGTCCGCGACCGTTCCCGCATCGTCGGTGGCGTAGGCATCGGTCACCCCGGATTGGTCGGGGCGTCCTCACGGAGAGACCGACTAGAACCGCGCCGGGACCTCATCACCTGTATCGGGGGCGTGGTCGCGAACGGCCCTTGCCTCTCGTCCCGCCGGCTCGGCTCGACGGGGGATCGACCTGCGGCGAGCCTTCAGAACAGCGACAGCTGGCGGTCCTCGGCGGCCATCTTCGGCTCGCGCTTAAGGCAGTCGGCCGGGTCGGACGCCGCGGGGTGGGGATCGTCGTCGATGACGGGGCGCGGCGGCGGGGCCGCCCCGGGGCCGGGGTCCCCGAAATCGAACCGCAGCTGGTCAGGGTCGGGGCGCGCCAAGCGCGCGCGGTCCCGATATCGGAGGGGCATTCTCATGATGGCTCTCGCGGTTGTGGAAGGACCCGCGACCTGCCGAGACGGATGGGAAAAAGCCTGTCACCCCGCTTGCGGCTACGACCGAGCGGTGCTATCAGACAGATTCCAGCGCACTGGTCGTGACCAGTGTCGTCTGGTGGCCGGACGTGGGAGGCTTTCGAGGGAAACTTCGAGGCAAACCTTGTTTGGACGAGGATGGATGGGGTGGGGCAACCCGGCTCCTTGATGTCCGCACCGCCTGGTAAGCGGCGCGAACTCCGTTCTTGGTTGGCCCTCTCACCTTTCGTCGAGGCGAGGGCTAGTTTTGGCTGGTGAGGCCTAAAGGGCTCGCGTTGCTTGCAACGCGGGCCTTTTCTCATGGCGGGCCACGGGCCGAGTGCAGGGCGCGATGCACAATCATTTCAGGGGCTCTTCTTCCTGGTCTTTCGGGTAACGTTGGGCGCGGGGACGCCCGCACTTTGCGTTCCTTCCCCGGGGATGTGCTTCGGGCCTTTTCCGATGGCATACCAATGCGTCGCGGCCCGGTCGTGGCGGACGAGATTGGCGCGCTTTAAGACTACCTTCACCTTCTCGCTCGTGTCTTTTTGGAATCCTTTCCTAGCGACGATCTGATTGAGGGCCATCCCTGAGAGACCCGCATCGCCGGCCTCAGCCAAGGCCTCGACGATGATCTGGGCGACCGGGCTTCGCAGGCGAGGCGCCTGGGCCGCCTCGGCACCGCCCCCTTCCGGAGGGCGCGGGTCGAGACCCGGCAGGGCGACCGTCTCCGCGCGCAGGTTGACTAGGCTCTCGCGGAGCCCAGCGATTTCCGCACGCGACTTCAAGATCTCCGTCAAGGCGGCCTGCAGAGCCGCATCGGCGCGGTCGCAAGCCCGGATCTTCTCCGTCACGGAATCGGCGGGGTCCGCCATGACGCCTCCTGGACGCATCCACCCTCTCGTTCTAGAGGGGCGGGACCAAGAGTCAAGTCGAATCATCCGGGTGCCGTACGGGTGCACCCTGACGACACCGCCTTCCGTCCTGGCCTGCGTCCTGGCCGCCGCGTCCGGCGCGCCGGTTGCGCGCCCTGAGATCCCGGAGGCTCGGGGGCCGCCGCTCCCGGATGGGTCCCCGTCCATGGCCGGGCGCGTCGGCCCGCGTCGGTCCAGAACCGGCGGCAGCCCTTGCTAGGGCTGCCCCTCGACCACGACTGCTTGCTCGTCGGCCGCCATCGATGCGGGCCCGCCTCCCGGCCCTTTCAGCAGCATCGGCGCGGGGCGCGAGGAGCAGCGCCAGCGGTCGAGGAATGTCCCGAGATGGGGTCGCGCGCCCCTCTCGGCGGAGAGGTATTCGACCATTCCGGAGAAGCTCGCGTCGTGCCCGTCGACGTCGGACCTTCCGCACAGCAACGACCATCGGCAGTACAGCGCCAGCGTGTTCAGCACGTCGGTCTCGCAATAATTCCTGACGCGCTCGATCCGACCCTCCGAAACCATCGCCTCGACGTTCGAGCCGTGCTCCCCGGCCTTCCCCGGAAGGCCCATGGCCACCGCCATCTCGTCGAGCCCCATCCGGGTCGCGGCACCGTAGGACGACAGCAGCTCCATGACGTCGCTGTGGTAATCCGGGGCGTAGCGGTTGGCGTATCCGGCCCAACGGTCGCCGCGCAGGAAGTAAGCGCCCGTCGGGATGCCGTAGAGGAAGGCGCGAAGGAGGAGGACGGGCAAGTCGAAGGCGCGGCCGTTCCACGACACGAGCCGGAAGTCGCCCTCGGCGAAGTGGCGCCAGAAGCCACGGAGCAACCGCTCCTCGCTCCAATCCGCCTCGCCGCCGCTGCGGCAGCACTCCAGGATGTAGCGCTCGGACCCGTCGGCGCCGACCTCGATGCGGGCCTCGGCGAAGGCGATGGCCACCACCTTGTGCCAGGCAGGTTTAGGGAAGCGGTCCTTGGGGAAGTCCTCGGGAACCAGCTCCGCATCCGGCACGGTCTCGACGTCCAGGCAGAGGATTCGCGAGGGGCGCGCAGGCGCAGCCGGCCGACCGGCGGCCCGTGGCATCGGCCGGGTAGGCGCGGCCCCGGCGAGCCCGCGCGGCGGCAAGCCGGGCGAGGGAATGCCCCGGCGAGGGTCGAGCGTCATCTCACACCTCCACGATGAATGTCGGGTCGAACGGGGGCCGGCCGCACGCCCAGCCGGAGATCCGCGGGTTGGAGACGATCCGCGTCGGCCCCACCGTCACGTCCACCGGACCGGGCACGCTGCCGTGGATCCAGAGCGTCGGCGCGCCCCAGCCGGCCATGATCCCCTCCAGGTCGGAGGCGAGCGAGGCCCCGACCCACTCGTCGGCGAGCTCGGGCATCACCTCGGGTGGCAGGGCGCGCGCGGACGGGGCGTGGTGGGTCACGACGACCGCGCGGTCGCCGGGGCGCGCGTCCTGGACCAAAGCGACCGGCGACGCCCGGAACCCCGTCGCCTGCGCGACGATCGACCCGAGCGCGTCCTCGATGAACGCCCTCGACCGGGCGTGCGCGCCGCCCGCGTCGTGCGGCAGGTAGGGGAGCGCGCCGGCGCGACGGATGCGGCGGCAGTCGCCCAGGTGATGTCGGGCATGGCCGCGGGCGAGGGTCGCCCTCCGGGATCCGTGCAGGGCCCAATCGGTCCAGAGGGTGGCCCCGAGGAAATACAGGCCCGTCCCGCGACCGTCGTCGACGCGCAGGCCATCGTCCGAGAGGAGCGCGATCCCGGCCTGGCTCGCCAGCTCGCGGCCGCGCGCGAGGATCCCCGCGATGTCCCCGTCGCCGTCCCGGCCGCCCCAGAACTCGCGGTTGCCCGGCACCAGCACGACGGGCCGGGAGCCCTGGCGGCCGTCGAGGGCGCGCGCCAGCCACGCGACCGACGCCCGGAGGTCGTCGGAGACGTCGCCGGCCACCACGAGCGCGTCGAAGTCCGGGAGCGGGTCGGGCATGGCGAGGGGATGGCGGTCGACCGCGAGGTCGGACATCACCCAGAGCCGGTACCGGCGCGGGGGCGGCGTCGTGGCGCGCCCGGGCCCGGGCGCCGGG
The DNA here is from genome assembly GCF_000272495.1 of Methylobacterium sp. GXF4. NCBI lineage: Bacteria > Pseudomonadati > Pseudomonadota > Alphaproteobacteria > Hyphomicrobiales > Methylobacteriaceae > Methylobacterium > Methylobacterium sp. GXF4. The sequence goes on along the minus strand of NZ_AKFK01000002.1, from coordinate 63,595 downwards.
ACGGCACCCCGTCCGAGGGCCAGGGGGTCGGCGTGCCGGGTCATCGGCCACCCCCCGGCTGCCTGGTCCGGCCGGGCCGCGCCTCGGCGATGAACCGGCGCAGCGCGTCGCCGCCGAGCACGCGGCGTTCGAGCAAAGCCTCGGCGACGGCCTGCACCACGTCCTGGTATTCGGAGACGAGGCGCTCCGCCTCCCCGAGGAGCCGGGCGAGATCGGCCTCGACCGCCGCGCGCAGCGCCGGATCGACGGCGAGGGTTCCTGCGATCGCCTCCATCGGGCCGCGATACGCGATGCCGCCCCCGAGCCCGAACGATCCGTGGATGCCCGCGACGAAGGCGGTGGCGCGCGCGAGATCCGAGGCCGCGTCGCCGCCGGAACCGGCGCTCGCGTCGCCGAGGAACACGGTCTCGGCCGCGCGGCCGCAAAGTAGGCCGGTCACCATCCGCTCCAGGTCGTCGCGCGTCGGCAAGGGGCCGAGGCGCGTGCGCATGCTGGTGCCGCCCGCGGCGGTCTCGCGCAGGATCAGGTCCACCTGTTCGACATGCGCGATCCGCAGGACCTCGGCGCCGACCGCGTGGGCCGCCTCGTGCAGGGCGCTCCGCATTTTTTCCCCGGCCGTCCGGGGGTCCGGCGGCGCCACCGCGTCCAGCAGGTCGTCCGCCTCCAACGGGCGCTTCTCCGCGCGGGCCCTGGCACGCGCTCCCTTGACCCAGCCGACGACCTGCGCCCCGGTGGCGCCGAGACCCAGCTCGGCGACGACGGCCAGGTCCAGGTCGGGCAGGTCGGCCCCGAGGTGCTGCCGGACGATGGCGGCGAGCTCGGGCGCCGCGGGGGGCACGATGCGGATGACCGGTCCCAGCCGCCCCGGGCGCACCAAGGCGGCGTCCAGCTTCTCCGGGTGGTTCGTCGCGCCGATGATGCAGACGCCAGCGCCCTCGCGCGCGCAGCATTCATCGATTTTCAAAAGCATATGGGTCACGACTGGGGTCCACCAAGATGAATTTCTTCCATCCATTGAAGATCTACTTGGAATACTATCGATTTCGTCCAAAAATAGTAGCGACGGAGACCGTGCATAAGCCTCTTCGAAAGTTAGATCTATGCTTTTAATAACTCCGTCTAAGTATCCATTTGACTGAGAAAACCACGAAGATACAGAACTAACCAGTAGCGGCAGTCGCGCGGACTTCGCCAGCGACCGCGCATACGTAGATTTACCTAATCCAGGATTGGATGCCAGGACAACGTTACGGTCGATGGCCGCGAAGGACCCGATGCGGCCTTCGCGCCAAGCTTCGAGCTCTTCGAGCAGCCGCATGCCCCAGGCGTGGGACGGGCCATAGCCGCGCAGGGCGGGGAACGGCATCGCGTCGGCGACCTGGCCGTCGACCGTGGACCGCGCCTCGGCCGCGGCGGCGAGGCGCTCGACGCAGGCGCGCGCCGACCCGGCGCGGATCGCGGCGCAGAGATCCCAGATCCCGAGGCCGGCGGCGATGGACGGGGGCATGGCGGGCGGGCGCTGTCCGGTCGCGGCGCGGATGACGCGCGCGACGACCCCGTTCGACGGCACGGCGATCCGGTAGCGCCCGTCCGCGGCACCGACGAGCGCTGACGGCAGGTGCCGCTCGCAGGCCTGCGAGACCCCGAGCACCCGCCCGCCCTCGGCCAGGCGCCGCGCCACGGCGTCGTTGCCGCGGTCGGGGCGATCCTCACGGGTGGCGCCGGTGCGGGCGTGGACGACCGGCCAGTTCCCCAGCGTCATGCAGGCCGCGCGGACGGGCTCCACCCAATCCGCCGAGGGGACCTCGATCACGAGGGCGAACGACTTGGCGCGGGCGATGCGGCGGCGGTCGGCCGCCGGGATGGCCTCCTCCAGGGCGAAGAGGGCCAGGGTGTCGATGGACGGGACGCGCCGCCCCCGGCGGCCGAGGACGGTCTCGCCGTCCTCGGCGTCGTCGCGGAAGTAGGTGTGATCGGCGATCATGGGCTCCCCGTCGTGCAGGTCCGCATTCGTCTTCGGCGTTCGTCTTCGGCGTCCCGGGTGGGGCCCGGTTCAGAGCTCGATCACCAGCCCGGGGTCGAAGCCGGGATTCTCCCCCGGGTAGCCGAGCGGGTTGCAGACCACCCGGGTCGCGCCGAGGCGGTAGTCGAACGACGTGTGGACGTGCCCGTGCACCCAGAGGTCGGGCCGACCCGCGCGGATGAGCGCGTCGAGGTCCGAGGCGAAGGCCGGGTTGAGGCGGTGGCCGGCATAGGCCGGCGCGACCGAGCCGGCGCTTGGCGCGTGATGCGTGATCACCACGTGCGGGCCGCGCCTCCGGGGGTGCGGGTCGCGCTCCAGCAGGGCGCGCTCAAGGAAGCGGCGCGATGCGTGGTGCAGGGCCAGCGCCTCCTCGGGCCGGAACGGCCTGAAGAGGCGCTGGCGCGACCATGCGATCACGCGATGATCCGTCAGCCCCATCCGCGCGGCGTCCATGGCGGCGGCGCGCGCGGAGAGGCCGTCGAGGGCGTAGTCGGTCCACAGCGTGCAGCCCGAGAACGTGCAGCCGCCGAGCGTGACGGTGTCGTTCTCCAGGAGGTCGATGCCCTGGCGCGCCGCGGCCCGCCGCCCGTGCGCGAGCTCCGCATCGATGGCGCCGCGATAGTATTCATGGTTTCCCGGCACCAGCACGACCGGCATGGCGGGGCGGATGGCGGCGGCGAGCCAGGCGACCGTGTCGGCGAGGCCTTCCCCGACGTCGCCGGCCACGACGGCGACGTCCGCGTCCGGGATGGCCGCCGGCGTCCATGGTTTCGCATGGGCGCGACGGTGAAGATCCGAAAAGGTCCAGATACGCAATCCTTGCACCTCCTGTTCGGCAGGGCGCGGGTGAGCCGGGCTCATCCGCGTGCGTGCGGCATGGGGCTTCGTCGGGGCCAGCGGGGCGCCCAGCGCGCGGCCCGGTCGAGCAGTTCGCCCGGCCGGGGATGCCGGCGGGCGAGGGCGGCCAGGCCGTGGGCGAGCACGAGGGCCGCGGCCGCGTTGCCGCGGGCGGCGTGGACGAGCAGGCCGCTCATGGCGAGGTCGGCCGCGGCAGTGCCGGGCGGGTGACGGCGAAGGACGTCGACCGCCGCGGCCACCGTCGCGGCCGGGTCCCCGCGCAGGGCGTCCGGCCAGCGCGGGTGGTGCAGGAGCAGCGCGGCCCCCACGACCGCCCGCTCGACCTCCGCGACCGTCGCGGGCGCGATGTCGCCCGGGTCGCATCGCCGCCAGACGCCCAGCGTCGGACAGGCCGGGGGATGGGTTCCTGCCGCCCCGGCCGGCCTTGCGCGTCCGCCTCCGTTTTTCCGCATCCGCTCGCCTCCGGATTGGACATGGCTCCGCGATCCGGCGCGCGGCCGGGCGGAAGGGACGGGATAGGTCGGGGGGGCGAAGGGTCGGGGCCGGCCTAGGACGGCAGGCCACGGCCCGATGCGGGCGCGCTCAATCTGTAATACCGCGACGCGGTCCTCGCCCACGACGCCATGTCGGAGGCATAGAGGTCGGACGTCGTGATCCTCCTGCCATCCGGGATGCTGGGGTGCCCGTAGACGCGGCCGGTGAGGATCCGGACCTCGCGGGTCGTGGATCGCCACCCCTCCAGGCGCGGCGCGTCCGCGAGATCGTCGGCCGAGGGCTTGATCCCGTCACGGATGCCCTGCAGCTCATCGGCGAGATCGTGCAGCCGGTCGCCGGCCTCGCGCTGGTCGGGCTGCCGTGCGGCCGCGAATTCCAAGCCGAGCGCGGCCGCGTACGCTTCCGGATCGACCGCCTCCGCGTGGGGGTCCCGGGCGGCGATGCGCAGGGCGGCCAGCAGCGGCAGGCCGGCCGCGAGGGTCCTCGCGGACCGGTCGCCCTCGATGACGCGAGTCGCCTCAGCGCGGCTCAGCGCCGGCAGGACCGCGGGCAGCACCCGCGCTTGCCCGGCCTCAGCCTGGACCGCCAGGCGGCCCATCGCGGCGGCGAAGGCCGAGGCGGCGGGGGTGCCGCCGCCGCGGCCGCAGCCGAGCAGCCAGGGCGGGGCGGCACCGGCGTCGGCTTGCGCACCGTCGTCGGCCAGGGCACGGGCCGCCATGTGCTCGTCGAGCGGGGTGGGGCCGACGACGATCACCGGCACGTCGATGCGGGCACGCAGCGCGGCGTCCACAAGGCACCGCCCGGGCAGGTCGAGGATCACGTGGCCGCCGGCCGCGGCGGCGATCTCATCGGTGACCAGCCGCCCCGCTTCGGCCGCCGTCGCGACATCGTGCTCCGCGACCGCGATCTCGTCGAGGCGGTAACGGCGCCCGGGGAGGCGGGCCTCCCCGGGCAGGGTGATGCGGACGAGGGTCACCGCCTCGCCGAGCGCGGCATGGGCATCGGCGAGGATCAGGGCGGCGTGCGTGGCGTCCGCGCGGCCGGAGCATCCGAAGGTGGCGCTGATCAGTGGGAACCTCCGTGGAAGGCACGGACGCCGACGGCCCGGCGGATCGACCGCCAGGCCGTATGCATCAGACATGCCGTGTTGAGAGGACGAATAATAGCGCAAAAACATCGATAAATGCAATAGCATTCGCTTGAAAGCAAGTAGTCTCAAGCAACGGTGGTTAATATCCACAGCAACCTGTGGATATCACCGGGCGAGGATCGGCCCGCGGCGGAGCGGACAGGCCGGACTCGCGCATCGAGCCCCGCGATCAGCCCCAGTCGTCCTCCTCGTCGCGGACGGCGCGATGCAGGCGCCCGGCGAGGGCCATCGCCAAGTCGTCGACGTCGTGGTCGAAGTCGCCGTCGAGCAGCAGCGGCAGCGGGGGCTCGTCCCAGCCCGCATACGGTTCGGGGACGTGGGGGGCCAACCCGACGTGCGGCACGGCGAGGCGCCCCATCGTCCGGTCGCGGGCCCGCCTGGCGGCGGAGCGCCTGCGGGCGCGGCGGCCCTTGCCGGGATCCGGCATCGGGCGAGCGGCAGGCGTGTCGTTCCAACTCGGCTTGGTGCTGATGCTCATGGCATTCCCCTCAGACTCGGGTGGCGAACGTGCACCCCGCCGCATGGCGGGGCGCGATGTGGGGCTTGGCGGTCCCGAGCTTGCGCAGTCCCGGCACCCTCGGCTTGCGCCGCAGGCTCGGACGCCGGATCGGCGTCCTCGGCGCGTGCGCTGCCACGGCATCGCCTTCTTCGCCGTCGAGGTCGGCGGCGAGGTCCAGCAGGGTCGTCCGGAGCGCCAGGTCCGCGGCGGTTCCCGGCCCGTCGAACAGCGTGTCGAGGCGACCCGGATCGAGGCGCGACGCGTGCGGATCCTCGGCGGCTAGGTGCAGCGCGGCGGCGAGACCGACGGTGCGAAACCTCAGGTCGGCGCAGGGCTCGCCGTCGAGCAAGCGCGTTGCCTTCGCGCGCCGAAGGGGCCCCAACGTCACCGGCAGCGCGCGCAGGCCGGCCGGGATGGCGCCGCGGCAGCAGGCGAGCAGCCACGGCGGGGGGAGGTCGGGCAGCGCGTCCGCCGCCATCGCACGCAGCGCCGCGGACGCCGCCAACGGCGTCGGGCCGAACGAGACGACCGCGACGTCGATGCGGTGCCTGATGGCGCGGTCGGCGAGATGGGCCAGCGGCAGCGCGACCATGAGGTGGCGCCCGTCGGCACGCGCGGCGTCGAGAGAGGTCGGGAGCGCCTCGACGATCCGGCCGCTGCCCGCCATGAGGCTGGGCGAGCCGTCGGGATCCGGACGGCCGCGGTCGAGGGCACTGCTTGCGAGGAGGGCTGCTTGGCTGGCCGACATGTCGTCGGCGAAGAACGCTGCGATCACGGTAAGCCTCCGTGAGTTGATCCGTGCCCCTTGGCACGAACGAATATTACCGCAGGTTCGAGCGTACGATCCAGTAAAATGTATAGTCACTAGAGCTTTTGCACGCCGTGCAGTTAAGATGAGGTTGCCGTTGGGGACCGCCCGGGGCCTTGTTCGAGCGCGAGCGGCCAGGTGAGGGGCCCTGTTTCGGGCATTTCCGGAGGCGAGCGGCGACGCCTGGGCCGTCGTCGAGCCGCATCGAGCCGACCGCGAACGCATAACGCACGTCGCTACGCGTGACCCGCCACGCTTCCGGGATGCCGCCGGCGACGGGGCGGCAAGCCCCCGCCCCCGCCGGCGGTCGGCGCCGGCCCGCGTCGGTGGAAGCCCGCGACGACCATTCCTTCACCGCCCGCGTCCATCATCCCGGCATCGGTCGGGGATGACGGGCATGGTCACTGAAAACGAGGTCAGGTCGGCGGCGGCACGGATACGCGCGCGGCCGGCGCCGCCCGGAGCCCTGAAGGAGCGCGTCTCCGTCCGCTCGATCAGGAAGGAACTCGGTGGCGGGTCCTTCGGCGATATCGCCAAGCCGCTCGCCAAATGGAAGGCGGACGAGGGCTATCATCCGGTCATCGAGCAGGCGGACCTGCCGGAGGCGTTCGAGACACGCCTCGCCGCCCTGGCCAGGGACCTGTTGGAGCAGGCCCGGGTCGAGGCCACGCGGGAGCGGTTGTCGGACTTCGCCGAGGTCGAGCGCCGCCGTGAGCGGCACGAGGAGATCCTCGCGGAGGCCGCGGCGCAGGTGGATCACCTTGAGGACAGGGTCGCGGCGCTGCAGTCCGAACTGGACCGGCTGCGCGCGGCCGGCTTAGCGAAACCCGAGGTCGAACCGGTCCCGGAGATCGCGGCGGCGCCCGAGACGCAGGCGGCCGCCGCACGCGGCTTCGTCGATGCCCTCATGGGACGGAAGCTCGCCCGTGAGGCGGACGCGTTCTGGGGGCAGGTGCGCGATGCGGTCGAGGCGGCGATGCGCGAGCGCGGGCCGATGCCGGCCCACGCGATCTACCGGGCTTTGCCGGACGCGCTGCGGCGACGGGGCGAGAGCGTCGGCTTCCCGCTGACCCCGGCCTGGCTGCGGTACCACCTGCTGCGGATGGCGGCGGCGGGCGAGGGATTCACCGAGATCGAGGGCCGCTTCGGCCTAGCCGGACCACGGCCCGAACCCGGGGCCGCCCGGCCAGCGGAACCGCCCCATGCGGGCGAGGCACAGGAGATGGGCAAGCGCCGGTTCTGGCGGCGTTTCGTGCACGCGGTCCATGACCTTCTCTCGAAGGAGGGGCCGCTGACGGCGGACGAGATCCTGGTGCGGATCGATCCCGCGTGGATCGGGGCGTCCGAGCGGTTCCAGAGGATCACCCCCGGACGTCTCCGGTACAAGCTGCGCGGGCGGATCGACGAGGGCAGGCCGTTCGAGGAGCTCCCGGACGAGCGGTTCGCGGCCTTGAAGGGAACAGACCCCTGGGACGGCGAGAGCGCGATGCCGGGGACGGCGCGGAACGGGTGACGCCCTGCTGCGCGGCCCGGCCGTTCTCGACGGCCGATCGCGATCCCCCGTCGGGGCAAGGGGACGGTCCGGAGCAGGCCGGCCTTCGTCGCGGGAGGGCCCGCGCACGGCTCTGCGGGAAACGCGTAACGGATAACGCTATGCGCTACCCGTTACGACCGGGTGCGCGGACGCCGTTCCCCCGTCGTGCTGTTCGGCCGGTCGGAGCGGGACCCGCTCTCGATTGAGGACGGCTACACGCCCGCTCGCCCGAGCGGCTCTGACGAATGCGGCCGGGCGTCTTGGTGACGGCGTACCCGCGGGAGCCGCTCAGGGTGGAGCCCCGCCTGGCGAGGGAAGGCTCTATCCGCCGGTCCATGCTCGGCGGCACGGGCGGGAAGCTGCGGTTCGTCGCTCCCGGCCGGTGAACCCGTACTCCGCTCAGTCCCACAAGGAAGAAGGGTCCACGCGCACCCAGTGCGCGATGACGCACAGCATCACGCCGACGATGCCCGCCGGCAGCATGACGAACATCAAGGCCTCCTCGCGCATGCCTTCGAGAAAAGGCATTGCGAGCGTGATCAGGGCACCCATCGCCGCGACGTAGATAAGGGTGAATCCCGCCGCGCTCAGCCGGAAGTTGTCGCGCCGTGTCACGGCGCCCCCTTGGCGAAGCCGATGTCCGCGGCGACGGCCTCCAGCCGCTCCGGTTCCCGTTCCTTGCGCTCGCTGTAGCGATCGACGAGGTAGTCCGCGCGCTCGCGGGTGAGCAGCGTGAACTTCATCAACTCCTCGCACACGTCGACCACGCGCTCGTAGAGGGGGCCCGGTTTCATCCGGCCGGCCTCGTCGAACTCCTTGTAGGCCATCGGCACCGAGGACTGGTTGGGGATGGTGATCATCCGCATCCAGCGGCCGAGCAGGCGCAGACCGTTGACCGCGTTGAAGCTTTGCGAGCCGCCCGAGACCTGCATCACCGCCAGGGTGCGCCCCTGGGTCGGGCGAACGCTGCCCTCGCTCAGCGGCAGCCAATCGATCTGGCTTTTCATCACGCCGGTGAGGTTGCCGTGCCGTTCGGGCGAGACCCAGACCTGGCCCTCGGACCAGATCGACAACGCGCGCAACTCCTGCACCTTCGGGTGGTCGGCGGTGCTGTCGTCGGGCAGCGGCAGGCCGTGGGCATCGTAGACCCGGACCTCGCCGCCCATGGCTTCGAGGAGGCGGGCGGCCTCGTAGGCGAGGAAGCGGCTGAACGAGCGCTCGCGCAGCGAGCCGTACAAGATCAGGAAGCGCGGCGGGTGCGCGAACGGCTGCGCGACCTGAAGCCGTACGGCGGTCGGCACCGCGAAATGCGCCTCGCTCAGGTTCGGCAGGCCATCGGTGAAGGGCTGAGGGGGCTTGTCCAAGGCGACGCTTTCTCCTACGTTCAAGCGATCGTCGTAACGTTGGAACGAAAATGGACGAACGGCAAGCCCTCGCCGCCTTCGTTGCCCTTGGCCAGGAACACCGCCTGCGACTGGTGCGGGCGCTCGTCACGGCCGGGCCGGACGGCTCGGCCTCCGGCGCCCTGGCGGTCTCGGTCGGCGTCTCGGCGTCCACCGTATCGTTCCACCTCAAGGAACTGGAACACGCCGGGCTGGTCCAGTCCCGTCGCGACGGTCGGTCGATCATCTACAGCGCCGCCTTCCCCGCCCTGTCCGGCCTGATCGCCTTCCTGATGAGCGATTGCTGCCAGGGGCGTCCGGAGGTCTGCGCCCCGGCCGTCGAGGCGCTTGCCGCCTGCTGCAACCCGAAAGGAGACATCACCCATGCCTGACCGCGTCTACAACGTCCTGTTCCTGTGCACCGGCAACTCGGCCCGCTCGATCCTGGCGGAGTCGATGCTGAACAAGGAGGGCAAAGGCGTCTTCCGCGCCTTCTCGGCCGGCAGCCAGCCAAAGGCCGACGTGAACCCCCTCGCGGTCCAGGTCCTGCGCGAGACCGAGTACCCCACCGAGGGCTTGCGCTCGAAGTCGTGGGACGAGTTCGCCCGCCCCGATGCGCCGGTGATGGATTTCGTGTTCACGGTTTGCGACAACGCCGCCGGCGAGGCCTGCCCTTACTGGCCGGGCCAGCCGGTGACGGCGCACTGGGGCATCGAGGACCCCGCCGCGGTCGAGGGCTCGGACCTGGAACGCAAGGCCGCCTTCATCACCGCGCAGCGCTACCTGAAGAACCGGATCACCGCGTTCGTGGCCCTGCCCATCGCCAGCCTCGACCAGGTCGCGCTGTCGTCCAAGGTCCGTGAGATCGGGCAGTTCGCCGGCGCGACCTCGCCCCGCCCGGAGGTCGCGTGATGGACGTCGTGATCTACCACAACCCCGATTGCGGCACCTCGCGCAACACCCTGGCGCTCATCCGCAACGCCGGCGTCGAACCGCACGTGATCGAGTACCTGAAGACGCCGCCGAACCGCGCCATGGTGCGCGATCTCGCCCGGCGGGCCGGCATCACCGTCCGCGAGCTCCTGCGCGAGAAGGGCACGCCCTACGCCGAGCTTGGGCTGTCCGACCCGGCGCTGACCGACGAGCAACTGCTCGACGCCATCGGCGAGCACCCGATCCTGATGAACCGCCCGGTGGTGGTGAGCCCGCAAGGCGTGCGCCTGTGCAGGCCGTCCGAGGCGGTTCTCGACCTCCTGCCGGCCCAGCAGGGCGAGTTCGTCAAGGAGGACGGCGAGCGCGTCGTCGACGACCACGGCCGCCGGGTCGCCACCGCCTAGGACGCTTCGCCCACCGATGACGCGCCGCGGGGCGGTCCGACGCTCGGACCGCCCCGCGCATTCGCGCGGCCCGAACCCATCCTCCCCCTCAGTCATCAACAGGCCGCGATGCTCGCATTCGTCATCTTCGCCGTCACCCTGGTGTTCGTCATCTGGCAGCCGAAGGGTTTCGGGATCGGCTGGAGCGCCCTGATCGGCGCGGGCGTGGCCCTGGCCACCGGGGTGATCCACGCCGGCGACATCCCGACGGTCTGGCACATCGTCTGGGACGCCACCTTCACCTTCGTAGCCCTGATCATCATCTCGCTGCTCCTGGACGAGGCCGGGTTCTTCCACTGGGCGGCGCTGCACATCGCCCGCTGGGGCGGCGGCCGGGGCCGGCTGCTGTTCCCGCTGGTGGTCCTGCTCGGCGCCGCCATCGCGGCGGTGTTCGCCAACGACGGCGCGGCGCTGCTCCTGACGCCCATCGTGCTCGCCATCCTGCTGCGGCTCGACTTCAAGCCGACCGCGGCCTTGGCCTTCATCGTCGCCTGCGGGTTCGTGGCGGATTCGACCAGCCTGCCGTTGGTCATCTCGAACCTCGTGAACATCGTCAGCGCCAACTACTTCGACATCGGCTTCGGCCGGTACGCCGCCGTGATGGTGCCGGTCGACTTGGTGTCGCTCGCCGCGACCCTCGTCGTGCTCTGGGCGTACTACCGGCGGGACGTGCCCGAGACGTATCGGGTGGCGGAGCTGGAGCCGCCCCGCGAGGCCATCAGGGACCCGCTCGTGTTCCGCGCCGCCTTCCCGCTGCTCGGGCTGCTCCTGGTCGCATACTTCGTCACCGCGCCGTTCGGCGTGCCGGTTTCGGTCGTCACCTGCGCAGGGGCGGCGGCGCTGCTGGCGCTCGCCGGCCGGACCGGCGTCATCCCGATCCGGAAGGTCCTGACCGGCGCACCCTGGCAGATCGTGCTGTTCAGCCTCGGCATGTACCTCGTGGTCTACGGCCTGCGGAACGCCGGCCTCACCGATTACCTGGCAGAGGGCTTGGTCTGGCTCGGCCGGCACGGGACCTGGGTCGCCACGATCGGCACCGGCTTCGCCGCAGCGATCCTGTCGTCGGTGATGAACAACATGCCGAGCGTGCTGGTGGGGGCGCTCTCGATCCAGCAAGCGCCGGACCTGTCGCCGCTGACCCGCGAGCTGATGGTCTACGCCAACGTCATCGGCTGCGACCTCGGCCCGAAGTTCACGCCCATCGGCAGCCTCGCGACCTTGTTGTGGCTGCACGTCCTCGACACCAAGGGCCAGCGCATCACATGGGGCCAGTACATGAAGGTCGGGCTGACCATCACGCCGCCGGTCCTTCTCGTCACCCTGGCGGCGCTCGCGCTTTGGCTTCCCTTCCTCGGGGCGCGATGACGGTCGCCCGGCGCCCGGGCCGTTGCCGGCCCTGCCCTCATCAGCCCTGCACTTGCCGGCCCGGGCGCCGGGCGCCTAACATCCCGCCGAAGCGGGTTCCCGGCCCGCTTCCCGGGAGGTGTTCGGGATGAGGCCGCAGACGCCATCCCGCAGGGCGTTCCTGCCGGCGGCGGCGGCGCTCGCCACCGCACCGATCCGCGCGCGCGCCTCCATGCTGGTGCCGGACGCATTCAGGTTCGGCCTCACGCCCGTATGCCTAACCTCCGACCTTGAACTTTTGGCCCGTCTGCAAGGGTATCTCGAACGCGCGCTGCGCAGGCCGGTGAAGCTGGTCACCAAGCGCACCTACCAGGAGATCACCGCCCTCCTGATCTCGGGCGAGCTCGACGCGGCCTGGATCTGCGGCTTCCCGTTCGTCGCCCACCAGCCGCGGCTCACCCTGGCCGCGGTCCCGGTCTGGCGGGGGGCGCCGCTGTATCGGTCGTACCTGATCACGTCGAGCGAGCGGGACGCAACGGGGCTTCCGGACCTGGGAGGCGACATCCACGCCTTCTCCGACCCGGACAGCAACAGCGGCTGGCTCGTCACGGCGGCCGAGCTCGCGACCGAGCATAGGTCGCCGGACCGGTTCTTCCGCCGGACGTTCTTCACGTGGGGCCACAGAAACGTCGTGCGCGCCATCGCCTCAGGGCTTGCCGATAGCGGCAGCGTCGACGGTTACGTCTACGAGGTCATGCGCGAGACCGAGGCGGACCTGATCAGGCGCACGCGCATCGTCCGCGCATCCGAATGGTTGCCGTTCCCGCCGGTGGCGTTCGCCGCCGGTTCGGCCTCGTCCGATAAGGCGACGCGGTTCCGGGAGGCCATGACGGCCATGGGCGGGGACGCCGAGGGCCGCGTTGTCCTCGCGATGCTGCGCCTCGATGGTTTCCGCCAGGAGGATAGCGGCCTCTACGATCCCATCGCGCGCAAGCTCGCGGCCGTGCGGGGCATGCCCGGATGAAGCGAGGCCCGCTCCCGATGGCGGTCAGGCTGCCGCTCGTGGTCGTGGTCTTCATGGCCGCCGTGGCGGGCATCGTCTCTTGGCAGGTCCTCACCCGCCTCGACGAGGCCCAGACCCGCCGCCTGCGCGACGTCGCGGCCGCCAACCTCGACGGCCTTGCCGCCGCCGTCACGGATCCGGTCATCCGCGAGGACGTCTGGGAGGCCTACGACGCGCTCGACCGGGCGCGACAGGACCATGCCGGCCTGAGGCCGACGGACACCGTCGTGGCCACCCCGACGGGTCTCGTGCTCGCAGCCTCGAACCCGAAGGCTTTTCCCTCCTGGTCCGCGCTGCCGGAGACGTTCGCCCGCGAGGCCGCCCCGGCCGCGGCGCTGATCCTGCGCGCCGACGGGGCACGGCCGCTCGCCCGGCGGGACCTGTCATCCGGCGGACGGCAGATCGGGCGGATCTACGCGACCTTCGACGTCGCGCCGCTGATGGCGGAGCGGCGGGCGGTACAGCGGACCCTGGTCGCCACCATCCTCGGTGTCACGCTCGCGCTCGCGGCACTGGCATGGCTCACCGTGCGGCGCATGATGCAGCCGGTGCAGGTGCTGACCCGTCATCTCCAGGCGAGCGGCGAGGCCGTCACGCCGGTCCCGGCCGACGAGGCCTGTCGGGCCGGCGCCGAATTCCGGCAGCTGTACGGGACGTTCAACCGGATGGTGGACGCCGTTCGCGAGCGCGAGGCGCTCGCCCACCGCCTCGCCGAGGAGGAGCGCCTGGCGAGCCTCGGACGGCTCGCCTCGGGCATGGCGCACGAGATCAACAATCCCCTCGGCGGCCTGTTCAACGCCATCGATACCCTCAAGGCCCACGGGGAGCGGCCCGATGTCCGCCGACGCAGCCTCGACCTGATCGAGCGGGGGCTGAAGGGAATTCGCGATGTGGTGGGCGCGACGTTGGTGACGCATCGGACCGACCATGACCGGCGTGACCTGGAGCCCGCCGACCTCGACGACCTTCGCCTACTCCTCGGGCCGGAAATCCGCCGTCGCGGCCTGGTTCTCACCTGGGACAACGCCGTGGATCGCCCCCTGGCAGCCCCGGCCGGGGCCGTCAGGCAGATCGCGCTGAACCTTCTCCTGAACGCCTGCCGGGCCACTCCCCCGGATGGCGAGGTCGGCTTCGCCGCGAGGGTGGCGGACCAAGCCAAGCTGGTCATGACCGTGGAGGATACAGGCCCCGGCCTCGATGCACGCGGCCGGGATGTCCTCAGGGGAGGGCGGGACCGGGGCGCCGAGGGCGTCGGCTGCGGAAACGGCCTCGGGTTATGGATGGTCCGCCGCCTCGTCGGGGAATGCGGGGCCACCCTCGGCGTCGCCCACCGCGAACCGACGGGGACGTCGATCACGGTCGAGGTCCCCTTGGCCTTCGCACGGGAGCTCGCCGATGTCGCTTGAGGGGCGCTCGATCGCCTTGGTCGAGGACGATCCCATCATGGGGGAATCCCTCGTCGACCGCCTGACCTTGGAAGGTGCTCGCGTGCGGTGGTCGCGGGGGCGCTGCGACGCGGTCAGGGACATCGGGCTGCATGCGGCGGACCTCGTCGTCTCGGACATCCGCCTGCCCGACGGGACGGGCGAGGACGTGTTCGCCGCCGCCTCGGCGATGGCCGACGTGCCGCCGTTCCTGTTCGTGACGGCGCACGCCGACATCGACCAGGCCGTGCGTCTGATGCGGTCCGGTGCCGGCGATTACCTCACCAAGCCGTTCGAGATGTCGGTTTTCCTCGGGCGCGTCGAGCAGTTGATGCGGCCCATGGAGAGGCCGGGCACGACGGTGCTCGGGGTCTCGCCGGCCATGCTCGACGTCGAGCGCCTGCTCCGGAGGATCGGACGGATCTCCTCGACCGTGCTCCTGACCGGGGAGACCGGCGTCGGGAAGGACGTCTGCGCCCGCTACCTTCACGAGCTCCGCGGACCGGACCGGGGTCCGTTCGTCGCCGTCAACTGCGCCGCCATCCCGAAGGACCTGATGGAGAGCGAGCTGTTCGGGCACGAGAAGGGGGCCTTCACCGGGGCCGCCACGCGGCACCTCGGCTACGCCGAGCGGGCTCGGAACGGCGTCCTGTTCCTCGACGAGATCGGCGAGCTCGACCTGAAGCTCCAGGCCAAGCTCCTGCGCGTGATCGAGGAGCGCGCCTTCCACCGGGTCGGCGGAGAAACCCCGGTCCCGCTGACCGCCAGGCTCGTCTGCGCCACGAACGCAGACCTTCCGAAGCGGGTCGAGGCGGGCACGTTCCGGGAGGACCTGTACTACCGCATCAACGTCCTGACGGTGCCGGTTCCCCCGCTTCGCATGCGTCCGGACGACATCGAATGGCTCGCCAACGGATTCCTCGAAACGATGGTGTCGGACCTCGGGGTCGAGGTGTCCGGCATCGGCGCGCTCGCCATGCGGGAACTCCGCTCCCATGCGTGGCCGGGCAACGTGCGCGAACTCCGCAACCGGATGGAGCGCGCCGTCGCGCTCGCGCAGGGACGTCACCTGCTGACGGGCGACCTTTTCCCGGACCGGGCGCCGGTGGCCGGCGACCTGCCCGGGCGGCCCCTGTCCCTGGAGGCGGCCCGCGAGGAAGCGGAATGCCGCGAGATCAGGCGGGCGCTGGCGAATGCCGGCGGGGGCATCGCCGCGGCTGCCGCCGCCTTGAGGATCTCGCGCACGACGATGTGGGAGAAGATGAGGCGCCACCGGATCGAGCCGAAGGCCGGCGAGGCCTAGCTGGGCTCGGCGCGTCGTCTCGTACGACAAAGCCGAAAGCCCGAGACGTGCCCAGTGCATCTCCTGCCACGACGACCAACCCAAGGGATGGAGCGCCCCCGCGACAGCGATGACGGACTGGGAATGCTACCGCGCCTGCTCCCCGATCAGCGCCCGTCGGAGGCGTGATGAGATCGCGTCGATGGCCGCCACGGTGACCAGGATCATGAGGACGAGGAACGCGACCTGTTGGAGTTCGAGAACGCGGATCAGCTCCGTGAGGTACTGGCCGATGCCGCCGGCCCCGACGATGCCGATGATGGTCGCCGAGCGGGTGTTCGATTCGAAGTAGTACAGGACCTGGCTGCCGAGCACCGGCAGGACCGCCGGCACGATGCCGAAGCGGATACGGTGCAGGTTGGAGCCGCCCGAGGCGGAGACACCTTCGGCCGCCTTCCGGTCGACGGTCTCGACGGCTTCCGAGAACAGCTTTCCGAGCGCCCCGAAATCCGAGCAGGCGATGGCGAGCGCGCCCGCGAAGGGGCCGAGGCCGACGACGTTGATCCAGATCAGGGCCCAGATCAGCACGTCGACCGAACGGAACACGTCGAGGCTGCGCCGGGCCGCGAAATGCACGAACACGTTCGGCACCACGTTCCGGGCGGCGAGGAACGCCATCGGGAAGGCCAGCACCGCCGCCGTCAGCGTGCCCAGGAACGCGATCGCCAGGGTCTCGCCGAGCGCGTGAAGGAAATCCCAGAACCGTCCGCCCGCCGAGGGCGGCACCATCATGAGCGAGAAATCGGCGAGACGCCCGAGGCCGCCGAGGAGGCGGGCGGGAGAGAAGTCGAGCCGGACCATCGCGACGGCGGCCAGGCCGAGGACGGCCGCCGTCGCGGCGACCACGGCGAGACGGCCGCGCCACGGGGTGCGGAACGCGTCGGGATAGAGCCGCCGCAGCGCCGCGACGTCCACGGCCCGGTCCGGGGACACATCCCGGCGGATCACCGTTCCGTCTCCAGGCCGAGGAGGTAGTGGCGCAGGCGCTCGGTCATGAGGTCGATGGCCATCACGGTGAGGACGATGAGGAGCAGGATCGCGCTGACGTCCGTGTAGTAGAAGTTGCGGATGGCGGAGATGAATTCCTGCCCGATGCCGCCGGCGCCGACGAAGCCCATGACCCCGGCGCCGCGGACGTTGATCTCGAACCTCAGGAGCCCGTACGAGGCGAAGTTCGACAGCACCTGCGGCAGCACGGCGAACCGGATCGTCTCGACGTGCGTCGCCCCCGCCGACTTCAGGCTCTCGACGGGCTTCATGTCGATGTTCTCGACCACCTCGGAGAACAGCTTGCCCAGCGCCCCCGACGTGTGGATGGCCAGCGCAAGGACGCCGACCATCGGCCCGAGGCCGAACGCGATGACGAACAGGAGCGCGAACACGATCTCGGGCACAGTGCGGCAGAGTTCGAGCCACCGCCTGATCAGGAAGCAACCCGTCCGGCTCCGCGCGAGGTTCGATGCGGCTCCGAAGCACAGCACGAAGCCGGCGACGCCCCCGAGCAGGGTGCCGAGGTAGGCGATGAGCAGCGTCTCGCCGAGCAGCCCCAGCCACCGCGGCAGGGCCCAATACCATTCGGCGACGTCGCCGCGGAAATTGCCCAGGGTGAGGTGCGGGAGGAGGCGGGCGAGGTAGGTGGTGAAGTTGCCGATGTTCTCGGCGAACACCAGCGGCTGCACCTCGGCCATGTACCCGGCGAGCACCACCAGGACGACGACGGTGGCCGTCGTCGCGAGGGTTCGACGCCGGGTCGCGCCCACGGCCCGCGCATAGGCGCCCGCCAGCGCCTCGGCGCGGGCGGGCGGCAGGGGCGCGATGCGCCCGTTCATCGATGCGCCTTCGCCACGTGCCGCGCTCAGGACTTGCGGCGCTGCGCGTCGTTGAACCTCAGCATCTCGATCATCGGCTCGAAGTCCTTGAGCGTCACGGGATTGAGGCCGATGTCCTTGCCGTCGGAGAGGGTATTGAAGGCGGCCGTGTCGGCCTTGGGAAGGTCGAGGAATGCCTGACGGATCCTCGCCTTGAGGTCGTCGGGCAGGCCGGCGAGGATCGCGAAGGGGCCTTCAGGCAGGAAGTCGGACTTGAACACGACCCGGAAATCGGCCTGCGTCATCGCCGAACCGTCCGGCTTCCTCAGCATGCCCTTGGCCGCCATGCGGGTGACCTGGGTGTCGGTGTCGGTGTTGTAGAGATTGGCCGCGGCGTCGGCGGTGCCCTGGACCAGGGCGAGAACGGCGTTCTCGTGGCTGCCGGCGTAGACGGTCCGGCCGAAGAACTTATCGACGTCGTAGCCGGCCTTGTTCAGGAAGTACCGCGGCGCCTGGTTGCCCGACGCCGAATTCGGGTCGACGAGGGCGAGGTTCTTTCCCTTCAGGTCGTCGATCGTCTTGTAGGGGCTGTCGGCCCGGACGTAGATCACCGAATAGTAGCCGGAGGCGCCGTTGCCGTGCGTCTGGTTGACGATGGGCTCCGCCTTGACGCCGGTCATCACCGCCCTGGCGAACGCGGCCGGCCCGTAGAACCCGATGTGGATGTTGCCGGCGCGCTGCCCCTCGATCACGGCGGCGTAGTCGTTGGCGACCCGCAGCTTGACCGGGACGCCGAGTTGTTTCGAGAGGTAGGCCGTGAGGGGGGCGTACCGGTCCGTGGTGCCGGAGGCGTTCTCGGCCGGAATCACGCCGAGGGAAAGCTCGGGATACTTGGCCTTCCACTCCTGGGCGCCAGCCGGAAGGGCGAAACACCAGGACGCCGCGAGGGCCAGGGCGAGCGTACGACGCGTGAGCATGACGATTTCCTTCGGACGATGATGCGGCTGCATGCCGAGGCTCAGGCCACGAGGGCACGGGCCTCGACCAGGGGCCGGTGCGCGACCGGCTGGCGGTCCATGACTTCCCCCGCCTCAAGGCCGTAGAGCCGTTGGGCCACGTCCTCGGTGAGGTCGAAGGCGTTGCCATCGAAGACCACGCGGCCGTCGGCGAGGCCGACGAGACGGTCGCAATAGGCGCGGGCGAGATCGAGGGAGTGCAGGTTGCAGAGGACGGTGATGCCATGACGCCGATTGGCGTCCGCCAGCGCGTCCATCACCAGCTTGGTGTTGCGGGGGTCGAGGGACGCCACCGGCTCGTCGGCGAGGATGATGTCCGGTTCCTGCATCATGGCCCGCGCAATGGCGACCCGCTGCTGCTGGCCGCCGGAGAGCTGGTCGGCCCGTTGTCCCGCGAGCTGGGCCATGTCGAAGCCCTGGAGGGCCGCCAGCGCAAGCGCGCGATCCTGGGGCGACCACAGCTTCAGGAGAGAGCGGTGGCTCGGGACCCGGGAGAGCCGCCCCATCATGACATTGGTCAGCACATCGAGGCGTCCGACCAGGTTGAATTGCTGGAACACCATGGCGCAGCGGGCGCGCCAGCGGCGGAGGTCCGCGCCCTTGAGCGCCGTGACATCGACCCCGTCGAACAGGATCCGGCCGGCCGAGGGGTCGGCGAGGCGGTTCAGCATGCGCAGCAAGGTCGACTTGCCCGCTCCGGAACGGCCGATCACGCCGACGAAGCTGCCCTGCGGTATGCGTAGGGAGACCCGGTCGACCGCGTGCCTGGTCCCGTATGTCCGGGTGAGGTCTTCCAGCAGAAGCATTGCATTGCCCGTCGGGAACACGACCGTTCCGTAGACGCGTCGAGGTGACACTAGGATGACGCTCGGTCGGGTCATGCCGCGGGTTCGAAAGGGTGAATCCCTATTCGCAGCGCTCGCCGAGCCGCGATGTTCCGTCATCCGAACATCGCGGTGCCCGAGGTTCGGAAATCCGAACATCCGGCGGCCCGGCCTCGGGCGTAAAGCTCATATTACACTTGTACTTAGAACGATTTCACGCGCTGGCACGGCGCGTGCGCAAGTCCCCGAAACCGAATGCTTGGGGAGGTCACCGTGAAGAAATGCGATCTCATGATCGACGCGGGCCGGAGGCGGTTCCTGTCCGGCGCCGGCGTCGCCGCGGCGGGGGCCGCCGCCACGACGGTGCTGGCGCCCCAGGCGGCGAAGGCCGCCATCCCCATGGCCCGGGTGACCTACCCGAGGACGCACCTCGCCAACCTGAAGGACCTGAAGCCCGATCAGCCGTTCACCGTCGCCTACCCGGACGCGGACGCCCCGGGCGTGCTGATCAAGCTCGGCAAGCCGGTGCCGGGCGGGGCCGGCCCCGACGGTGACATCGTCGGGTTCAGCACGGCCTGCCCGCACAAGGGCTTCCCGCTGCATTACAACGCCGAGCGCCGCACCCTGAACTGCCCGGGCCATTACTCGGTCTTCGATTGCGAGGCGGGCGGCCAGGAGACGTGGGGTCACGCCACCCAGAACCTCCCCCAGTACGCGCTGAAGGTCGACGCGCAGGGCGACATCACCGCCGAGGGCGTCGACGAGCTGATCTACGGCCGCCTGTCGAACGTGCTCTGAGGGGAGAAGCGAGATGACCTACAAGAGACAGATCGACCGCCTGCCGATCATCCCGGCGGACGCGAAACGGCACAACGTCACCTGCCACTACTGCATCGTCGGCTGCGGCTACCACGCCTATAGCTGGGACATCGACAGGCAGGGCAGCGCCGACGCCGCCGGGAACGTCTTCAAGACGGACCTGACCCAGCAGCAGGGCCCGAACGCCGAGGCTTGGTACTCCCCCTCGATGTACAACGTGGTCAAGCAGGACGGCCGTGACGTGCACCTCGTCATCAAGCCGGATACGGACTGCGTCGTGAACTCGGGCCTGGGCTCGGTGCGGGGCGCCCGCATGGCCGAGATGACCCATTCCGCCGTGCGCAACACGGAGCGGCAGCGCCTCACCGACCCGATGGTCTGGCGCTACGGGCAGATGCAGCCGACGAGCTGGGACGACGCCCTCGACCTCGTCACGCGGGTCACCGCCGCGGTCATCGCCGAGAAGGGCGAGGACGGGCTCTTCGTCTCTGCCTACGACCACGGCGGGGCCGGCGGCGGCTACGAGAACACCTGGGGCACCGGCAAGCTCTACTTCGGCGCCATGAAGGTGAAGAACATCCGCATCCACAACCGCCCGGCGTACAATTCCGAGGTCCACGCGACCCGGGACATGGGCGTCGGCGAGCTCAACAACTGCTACGAGGACGCGGAACTCGCCGACACCATCTTCGTGGTCGGGGCCAACTCGCTGGAAACGCAGACCAACTACTTCCTCAACCACTGGGTTCCGAACCTGAACGGCTCGTCCCTGGACAAGAAGAAGCAGCAGTTGCCGGGCGAGCCGCACGCGCCGGGCCGCATCGTCGTCGTCGACCCGCGCCGGACCGTCACCGTCAACGCCTGCGAGGTCGAGGCCGGCGCCGACAACGTCCTGCACCTGCCCATCAACTCGGGCACCGACCTCGTGCTGCTGAACGCGCTCCTGACCCACGTCGCCGACAAGGGGTGGACCGACGCCGAGTTCATACAGGCCTCGACGAAGGACTTCGACAAGGCCCGCGCCGCCAACCGGACGAGCCTGGAGGACGCGGCCGCGTTGACCGGGCTCAGCGTCGACCAGATCCGGAAGGCCGCGGAGTGGATCGCGCAGCCCAAGGAGGGCGGCCACCGCCGCCGGACCATGATCGCCTACGAGAAGGGGTTGATCTGGGGCAACGACAACTACCGGACCAACGGCGCCATCGTGAACCTCGCGCTGGCCACCGGCAACGTCGGCCGGCCGGGGGGGGGCTGCGTGCGCCTCGGCGGCCATCAGGAGGGCTACTCCCGCCCCTCGGACGCGCACGTGGGGCGTCCGGCCCCGTACGTCGACCAGCTGCTCATCAACGGCGCCGGCGGCGTCCACCACATCTGGGGTTGCGACCACTACAAGACCACGTTGAACGCCCTGCAGTTCAAGAACGCCTACAAGCGCCGCACCGACCTGGTGAAGGAGGCGATGTCGAGCGTGCCCTGGGGCGACCGCAAGGCGATGGTCGAGGCCATCATGGGCGCGATCCGCAAGGGCGGACTGTTCTCAGTCGACGTCGACATCGTGCCGACCCAGATCGGGCAGGCCTCCCACGTCTGGTTGCCGGCCGCGACCTCCGGCGAGATGAACCTGACCTCGATGAACGGCGAGCGCCGGATGCGCCTGACCGAGCGCTACATGGACCCGCCCGGCCAATCGATGCCCGACTGCCTCATCGCGGCCCGGATCGCCAACGGCCTGGAGCGCGTGTTCCGCGAGATGGGCAAGGCAGACGTCGCCGACCGCTTCAAGGGCTTCGACTGGAAGACCGAGGAAGACGCCTTCATGGACGGCTACCACCAGCACGAAAAGGGCGGCGAGTTCGTGACCTACGCCCGCCTTCGCGCGATGGGGACCAACGGCTTCCAGGAGCCGGCGACCGGCCTTGAGGGCGGGCCCTCCCGTGCGGAGGGGACGAAGGGCGGGACCACGACCGGGCAGACGTCCGGCATGGTCGTCCAGGGCCCCGCCATCGAGGCCGCGCGGGGCAAGGAGCCGGCGGTCCAGGCCGAGGCGAAGAGCGCCGCCGTGCCGGTCCCCACGGGCGGCAACGAGCGCATCATCGGCACCAAGCGCCTCTACGCCGACGGGAAGTTCACGTCGAAGGACGGCAAGGCCAGCTTCCTGGAGACCCAGTGGCGGGGGCTGCAGGCGGCCGGCAAGCAGGAAGAGAAGGACCGCTTCCCGTTCCTGATCAACAACGGTCGCGCCAATCACGTCTGGCAAAGCGCCTACCTCGACCAGGAGAACGACTTCGTGATGGACCGGTACCCGTGGCCGACCATCGAGATGAACCCGCGCGACGTCGCCGACCTCGGCCTCAAGGCCGGCGACCTGGTGGAGGTGAGTTCCCCCTCCGGCTTCACCCAGGCCATGGTCTATCCGACCGACAGGGTCCAGCCGAAGCAGACGTTCATGCTGTTCGGATTCCCGGCCGGGGTGCAGGGCAACACCGTATCGGCGGGCGTCAACGAGTTCGTCATCCCGAACTACAAGCAGACCTGGGGCAACGTCCGGAAGATCGCGGACGCCCCGGCGGGGCTTCGCTGGCACTCGTTCAAGAGCCAGGACTACACCGCACCGGTCTGAGGCCAGGCGGGTCGCGCCACGGGGAACGTGCCGCGCGACCCGCCTTGAGGTTCATCCCGTCGACATACCCCATGCGCAAATCGAACTCGCCCATTCCGGGTGTTCGAAGGTCCCTACGGGATGCTTCGAATGGCCCCGTCTGGTCCGCCACGGTGCGTCGGACGGCCACGGCCTTGGTGGCGGCGATCGTCGGCGCCCTGATGGGCTTCGGCGCCCTTTGGCTAGGACCTCCCTACGCCGGGTTGGCCTGGCTGCACGGCGTCCTCGGCGCCCTCGGTGCGGCCGTGTTCATGCTGTTCTTCGCCGAGGCGCTCTGGCGGCGCTGATAACGGCATTCGACGGTTCGCTCCCCCTCTACGGCGATGACATCCGGCATGGCCCGTTGCGCGACCGTCATTCGGCTGTGCGCAAATCGTTCGCCGCAGCTGAACGGAGCCCGCGCCGCCATGATCGCATCCGCCGCGCCGGGCTCGACCCTCGTCCTCGTTCTCCTCATCGTCGCGCTCGTCCTGGTCCTCGCCTTCGAGTTCTCGAACGGGTTCCATGACACCGCGAACGCCGTGGCGACCGTGATCTACACCGGGACGCTGAAGCCGATGCAGGCGGTCGTCTGGTCCGGGCTGATGAACTTCCTCGGCGTGATGCTGGGCGGCATCGCGGTGGCCTACACCCTGGTCGAGCTCGTCCCACCGGACGTGCTGCCGCCTCCCAACGGTGGGCAGGCGGTCGGAATGCTCGCCGCGCTGCTGGTCTCGGCGCTGGCGTGGAATGTCGGCACTTGGTGGCTCGGCCTTCCCAACTCCTCGTCCCACGCCCTCATAGGCGCGCTGATCGGCATCGCCGTCGAGCACGCCCTCGCGCAAGGCCGCGGGTTGCAGGAAGGCGTGGACTGGAGCGAGGTCCGTGGGGTCCTGGGCTCGCTGCTCACTTCGCCGGTGCTCGGCTTCGCCCTCGCCTTCGGGCTCTTCCGCCTGATCGCCCGAACCGCGCACGACCGCCGTCTCTACGAGCCGCCGCGCGACGGTGAGGTACCCGTCTGGTGGATGCGCGGCATCCTCGTCCTGACCTGCACGGGCGTCTCATTCGCCCACGGGACGAACGACGGTCAGAAGAGTATAGGCCTGATCATGCTCGCCATCATCGGGTTGTTCCCCGCCGACTACGCCTTGAACTCTTCGATGGGCGGGGACACCCTGGCGGCACTCGGCCGACGGATGCCGGAAATCGACCGCCTGATTGCCCGCTACGGAGGCGACAGGAAGGAAGAGGGTGCGGCGGCCGTCCGTAGCATGGCCGAACGGCTGTCGACCGCAGCCTCGGTCGCCGACCTCTCGCCCGAGGATCGCACCACACTGCGCCACCACCTCAATCAGGTCTCGGAACAGCTCAAGCGCATCGGCGAGGACAGGAAGGTCCCCGAGGCGCAGCGTGCGGAAGCGAAGGCTGCCCACACCGAGATCGGTCGCTCGGTCGAGTATGCCCCTTGGTGGGTGCGTGCCCTCAGCGCGGTGTTCCTGGGGGCCGGCACGATGGTGGGTTACCGGCGCATCGTCACCACGCTCGGCGAGCGGCTCGGGAACAGCCATCTCGTCCCGGCGCAGGGTGCCGCCGCCGAGCTGGTCGCGGCGGGCCTGATCGGAGCGGCGGGCTTCACAGGATTCCCGGTGAGCACCACCCACGTCGTGACCGGCGGCATCGCCGGCACCATGGCCGGGGCGAGGGTCGGGGTTCAGCGCCCCATGCTCAGGCAGATCGCGACCGCCTGGGCGCTGACCCTTCCGGCGACGATGGCGCTATCCGCGACCACCTTCTGGTTGCTCTCGTAGGCCGACGGGGACCGCCGAACCCTCGGCTATGCGACACCCGGCATGGCGGGGTCCCGCGGGTGCAGCAGCGCAGGATGACCGTCCTTCTCCGCACGTCCGGCGAAGAAGGCCGCAAGCTTGGCGGCCTCGCTCCTGTCGGCGGAGAAGAAGCGGCCGCCCCTGCCATCGTCCTCGACCTCGATGAGCCGCTCGGCGATGAGAACGTGCAGGTTCCTGAGCACCGTGGACGTGCGCTGCCTGGACAGGGCCGCGATGGCCTTGGCCGACAGGGCGCCGTCATGGCGGACCAGGATCGCGTAGATGAGAAAGCGCACCCCGTGCGCGAGCGCCGAGATCCTACCGAGGAGGACGGCGACGTCGGCCGGCTCTATGCGATCCGCCTCGTCCAGCGCCCCCGTGAGGGTCTGTCGTAGCCTGCGCGTCGCCCGCGGACGAAGGGTCTCCATGGTCGATATGGACGGCGGAACGCGCGGGCAAGTCAACCCGCCGCCTGATAGAACGTCTCGTCGAAGGAGTACCCCGAACCGCGCACGGTGCGGATCGGGTCGCTGTCGGAGGTCGCGTTGAGGGCCTTGCGCAGCCGCCCGACGTGGACGTCGACCGTCCGCTCGTCGATGTAGACGTCGCGGCCCCAGACCCCGTCGAGGAGCTGCTCGCGGGAATAGACCCGCCCCGGCGTCAGCATCAGGAATTCGAGCAGCTTGAACTCGGTCGGCCCGAGATGGAGCTCGTGGCCGCCGCGCTTGATCCGGTGGCTGACGCGGTCCAGTTCGAGGTCCCCGGCCACGAGGAAATCCGAGACGTGCGAGGGCTTGGCGCGCCGCAGGAGCGCCCGCACGCGGGCGAGGAGTTCCGGCACCGAGAACGGCTTCACGACGTAGTCGTCCGCTCCCGTCGCGAGGCCGCGGACCCGGTCGCCTTCCTCGCCGCGCGCCGTCAGCATGATGATCGGGAGGGCGTGCGTCTCTGCCCGGGACCGGAGCCGGCGGCACAACTCGATGCCGGAGATCCCGGGCAGCATCCAGTCGAGCAGGACGACGTCCGGCATCTGCTCGCGGATGCGCAGCTCGGCCTCGTCGCCACGCTCCACGGAATCGACGGCGAAACCCTCGGCTTCGAGATTGTAGCGCAGGAGGGTGGTGAGTGCCTCCTCGTCCTCCACGATCAGGATGTACGCGTTCATCGGTCGACTGGGATGCGGGGGATCAGGCGCCGGCGGGCTGGGCGACGGTGGCGTAGTTGGAGGCGTCGTCCTTCGGCCGCTCGCCGTCGATCTGACCGCCGGTGACGAGGTAGTGGATGGTCTCGGCGATGTTGGTCGTGTGGTCGCCGATGCGCTCGATGTTCTTGGCGCAGAACAGCAGGTGCGTGCAGAACGAGATGTTGCGCGGATCCTCCATCATGTAGGTCAGGAGCTCGCGGAACAGCGAGTTGTACAGGGCGTCCACGGCGCCGTCGCGATCCCACACGTCGCGCGCGGCCGAGACGTCGCGGCTGCCGTAGGCGTCGAGCACGTCCTTGAGCTGCTCCTGCACGAGGTCGCTCATATGCCGCACGCCGAGCACGATCTTCTGCGGCTGCACCTCGTCGCTGATCGCGACCACGCGCTTGGCGACGTTCTTGGCCAGGTCCCCGATCCGCTCCAGGTCGTTGGCGACGCGGATCACGGAGACGGTCTCGCGCAGGTCGATGGCGATCGGCTGGCGCCGTGCGATGACCAGCACGGCGTTCTCCTCGATCTGCCGCTGGAGCATGTCCAGCCGCTTGTCGGCGGCGATGACCGCCTGCGCGAGCGGGGCGTCGCGCCGGACCAGGGCATCGCTCGCATCGACCGTCAGCTTCTCGGCGATGCCGCCCATCTCGGAGATGGAACGGCGCAGGTTGTCCAGATCCTCGTCGAAGGATCTGACGATGTGCTCGCCCATGGCGATGTCCTTGCTCAAGAGGCCCGCGGGGCCGGTGCCGTACGGGGCGGTGATCGGGCTCAGCCGAAGCGACCGGTGATGTAGTCCTGGGTCTGACGCTTCTCGGGGTTCATGAAGATGCGGTTCGTCGGGCCGAACTCGATGACCTCGCCGAGGTACATGAACGTCGTGAACTGCGAGATGCGCGCGGCCTGCTGCATGTTGTGCGTGACGATGACGATGGTGAACTCGTTGCGCAGCTGCTCGATCAACTCCTCGATCTTGCCCGTGGAGATCGGGTCGAGCGCCGAGGTCGGCTCGTCGAACAGGATGATCTCCGGCTTCTGGGCGATGGTGCGCGCGATGCACAGGCGCTGCTGCTGACCGCCCGACAGGCCCATCCCGGACTGCTTGAGCTTGTCCTTGACCTCCGTCCACAGCGCGCTTCGGCGAAGGGCCTGCTCGACCCGGTCGTCGAGCTCGGACTTGGGAAGCCGCTCGTTGAGGCGCAGGCCGAACGCGACGTTGTCGTAGATCGACATCGGGAACGGCGTCGGCTTCTGGAACACCATGCCGATGCGGGAGCGCAACTCGTTCAGGTCCAGGGCCGGGGACAGGATGTTGCGCCCGTCGAACATGACCTCGCCCTCCGCCCGCTGCTCCGGGTACAGGCTGTAGATCCGGTTGAAGCAGCGCAGCAGGGTGGACTTGCCGCAGCCGGACGGGCCGATCAGCGCGGTCACCTGCCGGTCGTGGAAGTTCAGGTTGATGTTCTTCAACCCGTGGAATTGCCCGTAGTAAAAATTCAGGCCCTTCACCGCCATGCGGACGCGCGCCCGTTCGTCGGCGTCGGAATGGCCGACGACGGTCTGGGTGGCAATGGTTGCGGAGGCACTCATCGGGCGTTGTCCCTTCCAAGCGCGTAGCGTGCGATGGTGGAGAAGAGGAGGATGGCGGCGGTGATGATGAGGGCCCCGGCCCAGGCGAGCTGACGCCAGTTCTCATAGGGCGCCGAGGCGAACTGGAAGATCGTCACGGGCAGGTTCGGGATGCCGCCGATCAGGTTGGCGTTGAACCAGGCGTTGTTGTTGAGCGCCGTGAACAGGAGCGGGGCGGTCTCGCCCGCGATGCGGGCCAGCGCCAGGAGGATGCCCGTGACGATGCCGGCCTGTGCCGCGCGCCAGGTCACCCGTTGCGTGACCATCGAGGTCGGTGCCCCGAGCGCCACCCCGGCCTCGCGGAGCGTGCCGGGGACGAGGCCGAGCATGTCGTCCGTGGTCCGGACGATGACCGGCAGGGCGATGATGGCGAGCGCCACTGCGCCGGCCCATCCCGAGTAGGCGCCCATCGGCTGGACCACCAGGGTGTAGACGAACAGCCCGATCAGGATGGACGGCGCCGAGAGCAGGATGTCGTTCAGGAATCCGATGAGGGCGGCGAGCTTCGAACCGCGCCCGTACTCGGCCAGGTAGGTGCCGGCCAGCACGCCGATGGGGGTGGCCACCGCAATCCCGAGGAAGGTCAGCACGAAGCTTCCGAGGATCGCGTTGGCCAGCCCGCCGCCTTCGGAGCCGGGGCCCGGGGTGGCCTGGGTGAAGACCGCCAGCGATAGGGACGACCCGCCCTGGTAGACCAGCATGCCGAGGATCCAGAACAGGACGACGACGGAGATGCCGGTGGCGGCGACCGCGCCGCCCTTCAGGAGCTTGTCGGCGATCCGGCGGGAACCTCGGACGCGTCCCCAGGCGGGTGGGGCGTCCGAGGGCGCTGCGGGAAGCGGGTTGGCTGCATGCATGATTGCGTCTCCCACCGTCTCAAACGGTCTTCATGCGCGCGACGAGCAGGCGCGCCACGACGAGGACGATGAAGGTCACGAGGAACAGGATGCAGCCGGTCGCGATGAGGGCGTTCATCTGCAGGCCGATGGCCTCGTTGAACTCGTTGGCGATGCGGGAGGCGATGGTCGAACCGGGGTCGAGGATCGAGGTCGAGAGCCGGTTGGCGTTGCCGATGACGAAGGTGACCGCCATGGTCTCGCCGAGCGCGCGGCCCAGGCCCAGCATGATCGCGCCGATGATGGAGACGCCCGCCTGCGGGACGAGCACGTACCGGACCACCTCCCAGGTCGTGCAGCCGATGCCGTAGGCGCTCTCGCGTAGCACCGTTGGGATCTGCGCGAGCATGTCGCGAGCGATCGAGGCGATGAAAGGTACGATCATGAAGGCGAGGATGATGCCCGCCGTCGCGACGCCGAGACCCGTCGGCGAACGCGCGTAGAGGATGGTCCCGACGACCGGCAGGCCCTCGGTCACGTTGGAGACCGGGACCTGGAAGTACCGTGCGAACAGCGGGACGAAGATGAACAGGCCCCACATGCCGTAGATGATGCTCGGGACCGCCGCCAGGAGCTCGATGGCCGTGGCCACGGGGGTTCTGATCCAGCGCGGGGCGAGCTGCGTCAGGAAGATGGCGACACCCAGCGACAACGGCACGCCGATCAGCAGCGCGATGACCGCCGAGGAGAGGGTGCCGGCGATGGCCGGCCAGGCACCGTACTGGTCGGACTGGGTGTCCCAGGCCGAGCCCGTGAAGAACTCCAGCCCGAATTCGCGGAAGGCCGGCCACCCTCCGATCAGCATCGAGAGGAGGATGCCCGCGAGGACCGCGAGCACCAGGAGCGCGGAGGACAGGCAGAGGGCCCGGAAGATCGTGTTTCGGGTCGAGAGGGACATCGTTCGGCCGCGCGTGGCCCTC
The DNA here is from genome assembly GCF_000272495.1 of Methylobacterium sp. GXF4. Lineage (NCBI taxonomy): Bacteria > Pseudomonadati > Pseudomonadota > Alphaproteobacteria > Hyphomicrobiales > Methylobacteriaceae > Methylobacterium > Methylobacterium sp. GXF4. Next base: position 34,726 of record NZ_AKFK01000002.1, on the reverse strand, counting down.
TCGGTGTAGGTCACCGCTTCGGTTCCTGCGGACATGTCCTCTCTCCCGTCGTTCAACATCCAGGCCCTTCGCCGTCGCCGGGGACTAGAACAGCGGCTTGCCGTTCGGGTCGGTGATGTCGCTCTTCCAGACGGCGCGGACCTGGTCCTTCACGTTCGCCGGCAGCGGGACGTATTCCAGGTCGGTGGCGAGCTTGTCGCCGTTCGCGTAGGCCCAGTCGAAGAACTTGAGGGCCGCGGCCGAGCCTTCCGGCTTGGTCGACTTCTTGTGCATCAGGATGAAGGTCGCCGACGTGATCGGCCAGGCCTTCTCGCCGGGCTGGTTGTTCAGGATGATGCCGAAGCCGGGCGCTTCCTTCCAGTTCGCGTTCACCGCCGCGGCCTGGAACGACTCGATCTCGGGGACCGGGTACTTGCCGTCCTTGTTCTGGACGAGGGCGTAGGACATCTTGTTCTGCTTGGCGTAGGCGTACTCGACGTAGCCGATCGAGTTCGGGACCTGCTTGACGGTGGCGGTCACGCCCTCGTTGCCCTTGCCGCCGACGCCGACCGGCCAGCTGACCGAGGTGTTGGCGCCGACGCTGGACTTCCACTCCTCGGATACGCGGGAGAGGTAATCGGTCCAGACGAAGGTCGTGCCGGAGCCGTCCGAGCGGTAGACCACGTTGATGCCGGCGCTCGGGAGCTTCAGGTCGGGGTTGAGCTCCTTGATCTTCGGGTCGTCCCACTTCTTGATCTTGCCCAGGTAGATCTCGGCGAGCACGGGGCCGCTGAGCTTCATCTGGCGGGCCTCGACGCCCGGGACGCTGATGGCTGGCACCTCGGCGCCGATGGCGGACGGGAATTGGGTCAGCCCGTCCTTTTCGAGGTCCGCGCCCTTGAGCGGCATGTCGGAGGCGCCGAAGTCGACAGTGTTGGCCTTGATCTGGCGAATGCCGCCGCCCGAGCCGATGGACTGGTAGTTCAAGCCGTTCCCGGTCGCCGCCTTGAAGGCCTCGGCCCACTTCGAGTACAGCGGGAATGGGAAGGTCGCCCCGGCACCGGTGATCTCCACGGCGAGCGCGGGGCCGGCCGAGGTCAAGCCCAGGCCGGCGATGACGGCGAGTGTCCGGAATTTCATGGTGGTCTCCCGATGGAGCGAGCGTGTAACGCGTCGGGGTCCGCGCCCTGAGGTGCGCCGCGTCGTCGGCCCCGATGGCGCCAGCCCCTATGAAATTTCGGCGACAGTTCCGTGACGGTCGGCCGGGATGGGCTGAATGCCTGGCAGCGGAAGGCGTGCACGGACGAGACCGCTCGGTCTTTCCATATCTATCGAAATACGGGTTGCGCCGTCGAATCAATCGCGGCATGCTAATTCCATGGACATCGAATTAGCGGCGCGGCAGCTGGAGGCCCTTGGCAGCCCGACCCGTCTGAGGGTCTATCGCACCCTCGTCCGCGCGGGCCATGACGGCCTGCCGGTCAGGGGGCTCCAGCAGCGTGTCGAGATCCCGGCCTCGACCCTGTCGCATCACCTGCACCGCCTGATCCAGACCGGTCTGGTGGTCCAGGAGCGCCAGGCCACGACCTTGATCTGCCGGGCGGTGTACCCGGCGATGCGCAGCCTGGTCGGCTTCCTGGTGGACGAATGTTGCGTGGACGAACGCTGCGGCCAGGCCGACGAGGCCGCCTGATTTTTTCTATGGCCATTATTTCGATGTTTCTAGAAATTAGAAAGGATCAGGCGATGACGACGTCCAATCTTCCGATCGCGGTCATAGGCGCCGGGCCCGTCGGCTTGGCCGCGGCCGCCCACCTCATCGCGCGCGGAGTGCCGGTAAGGGTCCTGGAGGCGGGCCCGACCGTGGGGTCGCATGTCAGGGCCTGGGACCATGTGCGCCTGTTCTCGCCCTGGGAGTATGACGTCGACCCGATGGCCCGCGAGATCCTGCTTCGGCATGGCTGGCGCGAGCCGGCGGGGACCGCGTTCCCCACGGGGGCGGAACTGGCAGCGGCCTACCTCGAACCACTCGCGGCGACCCCGGAGCTCGCACCCGTCATCGAGACCGGCGCGCGCGTGACCGCCATCGGGCGCCTCGGCGTCGACAAGGTCGGCAGCCGCGGCCGGGCGGAGCGACCGTTCGTCCTGACGATCGCCGATGCCGACGGCGGGACGCGGCGGGCGTTGACCCGGGCGGTCATCGACGCCTCCGGGACCTGGGCGACCCAGAACCCCCTCGGCGCGGACGGGCTGCCCGCTGCCGGCGAGGGGGAGGCCGCGGACCGCATCATACGCGGGATCCCGGACGTCGCCGGACGGCATCGCGCCGAACATCGGGATCGCACGACCGCTGTCGTCGGCGCCGGACATTCGGCGGCGACGGTGCTGCTCGACCTCGCGCGGTTGGCCGACGAGGCCCCGGACACGCGCATCGTGTGGGTCACCCGCGGCGCCGACCTCGCCCGCGTCTTCGGCGGCGGGACGGCCGATCAGCTGGCGGCGCGCGGCGCCCTCGGGTCCCGCCTCAGGGCGCTGGTCGAGGGGCGTCGGATCGAACTCGTCGCCGGCTTCGCGGTGGCGGGCGTCCATCGCGAGGGCGACCGCGTCGTGCTCGAAGGCCGGGACGCCGGAGGCGTCCGCCGATTGCCCGCGGTCGACCGTATCGTCGTCGCGACCGGCCAGAGGCCGGACACGGGGCTCACCCGGGAGATCCGCGTCGACCTCGACCCCGCCCTGGAGAGCGTTCGTGCGCTCGGGCCGATGATCGACCCGAACGAGCACAGCTGCGGCTCGGTGAGGCCTCACGGCCATCGCGAGCTCGCCCATCCCGAGCCGGGTTTCTACACCGTGGGCATCAAGTCGTACGGGCGGGCGCCGAACTTCCTGATGCTGACCGGCTACGAACAGGTCCGCTCCGTCGTCGCGGCGCTCGCCGGCGACCTCGCCGCGGCCGACGACGTCCGGCTCGTCTTGCCCGAGACGGGGGTCTGCTCGCTGCAGCCGACCGACGCGGCGCCGAGCTGTTGCGGGAGCCCGCCCGTCGCGGCTCCAGAGGCCTGCCGGACGACCGGCGAGGCCCCTGCTGAGCCCCCGGCGGCGGGGACGTCGCCGTGCTGCGGCAAGGCGGCATGAGGGATCCGCACCGGCTGGCCGTGATCGGCGCCCTCGGCGTCGTGCAGATCCTCGCCTGGGGCTCGTCGTTCTACCTGCCTGCCGTGCTCGCGGGGCCGATCGCGGCGGACACCGGCTGGCCGCTCGCCTGGGTGGTTGGCGGCCTGTCCATCGGGCTCCTGGTGGCCGCCTTCGCATCGCCCCGGGTGGGCCTTGCCATCCAGCGGAACGGGGGACGCCCGGTCCTGGCGGCGGCCGCGCTGCTGCTGGCGGCGGGCCACGTCGTGCTCGGCCTGGCGCCGAGCCTGCCCGTGTTCCTGGCGGGCTGGCTGGTGATCGGCCTGGGCATGGGGTGCGGCCTGTACGATCCGGCCTTCGCGACGCTGGGGCGGCTCTACGGCGCCGAGGCCCGCCCGGCCATCACCACGCTGACCCTGTGGGGCGGGTTCGCCAGCACCGTGTGCTGGCCGCTGTCGGCCTATCTCGTCGCGCATGTCGGCTGGCGGGGGACCTGCCTCGCCTACGCCGGGCTGCACCTTCTCGTGACCTTGCCGCTCGTCCTCGGCCTGATCCCCGAGATGCCCGCGTCGTCGGCCGCCGAAGGTGCGGACCGCACGGCGAACGAGCCGCTCTCGCCGCGGGAACGGCGTGCGTTCCTGCTGATGGCGGGCGTGCTGGTGCTCGGCGGCACCGTGATGACGCTCGTGTCGGTGCACCTCATCACGCTTCTCCAGGCACGCGGCGTGGCGCTCGCCGCCGCGGTGTCCTACGGCGCTCTGATCGGTCCCGCCCAGGTCGGGGCCCGCATCGTAGAGATGGCGACCAAGGGCCGCCATCATCCGCTCTGGACGCTGACAGCGGCCATGGCGCTGGTGGCGGTCGGCCTGGTGGTGCTCGCGGCCGGCGCGCCTGCCGTCGGCGTCGCGCTGGTGCTCTACGGGGCGGGCAATGGCATCTATTCCATAGCCCGAGGCACCGTGCCCCTCGCGCTGTTCGGGGCGGCCCGCTACCCGGTGCTGGTCGGTCGCCTGGCCCGGCCGGGCCTCATCGCCCAGGCTCTCGCCCCGTCTCTCGGAGCCGTGGCGCTGACCTATGGCGGAGCCGACGCGGCCTACGCTCTCCTAGTAGTTCTTGCGCTGGCGAATGTCGGGCTCGCCGGCGCCCTTTGGAGCATGCGGTAGCAGGGCGACACGGCCGGCTCCATCGCCCGGCCGCACTCCGGCTCCAGGGCTTGGAGACGTCGCGCGCACTTGGCCGGGGGTGTCGCCGCCGCCTCTTGCTCCTCTAGCGGCTAGAGGAAGCACGGTGACAACCGAGAGATGCGGAAGGCACGGCCGATGAGCGACGGCGCGACCCTAGACCGGACCGGAAGCCCCCCCGACGCGCCTGCGCGTGACGGGGATGGATTGCGCATCCTGTGCAGCCAAGGTGGAGAATGCCGTGCGGCGCCTGCCCGGCATCGAGGGCATCCAAGTCTCGGTGGCGACCGAGACGCTCACGGTGCGCCACGGTCCGGGCCTTGATGCCCGGGCCATCGCCGCGACGGTGCGCGGGCTGGGCTACGGCGCCGAGGACCCCGATGCGCCCGCGATGCCGGAAACGGACACCGCCGAGACTCCGTGGCGGCGGACCTCGAAGGCGCTGCTTGCGCTCGCCTGCGGGACGGCCCTGGTCCTGGCCTACGCCGTCGGGAAGTTCGCGCCCGCGACCGAGCGCTGGGCCTTCCTCGCCGCCATGGCGGTCGGGCTGGTGCCGGTCGCGCGGCGGGCCGTCTCGGCGGCCCGGCACGGGACGCCGTTCTCCATCGAGACGCTGATGTCGGTGGCCGCGCTCGGAGCGACCCTGATCGGGGCGACCGAGGAGGCAGCGACCGTCGTGTTCCTGTTCCTGTTCGGCGAGGTTCTGGAAGGCGTCGCCGCCGGCCGCGCCCGGGTGAGCATCCGCGGCCTCGTCGGCCTGGTGCCGGATACAGCTATGCTGGAGCGCGACGGGGGAGTGGGGCGGGTGCCGGCGGCGAGCCTTCGGGTCGGGGCGACCGTCTTGGTGCGACCGGGCGACCGAGTCCCGGCGGACGGCAGCGTCGTCGAGGGCGAGAGCGCCGTGGACGAGGCGCCGGTCACCGGCGAGAGCGTGCCGCGGCGCAAGGGCCCGGGCGAGCCCGTGTGCGCCGGCACGGTCAACGGGGACGGCGCGCTGCGCGTCCGGGTCACCGCGGCGGCGCGGGACAACACCATCGCCCGCGTCGTGCGCCTGGAGGAGGCGCAGGAGGCCAAGGCCCCGACCGAGCGCCTGATCGACCGGGTCTCCAGGGTCTACACCCCGGCCGTGGTCGGCGTGGCGCTCCTCGTCGCAGTACTGCCGCCGCTTCTCGGTGGCGCCCCCTGGAGCGAGTGGGTCTACAAGGGGCTGGCCATCCTGCTTACGGGCCTCGGCGTCGCGGTGCGAGTACAAGCGAAGATCCGGACGGCGGGCTTCTCCGCCCTGGCCCGCGGGGCCGCGGCGGGTTTCGGGCCGGGATGCGTCCCGGGGGCCGGCTTCGCGGGCGTGCCGGGCCTCTCGTTACGGGTGCGGGCGCGGGCGCGCATGGAAGCCCCCGTCAGGTTGCCGGCCAGGTTCGGGATTTATGCGCCCTGGACCGGGTTTGTCCCTGCGGGGAAGGGGATGGCCCGGACGGCGTCGGCCCCGCTCGCGGCGTTTCAGGTGCGAGACTCCGCGGGGAACGCGTAACGCATGACGGCATCCGCTACGTGTTACGCCGCCGGTCAGCGGGCGCCGCGGTCTCTTGACCCTCTGGCCGCTTGAGGACGTACGGTGACCGCCGAGAGATGCGGAAGGCGCCGGCGATGAGCGACGCTGTAGCCCGGGACCGTCAGGCGGCGCGGGCGATGCGTGGGCCCATGCGCCGAGCGTACGTGAAGGGCGGTATGGCAAACGAGGTTTCGATGAGGCGGCGCGCGCTTCTCGGCTACGCAGGCATCCTGCTGCCGCTCCTATCGGGATGTGGGGGAGGAACGCTACCGGGTATCCAACTTGGCTCGGACGATGGCGGCAGCACGCTCGGCTTCGACTCCCTGCCTTTCCGGATCCAACGCATCGACGGCAGCGTCCTCACCGGCCACGCGTCGGTCCGCCTCCTACGGGTCAGCTTCTTCGCGCGCGACGCGACGGGGTACGTCGCCTGCAGCGGCAGCTTCACGTTGGATCTCAATCATGCGCCCGTGCCGGTGGGCGTCGACTGCACCGGCGCGGGCATCCTGCATGGCACCGTGACGACGGCGCGGGCCGACCATGGGGAGGGTGCATTCACCGAGCGGTCCGGGGGCACCTCGACGTTCCGCTACGGCGCGCCGCTCTCGCCGGCCACGGGTAGTTGAGGGCCATTCCCGGGGCCGGAGCGTCTCAGTCGTCCGTCCGCTCGGACAGCATCGCCCCCGTCCGCGGATCGACGTGGAACCTCACCTCCATGCCGTTTTTGACCCCCTTGCCGTCCCACAGCCCGTCATCGGGCTTGAGCTCCGTGACCGACGTGTAGCCGGTGTCCAAAAGCCTCTGGCGGATTTCCGCGGCTGGCATCCAGTCCGCGCCGACACGACCGTCGGCAAGGGCCGTCGGCGGGACCTGCCCCGTCTCGCGTGGCGTCATCCAGGACCAAAGCCCGAGGCCGCCGAGGGCGGCGAGGATGAGCAGCCCGCCGGCGAGCGCGGGACGTCTCGACAACCGGCGCGCCGCGGGCCGGACCCGGACCGCAGGTCCGGTCTCGCCGTCATCCTCGGCCGGCATCGCCAGTATGGCCGCGGCGGGCAGCGCGAACATGCCGACCGGCCGGGCGATGTTCTTCAACGCCTGCTCGCCCCGATCCTCGAAGGGGTAGCCGAGCTTGTCCCGGACCTGATCGTGGACCGTGTGCGAGATGCAGATCCCGCCCGGCTCCGCGAAGGGTTCGAGCCGAGCCGCCACGTTGACGCCGTCGCCGTAGAGGTCGCCGTCCGGCTCGGCGACGACGTCGCCGACGTTGATGCCGATGCGCAGCCTGAACGCGTGGTTGTCGGACACGCCGGCTTCACGCGTCAGCATCGCCCGCTGGATCGCGACGGCGCAGGACACGGCCCGGACCGGGCTGGGGAACTCGGCGATCAGGCCGTCGCCGGTCGACTTCACGACGCGGCCCCGGGCCGCCTCGATGCGCGGATCGAGCAGTTCCCGGCGCAGGCCCCTGAGCCGGCGCAGCGTCCCCGCTTCGTCGGCGCCCATGAGGCGGCTATAGCCGACGACATCGGCGACCAGGATGGCGGCGAGCCGGCGCTCGTCGACCTCGTCCATGCGTCTCTCCCGGGACCATCCCCTCCAGCCTGCACCGCGCTCGCCGCAGATGGAAGGTCATGTCCCGAAGGAATCGCGCGGGCGGACGTCCGGGATCACGACAGACCGGAACCGGGTCCATCGTCGCTCCGCGCGGTCTTGCCGGCCGACGGCGGCCCCGACGCGCTCCGGACGGTGCCGGAATTCATGCTGCGCCGGCATCTGAACGACCTCTTGGCGGTCCGGAAAGGCCGGCGGACAGAAAATTTCCCTCCGGGTTCGGGCCGTGTCCGCATTTTTACGCGGCTTCCGCCCCGTGCGGACTTCACGTGCGGGTACGAAGCGCCGGATTTTGCCCACCCGGTCGATGGGTGGGGCTTTCATCGGGGCGCGGATTTTGGCATCATGGTGCGGTGACCTTTTGGCTCGCCTTCCGGCGACTGTTGCCGCTCCTCGCGGTCCTCGGCTTCGCCCTGACGCCTGTAGCCGTCCCCGCGGCGACCTCGGGTATGCGCGCCTTCGCGGCGCCGTCGGCCAACGTCCACCACCGCGCCATGCCCGACATGGACATGGGCCATGACGCTGGCGGCATGGCCATGGACGACATGCCCTGCTGCCCAAACGAGAAGGCCGCCAAGCCCGATTGCGGCAAGGGCTGCCCACTGATGGCGCTGTGCCTCGCCACCGCGGCCTCGCTACTGCCCGCGTCGGTCGCCGTCCCGGTCCCGGGCGCGACCCGTGCACCACCGACCTGGCCCGGCGCCGCGGCGCTCGCCAGCGTGCGGCCGCCGCCGCTACCGGAGCCTCCCCGAGCCTGAACCGATGACGCCGACGCCGCGTGCGCCGGCATGGTGACGCGCGCCCGCGCGGCCCTTCACATCGTGTTCAGGAGACATCCCAGTGACCAGGAATTCCCTCGCGCGCGCCGTCGCGGCCGCGCTGCTCGGCGTCGCCCTGTCGACCCCGGCCCTGCCGGCGCTCGCCGACGTCAAGGACTACCAGTTCCAACTCGTCCAGGAGGAGGCGAAGGTCGGCGACGCGGTCCTCGCGGTCCGGCTCCTCGACAGGCGCACCGGCAAGCCGGTGCCCGACGCGGTGATCTTCGCCAAGCGCCTCGACATGGCCCCCGACGCCATGGAGGAGATGGCCACCAAGGTCGAGCAGGTCCCCTCGACCGAACCCGGCATCTACCGCTTCAAGGCCCATCTCGGGATGCAGGGCCGCTGGCGCCTGTCGCTGGCCGCGAAGGTCCAGGGCGAGACCGGGACGGTCGAGGACAAGCTGATCGTCCAGGCCACCAAATGAGCCGGTCGGCATGGTTCGCCGGGTCCCTCGCCGCGCTCGCGGCCTGGGGCACCGGGCTCTGGGTCGGGCGCGACGGCCCGTCCGTGTCCGACCTCGCGGCGCGGGCGGCATCGAGACTGCCGGTCGCGTTCGTCGACCGGGCGCGGGACGGGTTCGCGCGCTGGATGCCGTCCGCGGCGGGGCCGCCTGCGGCCCGTCTCGCCGCCGCGTCCGGCCCGGTCGTCTATTACCGGGACCCGGACGGGAAGCCGGCCTATTCGCTCGCGCCGATGGCGACAGGGGACGGGCGGGAGTTCCGGGCGGTCCACGCCAGCGAGGACGTGCGGTTCGACGGCGAGGATGCCGAGGCCGGAGCCATGCCCGCCGAGGTGACCGGTAAAGACATGACCGGCCACGACATGGGCCAGGGTGGGATGGCGGCCGGCGCGGCCGGTCCCGGCAATCGCCGCGTCCTGTATTACCGCAACCCGATGGGGCTGCCGGACACCTCGCCGGTTCCGAAGAAGGACTCGATGGGGATGAACTACATCCCCGTCTACGCGGGCGAGGACGAGGGCGGCGGCGTGAAGATTTCGCCGGGCAAGGTCCAGCGCACCGGCGTGCGGACCGAGGTCGCCGAGCGCCGCGTCCTGTCGTTGCCGGTTCGGGCGCCAGGCAGCGTCGAGGAGGACGAGCGCCGCATCTCCGTCATCGCCATGCGCACCGACGCCTACATCGAGAAGGTCGAGCCGGTCACCACCGGCGACCACGTCCACAAAGGCCAGCCGCTGCTGCGCCTGTTCGCGCCCGAGATCAACGCGGTCGCGGCCCAGTACCTGACCTCCATCGGCTACGAGGGCGGCCGGCGGCGCCTGGAGAACCTCGCCATCCCGCCGGAGGTGATCGACGAGATCGAGCGCACCCATAAGGTGCCGCCCTCCATCGTCTGGTCCTCGCCGCGGGACGGCGTCGTGGTCGAGCGCAACGTCTCGGACGGGATGAAGGCCAAGTCCGGCGACGTCCTGTTCCGCATCGTCGACCACACCCGCGTCTGGGTGCTCGCCGACGTGCCGGAGCGCGACCTCGCCGCGGTGGCGGAGGGGCAGAAGGCCACGGTGCGGGTCCGGGCCTTCCCCGAGCGGACCTTCTCCGGGACCGTGACGCGGATCTACCCGCACCTGATGGCGGAAACCCGGACCGCCCGGCTGCGCATCGAGTTGCCGAACCCCGACGGAGCGCTGCGCCCGTCGATGTACGCCGACGTCGAGATCGCGACCGGCGACGCCAAGCCGGTGGTGGCGGTGCCCGACGACGCCGTCATCGACACCGGCGAGCGCCAGGTCGTGCTCCTCGACCACGGCGAAGGGCGCTTCGAGCCGAAGCCGGTGAAGATCGGCCTGCGCGGCCGGGGCTACACGGAAATCCGCGAGGGCGTCTCGGCCGGTGACCGGGTGGTCACGGCGGCGAACTTCCTGATCGACGCCGAGAGCAACCTGAAGGCCGCGCTGCAGTCCCTGACCGCGCCGAAGGACGATCGGCAGGCGGCGGGCACGGGGGCGACGCCATGATCGCCCGCCTCATCGGCTGGTCGGCCCGCAACCTCGTCCTGGTGCTGATCGGGACCGTGTTCGCGGTCGCGACCGGCGTCTTGGCGCTGCGGACCCTGCCGCTGGACGCCATCCCCGACCTCTCGGACGTGCAGGCCATCGTCTACACCGAGTATCCGGGGCAGGCGCCTCAGGTCGTGGAGGACCAGGTCACCTACCCGCTGACCACCGCCATGCTGACGGTGCCGAAGGCGAAGGTGGTCCGCGGCTTCTCGTTCTTCGGGGTCTCCTTCGTCTACGTGATCTTCGAGGACGGCACCGACCCGTACTGGGGCCGCTCGCGTGTGCTGGAGTACCTCAACGGGGCGGCGAGCCGGCTTCCCGCGGGGGTGACGCCGACGCTGGGGCCCGACGCGACGGGGGTGGGCTGGGTCTACCAGTACGTGGTGGTCGCCAAGGAGCGGACGCTCGCGGAGCTTCGCTCGATCCAGGACTGGGTCGTCCGCTTCGGGGCCTCGCGCGCCGAGGGGGTCGCCGAGATCGCGGGCGTCGGCGGGTTCGTGAAGCAGTACAACGTGGTGGTCGACCCAAACCGGCTGCGCGCGCAGGGCATTAGCCTCAACAAGCTCCGGGACGCCATCCGAGCGAGCAACGCCGACGTGGGCGGCCGCACGGTCGAGCTGTCCGAGTTCGAGTTCATGGTGCGCGGCCGCGGCTACATCCGCAGCGTCGCCGACATCGAGAACATCGTGCTGAAGACCTCGGGCGGCACGCCGCTGCGGGTCCGGGACGTAGCCCGGGTCGAACTCGGGCCGGACGAGCGCCGCGGCATCACCGAGATGAACGGCGAGGGCGAGGTCGCCGGCGGCATCGTCCTGCAGCGTTTCGGCGCCAACGCCCTCAACGTGATCGAGGGGGTGAAGGCGAAGCTCGCCGAGGTGGCGAAAAGCCTGCCGGCCGGCACCGAGATCCTGCCGGTCTACGACCGCTCGCAACTCATCGACGCGGCCATCGACACCCTGCGGCACACGTTGGTCGAGGAGAGCATCGTGGTCTCGCTCGTCTGCGTGGTGTTCCTCCTGCACGTGCGCAGCGCCCTGGTCGCCATCCTGATGCTGCCGGTCGGCATCCTGATGGCCTTCGCCGGCATGAGGGCGCTCGGAATCGGAGCCAACGTCATGTCGCTCGGCGGCATCGCCATCGCGGTCGGCGCCATGATCGACGCCGCCATCGTCATGATCGAGAACGCCCACAAGCACTTGGAGCGGGCGCCCCCGGGAAAGCCGCGTGTCGAGGTCCTGGTCGAGGCGGCGGCGGAGGTGGGTCCCTCCCTGTTCTTCTCGCTCTTGGTCATCACGGTCTCCTTCCTGCCGATCTTCACCCTGGAGAGCCAGGAGGGGCGGCTGTTCGGGCCGCTCGCCTTCACCAAGACCTTCGCCATGGCGGCCGCGGCGCTCCTCTCGGTCACCCTGGTGCCGGCCCTGATGGCGCTGTTCGTGCGCGGGCGCATCGTGCCCGAGCACCGCAACCCGCTGAACCGGCTCCTCATCTGGCTGTACCGGCCGCTCATCGCCGGCGTGCTGCGGGCCCGGGTGCTCACCATCCTCCTCGCCCTGGGCGTGCTGGCGGCGACCGCATGGCCGGCCCGGCAGCTCGGGTCGGAGTTCATGCCCGACCTCGACGAGGGCAGCCTGCTCTACATGCCGACGACCCTGCCCGGGATCTCGGTGACGAAGGCCGGCGAGCTCCTGGCGACCCAGGATCGGATCATCAAGAGCTTCCCCGAAGTGGCCTCGGTCTACGGCAAGGCGGGTCGCGCCAACACGGCCACCGACCCGGCGCCGATGGAGATGTTCGAGACGGTCATTACGCTGAAGCCGAAGGCGGAGTGGCGCTCCGGCGTAACCCTCTCCAGCCTCAAGGCGGAAATGGACGCGGCGCTCCAGTTCCCGGGCGTGTCGAATGCCTGGACGCAGCCGATCCGCGCCCGGATCGACATGCTCTCGACCGGCATCCGCACGCCGGTCGGGGTGAAGGTGCTCGGGACCGACTTGAAGGCCATGGAGGGGGTCGCCCGTCAAGTCGAGGGGGTGATCCGAGCCGTGCCAGGAACGTCGAGCGCCTATGCCGAGCGGGTCATCGGCGGCTACTTCCTCGACATCACCCCAGATCGCGAGGCGCTCGGACGCTACGGCCTGATGGTCGGAGACGTACAGGACGTCGTCGCCTCGGCGCTCGGCGGCCAGTCCGTGACGAACACGGTCGAGGGCCGCGAGCGCTACACCGTGAACGTGCGCTACCCCCGCGCCTTCCGCTCGGATCCCAGGGCCATCGCCGACGAGGTGCAGGTACCGCTGCTGGCCGGGGGCACGGTCCCCCTGCGCGAGGTCGCCAAGGTCGAGCTGACGCGGGGCCCGACCTCGATCCGCACCGAGAACGGCCAGCTCGCGGTCTACATATTCGTGGACATCGCCGGCCGCGATCTCGGCGGCTACGTGGCCGAGGCACGCAAGGCAGCCACCGACGAGGTCAAGTTGCCCCAGGGCACGACCCTGCAGTGGAGCGGGCAGTACGAGTACCTAGAGCGGGCGGAGGCGCGCCTCGCGGTCGTGGTGCCGCTGACGCTGCTGATCGTGTTCCTGCTGCTCTACCTGAACTTCCGGCGCCTGACCGAGACGCTCATCGTGATGCTGTCGCTGCCCTTCGCCCTGGTCGGCGGGGTCTGGCTGCTCTGGTGGATGGGCTTCAACCTGTCGGTCGCGGTGGTGGTCGGCTTCATCGCCCTGGCCGGCGTCGCTGCCGAGACCGGGGTGATCATGCTGGTCTACCTCGACCACGCCCTCGACGAGGTCCGCGCCCAGTGCGGGCGCGAGGGACGCCCTCTCGCGCGCCCGGACCTGCGTCGGGCCATCATGGTCGGCGCGGTCGAGCGGGTGCGGCCCAAGATGATGACGGTCGTCGCCATCATGGCGGGCCTGATGCCCATCCTCTGGAGCACCGGCTCGGGCTCCGAGGTCATGCAGCGCATCGCGGTGCCGATGATCGGCGGCATGGTCTCCTCGACCGTCCTGACGCTGGTCGTGATCCCGGCAGTCTACGCCTTGGTGAAGGGGCGTGGGCTGCCCCCGGCCGGCGCGGTCCGCGAGGGGACGAACGCTGAGGCGATGCGGCTGCCTCAGGCGGCCGAGTAAGAGGGAACGGGAGATGACGATGAGGAACGATGCGATTCCATCCCGACGTGCCGTGCTCGTGGGCTTGGCGGCGGGGCTGGCGCTCGGACGGGGCGCCTTGGCGGAGGGGCTGCCGACGGTCGCGGTGAACAAGGACCCGAGCTGCGGCTGCTGCGAGAGGTGGGTCACCCACCTGCGTAAGGCCGGCTTCGCCGTCACGGTGACCGAGGGCCCGGTGAACCCGCTCAAGATCCGTCTGGGCGTGCCTCGCGAGCTTTTCTCCTGCCACACCGCCCAGGTCGGCGGCTACGTGATCGAGGGGCACGTCCCGGCCGGGGTGATCAAGCGGCTCCTCGCAGAGAGGCCCGAGGGAACGGGTCTGGCCGTGCCGGGCATGCCGGTCGGTTCGCCCGGCATGGAGGTCGAGGACATGCAGCCCGAGACCTACGACGTCGTCCTGTTCGGGAAGGACGGACGGTCGACGTTCGCGCGGTACCGGGGCGGGGAACCGGCCTGAGGCCGCGGCGGGTTCAGCGCTCGGGCATCGCCGCCGCCGGCGCGGCCGCTTTCGCCCCCGACTTGGGCGCGGGCTTCGGACGCTGGTCCCACATCACGTAGCCGGCCGGCGGGTCGTACTCGTGCGGGCGCATGACGGAGGCCTGCCCCTCCGCGGTGACGAGCCCCGGAAACAGCGCCCTCTCGATATGCTCTCGGTTGAGCGCGATCTTGTGCGGGGTGTGCGACAGGATGTGCTGCGAGTGGGTCCGGCCGGGGGGGCTGACGCTGACGAGCTTCTTGCCGGGAAAGCGCTTGGCGAACAGCTTGGCTGTCGCCGCTTGGTCCGTATCGGCGGTCAGGAGATATGCAGTATCCATGACGTCCTGTACGGCATCGTCGTAGACGCTGAGCGCGAGATTGATGTCCGTGGCCTTCTCGGTCGGCTTCTGCCAAATGGAGCCGCAGTCCCGGCACTTGGCGTCTTCATGGCTGAAGTGGCCGAGGACGGTCTCGACGCCGACCAGCTTGAGCGCCCGGACCAGGCGTTCGTGGCGTATTTTCTTGCTGTGGTCGCCCGGGTAATAGGCCGTGCAGAACACGACGCGGACGAGCTCCTCCGACTGCCGCGGGATGATCGACTCCCCCAGCTTCCAGAAGTTGCACCACTTCAGGAAGGGCTCTCCTAAGTCGTTGACGGAATGATATAAATTGAAACCGTCGATGTAGAGTGCGGCCCGGATCCTCGATTTTTCCGCTTGACTATCCAGCCCCATGCACTCATATCCGATCCGTCAACGCTGAACGGTGCGCCGTCAGCAACCCATGGGCTCCGGCCCGTGTGAAGCCCACAGGTTCCAACCTGTGGGCTTCTTGGTTTCCGAGGCCGTTCTAGTCTGAGTTCGCCTCGCGCGGTACTGTCTTTTTATCTCCCGGGGGCTGGCAGCGCCGGCCCTTCCGGCCTTGACCGCCGACATGGTATCCCCAGGCCTCGGAACGTCGCGGGGGCAAGCCCGCGATGCCCGTCGGCCGGAACGGGGCGGTTCGCGTGGAACGCCATGCTTGGGGCCAGAGGAATGCGGGCCGTCGCCGTCGCGTCAGGCCGCACGTCCGGGCCGCCGCACGCCGAACCTTCGTCGCAATTGTGGTCGCCATCCTCGCCGTCGCGTGCTGCGGGTTCATGGCCAAGGGGCTCTTCGAGAGCCGGGTGCTGGTGACGCCCTACGTCGCTCGCTGACCCCGGGCCCAAATCGCTCACGCGGGTTCACCCAACGGCGACAGGGCCTCGATGATGCGGCAGTCGGCGACCGACCCGCAGCCGCACTGGCCGATGACCTCGCGGAGTTCCGAGGCGAGCCGGGTCAGGTCGGCCAGCTTTCGCTCCACGTCGGCGAGATGGGCGCGGGCGATGGTGTCGACCTCGCCGCAGGAGCGATCCCGGTCGTCCGCCAAGGCGAGCAGGTCCCGGATCTGCTCCACGGTGAAGCCCAGGGCTCGACCGCGGCGGATGAAGCTCAGCCGGCGCAGGTGCTCGGGCCCGTAGAGCCGGTAGTTCCCGCTCGACCGCGCCGGCGGAGGCAGCAACCCGACCTTCTCGTACCACCGGACCGTCTCGACACGGGTCTGCGTGGCCTCCGCGAGGCTGCCGATCGTCATGGAAGAGGCGGTCCGCACGGCCTTGACCCTGTAGCGACTACAGGGTGCATGTAGGCTGCCTTCCCAGTCCGGACCAGGATCCGGGCGAACGGAGCGCACCATGAACCAGGCCGCCGGCGCGGACCGCACCCCCTTCCCCACGAACGGTCCGCAGGCCCTGCGCTACAGGGTCAAGGGCATGGACTGCCCGACCTGCGCCGGGAAGATCGAGACCGCCGTCTCCCGGCTGCCGGGCGTCGCGGACGTGCGCGTGAACTACGGCAGCCAGGTCCTCGACCTCGCGCTCGACGAGGCCGCGACGCCGAGGGCCGATTTGGAGGGACGCATCGAGCGCCTGGGCTACGGCGTCGCGCCGCTTCCCACGGCCGCGGACCTGGCTATGGCGCAAGCCTCGGGCGGCACCCCGTCCGCCGAGACCGCGGCGGAGCCCGAGCCGCCGCTCTGGCGGAGCCGCAAGGCGCGGCTGGGCATCCTGATCGGCGCCCTGTTCGCCGCCGGCTTCCTGGTCGAGCGGGTCGCGCCGGGCGTGGCGGGCGAGTACGCCTACTGGCCGGGCGCGCTCGTCGGGCTCGCCTATTACGGTCGCCGCGCGGCCATGGCGGCGTTCGCCGGAACGCCCTTCTCCATCGAGATGCTGATGTCGGTCGCGACCGCGGGGGCGCTCGCCATCCACGCCGCCGAGGAGGCCGCCATCGTCGTGCTGCTCTTCACGGTCGGCGAGATGCTGGAGGTCGTGGCGGCGGGCCGGGCGCGGGCGGGGATCAAGGCGCTCGCGGCCCTTGTGCCGAAGACCGCCCGCCTTGTCGACGAGGCCGATGGCACCATCCGTGAGGTGGCCGCCGCATCGCTGGCCATCGGGCAGGTCGTGGTCGTGAGACCGGGCGACCGCGTGCCCGCCGACGGGGTGATCACCGACGGCGCGTCGAGCCTCGACGAGTCCCCCATCACCGGCGAGTCGGTCCCGAAGCCCAAGGAGGTCGGCGACCCGGTCTACGCCGGCAGCGTCAACGCCGACGGCGCGCTCCAGGTCCGGGTCACCAAGACGGCGGCCGACAACACGGTCGCCCGCATCCTGCACCTCGTCGAGGAGGCGCAGGCATCGAAGTCGCCCACGGCGCGCTTCATCGACCGGTTCAGCGCGGTCTACACGCCCGTCGCGTTCGCATTCGCGGCCGCGGTCGCCGTCGTGCCGCCGCTGCTCGGCGCCGACTGGGGCACCTGGATCTACCGGGGCCTGGCGCTCCTCCTCATCGCCTGCCCCTGCGCGCTGGTGCTCTCGACCCCGGCGGCCATCGCCTCGGGACTGGCCGCCGGTGCGCGGCGCGGGCTGCTCGTGAAAGGCGGGGCCGCGCTGGAGGTCATCGGGCGGGTGCGCACGGTCGCGTTCGACAAGACCGGGACGCTGACCGCCGGACGGCCGCGGGTCTCGGACATCCTGGCCTTCGCACCGGACGCGTCGGAGCGCTCGCTCCTCGGGTTGGCCGCCGCGGTCGAGAGCGGAAGCAGCCACCCCATCGCCCGGGCCATCCTCGACCGGGCGAGCGCGGACGGGGTGCCGCTGCGGCCGACGCGGGACGCCCGCGCCATCCCCGGCAAGGCGGTTCAGGCCACGGTCATGGGGCAGACGGTGCTTGTCGCCTCCCCGCGCCACGCCGCCGAGCGCGCGCGGCTCGGTCCCGAGGCCGAGCGCGCGGTCGCGGACCTCGAAGCCGGCGGCAAGACGGTGGTCATCGTCGTCCGTGGCGCCGAGGCCCTGGGTGCCATCGCGGTCCGGGACGAGCCCCGCGCCGACGCGGCAGCCGGCATCGCGGCCCTGCGGAAGCTCGGCGTGCGCAGCGTGATGCTGACCGGCGACAACCGGCGCACGGGCGAGGCGGTCGCGTCCGAGCTCGGGCTCGACGTGAAGGCCGAGCTCCTGCCCCAGGACAAGCTCGCCGAGATCGCGGCCCTGAAGGAGATGGGGCCGGTCGCCATGGTCGGCGACGGCATCAACGACGCGCCGGCGCTCGCCGCCGCCAGCGTCGGCGTCGCGATGGGCGGCGGCACCGACGCGGCCCTGGAGACGGCCGATGCGGCGGTGCTGAACGACCGGGTGGGCGACGTGGCCGCGCTGGTCTCCCTCTCTCGGGCGACCCTGGGCAACATCCGTCAGAACGTCGCCATCGCCCTCGGTCTCAAGGCCGTGTTCCTGGTGACGACCATCGCAGGCATCACCGGCCTCTGGCCGGCCATCCTGGCCGACACCGGCGCGACCGTCCTGGTGACGGCCAACGCGCTCCGTCTCCTGAGGGCGTGATGATGGTCCAGTCGGGGTGGGCCGGCCGGGTCGGGACCGTGGCCGGGGTGGCGGTGGCCGCCGCGGCCATCGACCTCGGCGCGAAGGCGGCGGCCGAGGCGTGGCTGGACGAAGGCGCCGTCAGGGGCGCGCTGCCCTTCGTCGACCTGAGCCTGTCGTTCAACCACGGCATCAGCTTCAGCCTGCTCCCGGCGCACGACCCGTCCTCCCTGGCGCTGCTCCTCGCCATCCAGGGCACGCTCACCTGCCTCGTGGCCGGCTGGGCCCTGGCCGCGGGCGGCGGGCTCGAACGCCTCGGGCTCGCCGCGATGGCGGGCGGGGCCGCCGGCAACTTCGTCGACCGGCTCATGGACGGCGTCGTCACGGACTACCTCGACCTGCACACCGGCGGCATCCGCTGGTTCACCTTCAACCTGGCGGACGTCTGGATCTCCGCCGGGGCGGTCCTGCTGTTCCTCGGCGGATTCCTCGCGTCCGATCGGCGGCGCGCCGCTGCCGAGGGGGAGATTTCGTGAGGGGCTCGATCCGGCGGTCGCCGTCCTGCGGACCGGGTGCGTGCTCTGCTCACGCCAGCCGTTCGGCGCGGCCGCACCGTTCCCGTCGGAGAGCCGAACGGAGTACCCTCCGACCGGCCGATCACGCACCTCGGGCGGGCGCCGCCAGCGTGATGGGGGCGGGATTGGCCGGGGCCGCCGGACACATCGGATAGGGCGCCCGGCGAGGTTCGGTCACCCCGCCGCGGCCGTGGGCCCGCCCGGCGGCGGCGCCCGCCCGCGCCCGGCTGCCACGGCCCGTGAGTGTGACGAGGAGGGACGGAGTGGGACGCTTCCTGATGCTGGTCGCCCTCGCGGTCGCGGCGGCGACGCCGGCCCTGACCTTGCGGCTGACCGGCCTGCAGGTCGGGCCCATCGGCGAGACGGCGGCCTTCGGGGCCGCCATTCTCGCGGCGGGCTTCCTGCTGTCCTGGGGGGCGGAAGCCGCCGAGCGGCACGTCTCGCAGGGGCTGATCATCGCCGTCGTCGCCCTCGTGACCGTGCTGCCGGAATATGCGGTCGACCTCTACTACGCCTACCAGGCCGGCAAGGCGGGGCCGGGCTCGCAGTACGTGCACTACGCCGCCGCCAACATGACGGGGGCCAACCGGCTGCTCGTCGGCTTGGCCTGGCCGCTCCTGGTCGCCATCCATTGGGCGCGGGGCGGCGGCCGCGCGGTGGAGTTGACCCGAGCCAACGCGGTCGAGGTCGCCTTCCTGCTCCTGGCAAGCCTGTACGCCTTCGTCATCGTGCTCAAGGACGGCATCGGGCCGCTCGATTTCGTGGTCCTGGCGGCGTTCTTCGGCGCCTACGTCTGGCGCACCCGCAGCGCGCCCGAGGACGAAGATGAGGATGAGGAGCCCGGCCCTGCCGCCGCCCTGAACGCGTTGCCCGTGGCTATGCGGTGGGCCGCGACGGCGGCTCTGACGTTGGTCGCCTGCGGGGTCATCCTGGTCTCGGCCGAGCCGTTCGCCGAGGCGCTGGTCGGCGCCGGCCGGGTCCTCGGGCTTGACGAGTTCCTCCTCATCCAGTGGCTCGCGCCGCTGGCGAGCGAAGCCCCGGCCATGACCGTCGCGGTCCTGTTCGTGCTGGCGGGCCGGGCCGCCAACGGGCTCGGCACCCTCGTCAGCGACAAGATCAGCCAGTGGACGCTGCTGGTCGGCATGCTGCCGCTCGCGATGAGCGTCGGCGCCGGCTCGCTGGCGAACCTGCCGCTCGACGCCCGCCAGGCGGAGGAGTTCCTCCTGACCGCCGCGCAATCGCTGTTCGCGTTAGGCCTGCTGCTGCGGCTACGTCTCGGCCTCGTCTCGGCATTCGCCCTGGCGAGCCTCTTCGGCCTGCAGGTGGGGCTGGCCTTCGCCTACCGGGACGACGCGGCGCGCACGGTGGCGACCCTGTCCGCGCTCGCCTGGGTCTATCTCGGGCTCGCCGCGATCCTGTTCCTCGTGAACCGCCGCCACCTCGTCGACCTCCTGCGCGTCGCCTTCCTGCCGCCCGCGGCGGGCGCGCCGGGCCGGCCGGAGCGGCCGGATTGAACGCTTGGCCGCTCGGGCCTATCGGGGCGCAGGGCCCGGCGGAGCGGGGCGGAGCGCCGTCGTGACCTCCTCGAACCGGGCGTTCGCGTCGGACCAGCTCTGGACGAAATCGAACACCTCGCGCATCGCCGGCGCGATCTCCCTGTAGGCCGCCAGCGCGGCGACGAGCGCGCCAAGCGAGAGGCGCTCCTGCACGACCAGGTAGCCGCCGATCGCGAAGAAGAAGAACGGCGTCAGGTTGGAGGTGTAGTTGTACAGGCCTTTGAGGCGGCCCTTGAGGTCGTTGATCTCGACGCGCACGCGCTCAAGGTCCTCGGCCAGGCGCATCTGCCGCGACCGGGCCGGCGTCCGTGCGGGCCGGTCGCGTGGCGGCGTGGCCTCCCGACCGGCCGGCGCCGCGGTCAGGAGACCTCCCAAGGCCCGCGTCGCGTGGACCCGCTCGCGCACCTTCGCGTTCAGGCGCCGCTGCAGGGGCGGCAGCAGCGTGAGCTGGACCGGCAGCATCATCAGCGCCGCCAACGCGAGGGCGGCGTTCTGGAGGAGCAGGAAGACGATGCTGGTCGCGAGCGTTCCGCCCTGCATCAGCGGCACGACGACGAGGCTCCCGCCGAAATAGCCGATCGGCTCGACTTCCTGCATGGCCACGGCCGCGAGCGCGGCCCGTCGGTCGGGGGAGGGCTCGCCGCGCGCGCGGCGGAGGATGGCGAGGCGCAGGCGGCGCACGAGACGCTCGTTGACGCGCCCGCGCGACCGGTTGACCGCATACTTGGCGAGCCCGCCGAGCGTGAGCACGGCCAGGTAGCTCCCGCACAGGGCGAACAGGAGCTCCACCTGGCTCAGGGTGAAGCCGAGGACCACCATCTCCGGATGCCCATCCCCATCTGCGTCGGTGATGGCGCGATTGATTATGTGCTTGGGGATTTCGAGGAGGAGCCACGCCGCGGGCAACGTCAGCAGCGAGAGCAGCACGAGACGCAGCTGGAAGCGCAGCGTCGCACGGACGACGAAACGCTCCAGGCACCAGCCATAGTTGCCCTCGCGGGCGCTGCCGGGCCTCGGCGGCACCGATCCGGCGCGGGGCTCGCGCGACGGGACGGCGACCGGGTGGACCCGTCGACGTCCTCCCGGCCCCATCCATCGCAGGCCGAGCCGGACCAGCAGCCATCCTGTCCAGGCCGGCGCGACCACGAAGGCGAGCAGGGCCAAGAGGTCGACCCACCAGTGGCTGTGGGGGTAATCGACCCCCGTCATCCGGTGGGCCAAGGCATGAATCAGGGAGGGCGTGACCAAGAAGGGCTCCGACATGGTGTCCGGCCCTCTCTCGTGAGAGCCTCGGGGCTTCCCGCGCCGTTCCGCAGCGGCGGGCTTGAGAGTGGGGGTGGCGCAGGGTGGCCGGGCCGCGGGCGATCCCGGGGGAAAGCTGTCCCGGGCGGCGTCTCGCGGACGGGGCGTCAGCGGCCGTCGGGCGTGCGCAGGCCCGCCCAGAGGTCCTCGACCTGGTCGTAGTGGGCCTTGGCGCCGTAGGGAGCCACGGGCAGCTCCGCGAAGCGCGCGGTGAGGCGGCCGAGTGCCTGGACCAAGCCGTAGGAGAACACGACGCGGTCGCGCTGCGCCACGACAAGGCCCACCCGGGCGTTGAGCAGTTCCTGTTGGGCGTTCAGGACGTCGAGGGTGGTGCGCTGGCCGGCCCGCGCCTCGTCCCGCACGCCGGCCAGCGCCACCTCGTTGGCCTGGACTTGGGCTTGTGAGGCGGCGACCTGCGCCTTCGAGGCCTCAAGCTGTGCCCAGGCTGCGACGATGCCGGCGCGGACGGCGTCGCGCACCTGCTCCGCCTCGATGCGCAGCTGCCCGGCCTGCTCCTTGGCCTGCCGGACCTGCGCGTAGACCTGCCCGCCCTCGTAGACGGGAACCGTCACCTGCCCGGCGATCCCGGCCGCAAGGACATCGTCGCCCGGCTCCTCCTCGTCGCGGCGCCTCTGTACGACGCCCGAGGCGCCGGCCCGAGGGTAGAGCCTCCCCTCGAAAACCTTCGCCTGCGCCTCGGCGGCATCGACCGCGTGGAGCGCGGAGAGGATCCGTGGATGTTCGGCCAGCCCTATGCCGAGCGCGAGTTCGAGACGTGGCGGGACCAGGCGGTCGAGCGGGCGCCCGGGGGCGAGCCGGCGCGGGTCCACGCCGATGACCTGACGGAAGACGCCGGTGCGGGCGCGGAGCTGCGCCTCCGCCGCGCTCAGCTGCGAGCGGGCTCCGGCCAGGCGGGCGTCGGCCTGCGCGGCATCCGTCCGGGTCAACTCGCCGAGCCGGAAGCGCAGGGTCGTCTGGCGGCGCTGCTCCTCCAGGACCGCGATGTTGTTGCGGTTGAGCTCCACGGTCGCGGTGTCGCGCAGGACGTCCATGTAGGCCTGCGCGGCATTGAACAGGATCGTGTTCTCGGCGGAGCGCAAGGCCTCGCGCCTGCCGAGCACGTTCGATTCCGCGCGATGGGTGTCGTTGTCCGTCTGGAAGCCGTTGAACAGGGTCTGTTCGACGGTCAGCCCCGCACCGCGCGGGAACGAGGTTCGCGCCAGGCGCTCGCCGCCTGCGGCCCCCTGCACGTTCCGTACGCCGACGTCCGCGTCCGCGGCGACGGTCGGACGGTAGCCGGCCCGCGCCATCGCGACCTCCTCGTCCGTCGCCCGCAAGCCCGCCCGCGTCGCGTTCAGTTCCGGGTTCGCGCGGTAGGCACGCCCCAGCGAGCCCTCCAGCGTCTCGGCCCGCGGGCTGCCGACCGCGCTCGCCGCGAGGGCCGCGAGGGCCGCGAGGGCCAACGCGAGGGTGCGGCGGCCGAGCCGACATGGGACGAGCCTCGCTCGGGGCGGCCAGACCGCTTTCGAGGTGTCCAACGGCAGTGGGCTCCCTCGCACCGAGGGGTCCGGGACGTCCGACGGACGTCTTCGCGCTAGCCGGAGGCCGTCGGCGCCGAGGCCGACGGTCGGCCGTGCGGGGGTGGCCAAGGGGGGACTGGGTACGCGCATCGCTCCACCCGATCTCGTAGGCGGTTCCGACCTGCGGCTGCGTCACGGCGACGGGCCGCGCGCTCACGCGAGGCGAGCGCACTCACATCCAGGTCAAGGACGGGGCTCTTCGACCCGGGGCGCCGCCGCGGCTCGCGGCAGCGGAGCGGTCAGGCGCGTGGCGGGTCGTGGGGCGGGGCGGCCTTCCGGGACCGGAAGCCATCGCCGGACAACAGGAACTCCACGGCCCGCGCGACACGCACGGGCAACGCGAGTGCGCCGTCGGGCCGAATGGCCCCATGACAGGAGCAGTGACCGTTGCACCGAGGCGATCCGGGGCGCCCTCGGTCCGCGTAGTCGTCCGCGGGCGACATGGTCGCATCCGGTTCGAACAGGGACGACGTGCCGGGCCCATTCGCGTGTTCGGGTCCGACCCGGGGCGATGTCGGGGCCGGGTCCACGAGAGCGATGATCAGGGCAAAGGCGAGCAGGCAGGCCAATGCACGGCGCCAAACGCCGTCGGTGCGCCGGTCCCGAGGCCGCCGAAGCCCGATCAGGGACGCGACCATGGAGCGAGGCGTTCCGGCCGCCGTTGGGCTGGCCAGGGCGGCCGGTGCCGACCGCCCGCCCGGTGCAGGCGTCCGGCGCGCGAGGCATTCCCCGCCATCGAGCACGCCGGCCCTGGCCGTCCGACGCTGCACGCGGCTCCTCTCGGCAGGGGGCTTCATCCCGGCCTCGTCGCTTCGCCCCGCCGTGCCGTACCGGAACGCCGCGAGGCCGACGCCGGCCTTGCTCTCGTCCGGGCGCCATCGAACGGGCGTCCGTCTTCGAGCGATCCGCGCCCGCGCATGCAGTACCGGCCGGGATTTGTACCGGGGAGCCTCATCAGGGGGCGCCGACACCGATCAGGTCGGCGACGTGCACGCCGGCCGGGTGTCCGGTCGCGTCGCGATGGGCCGCCGAGCAGGCTGGGTAGCCGGGGCCGAATGCGGTCATGACGAGTTCGCGCCGCCCATCCGTGACCTCGCGGCTGGCCAGGAGCGCCCGGCCGCCCGGCCAGAGCTCGGAATCGGCCACGGGCCCCGGTGCGGGCTCGCCATAGCGGCGAACGCCTTCGTCGTGGATGGCGCGCCGCGTCCTCGCCAGGGCCTCGCCCGACATCGGCAGGCCAACCCAGACCACCTGTTGCAGCCCTTCGTCCCGGCAGACCACGAGGACCACCTCCGCGGTGCCCGCCCCGATGGCCGGCGGCCAGCCATGCGGATAGTAGAGGGCGGTCAGGTTGGCCTCGCGGTCGACCTTGAGCGGACGCGGCACCGCGTCGACCGGTCCCCAGGACAACCCGAACGGTGCGTCGCCGCCCTCGACCCCCGCCGCGGGCGATGCGGGAGTGGTGACGAAGGTGGACAGGGAGGCCATGGCGGCCGTGATCGCGAGGATGCGCATCCGGGGCTACTCCGCAGCCTTGAGGTGCCGCGATACGGTCTCCGTCGGCCGCTTGGCGGCCTTCGGCATCGCGGCCTTGCCGAAGCGGGCGTAGAGCGCCGGCAGCACGATCAGCGTCAGCAGGGTCGCGCTGATCAAGCCGCCGATGACCACGGTTGCGAGCGGCCGCTGGATCTCGGCCCCCGTCTCGGTGGCGATGGCCATCGGCACGAAGCCGAGCGATGCGACGAGCGCCGTCATCGCCACCGGACGCAGGCGGGTCATGGCACCCTCCAGGATGGCCTCGCGCTTCGGCCGGCCCTCCGCCACGAGCTGCTTGATGAAGGTCAGCATCACGAGGCCGTTGAGGACCGCCACGCCCGAGAGCGCGATGAACCCGACCGCGGCCGGAACCGAGACCGGCATGCCGCGCAGCCAAAGGGCGAAGATTCCCCCGGTCAGGGCCAGCGGCACCGCGCTGAACACCAGCAACGCGTCCCGCGGCGAACCCAGGGCCGAGTAAAGCAACAGGAAGATCAGGAAGAAGCAGACCGGCACCACGACGGTCAACCGCCGCTTGGCCGAGGCGAGGTTCTCGAATTGCCCGCCCCAGGTCGCGTAGTAGCCCGGCGGAAGCTGGACTTGGCTACCCACCTTCGCCTGTGCCTCGGCCACGAGCGAGCCGATGTCGCGGCCCCGGACGTTGGCGGTCACCACCACCCGTCGCCTGCCGTTCTCCCGGGAAATCTGGTTCGGTCCCTCGCTCACCGAGAAGGAGGCCACCTGCTTCAGGAGTACGGAAGTCGCGCGCCCGTTCGGTCCCGGCGGCAGCGGCACCGGGATGTTCTCCAACGCCTCGCGGTCTTCGCGGACCTTGTCGGTCAGGCGCACCACGATGGGAAAACGCCGATCGCCCTCGAACACGACGCCGGCCTCCCGGCCGCCGATGGCGGCCCCGATGACCTCCTGGATGGCGCCGGTGCTCAGCCCGTATCGTGCGGCCTCGGCCTTGTTGATCTTGATCTCCAGGAACGGCAGGCCCGCCGTCTGCTCGACCTTCACGTCCTCGGCGCCGTCGATGCCGCGGAGCAACGCGGCCACTTGGTTGGCGGCCTTGAGCATCGGCTCGAACTCGTCGCCGAACACCTTCACTGCGAGGTCCCCGCGGGTCCCGGCGAGCAGCTCGTTGAAGCGCAGTTGGATCGGCTGGGAAAACTCGTAGACGTTGCCCGCGAGCGCGCCGACCGCCTTCTCGATCTGCTCCTGCAACTCGGCCTTGGATAGGCTCGGGTCGGGCCACTCCTCCTGGGCTTTCAGAATGACGAAGGTGTCGGACGAGTTCGGCGGCATCGGGTCCGAGGCGACCTCGGCGGTGCCGGTCTTCGAGAAGACGTAGGCGACCTGGGGGAACTTCGAGACCGCCCGCTCGACGTTGAGCTGCATCGTCTGCGACTGGGTCAGCGACGTCGACGGGATCCGGGTCGCGTTGAGGGCGATGCTCTTCTCGTCGAGCTGCGGGATGAACTCGGTCCCGAGGCGGGTGAACAGCACGCCGGCCCCGACGAGGAGGAGCAGGGCCCCGCCGACGAAGAGGAATGGCGCCCGGACCGCCGCGCCCAATACCGGCCGGTAGAGGGCTTTGAGGGCGCGGATGATGAGGTTGTCCGTCTCGGTCACCTTGCCGGTGATGACGATGGCGATCAGCGCCGGCACGAAGGTCAGCGACAGCACGAAGGCCGCGACGAGCGCGATGATCACGGTCAGCGCCATCGGCTCGAACATCTTGCCCTCGACCCCCGTGAAGGTCAGGAGCGGGACGTAGACCAGGATGATGATCGCCTGACCGTAGAGCGACGGCTTGATCATCTCCTCGGCCGATGCCCGCACCGTCTCCAGGCGCTCCTCGGTGTCGAGGGCCCTGCCCAGCCCATGCTGCCGCTCGGCGAGGTGGCGCAGGGCGTTCTCGGTGATGATCACCGCCCCGTCGACGATGAGGCCGAAATCGAGGGCGCCGAGCGACATCAGGTTGGCCGAGATCTTCGCCTCGACCATGCCGGTCATGGTCATCAGCATGGCGACCGGGATGACGAGCGCCGTGATGACGGCCGCCCGGATGTTGCCGAGCAGCAGGAAGAGGACGACGATGACGAGGGCCGCGCCTTCCGACAGGTTCTTCACCACCGTCCTCACCGTGGCCTCGACCAGCACCGTCCGGTTGAGCACCGTCTGGACCTCGACGCCCGGCGGCAGGGACTTGCGGATCTGCTCCATCTTGGCGTCGACCGCGGCCGCCACCGTGCGGCTGTTCTCGCCGATCAGCATCAGGGCGGTGCCGACGACGACCTCTTGGCCGTCCTCGCTGCCCGAGCCCGTGCGCAGGTCGCGCCCGATGCGGACGTCCGCGACGTCCTTGATCCGGACCGGCACGCCGCCCCGCGTGGCCACGACCACGTCGGCGATCTCGTCCATGTTCTCCAGGCGACCGGCCGCGCGGACGACGTAGCCCTCGCCGTTGTCCTCCAGGTAGCGGGCGCCCTGGTTGGCGTTGTTGGTCTCCAGCGCCCGGGTGACGTCGGAGAAGGACAGGTCGCGCGCGGCTAGCTTCGTCGGGTCGGGCTGGACGTGGTACTGCTTCTCGAAGCCGCCGATGCCGTCGACGCCGGCGACGCCCGGGACCGTCTTGATCAGCGGACGGATGATCCAGTCCTGGACCGTGCGCAGGTAGGCGACCTGCTCAAGCTCGGTTCGGAGCGCCTGTCCCTCCGGGGTCAGGTACCTTCCGTCCGGCTGCCAGCCCGGCTTGCCCGATGCCGAGACCTTCCGTTCGGCGGGCTGCGCGTAGTGGATCGACCACATGTAGATTTCGCCCAGGCCGGTCGAGATCGGGCCCATCCGCGGCTCGACCCCGGGTGGCAGGTCCGCCCTCACCTGGGCGAGACGCTCGGCGACCTGCTGGCGGGCGAAGTAGATGTCGAGCTTCTCCGCGAAGACGGCGGTGACCTGCGAGAAGCCGTTGCGCGAGAGCGAGCGGGTGTATTCCAGGCCCTTGATGCCGGCGAGCGCGGTCTCGACCGGGTAGGTCACCTGCTTCTCGACGTCAACCGGCGAGAGCGAGGGGGCGGTCGTGTTGATCTGGACCTGGTTGTTGGTGATGTCCGGCACCGCGTCGATGGGCAGCCTCGTCACCGCGTAGCCTCCGAAGCCGGCGGCGAGCAGGGAGAGCAGCAGGACGAGCCAGCGCTGGCGGACCGAGACGTCGAGAATTCGATTGATCATGTCCCGCCCCTCAGTGGTCGTGGTCGGCTTCGGCCTTGCCGAGCTCGGCCTTGAGCAGGAAGGTGTTGGCCACCGCGATCTCCTCGCCGGGCTTGAGCCCCGCCTTGACCTCGAAGGAATCGTCGTCGGAGCGCCCGAGCTCGACCTCGCGCTTCTCGAAGCCTTCCTCGGTGCGCACGAAGACGACGCGCTTGCCCTCGATGGTCTGCAACGCCGCCTTGGCCACTCGGACGGGGACCTGCTCGGTCGCGATCTCGACCTCGGCGGTGACGTAGGTACCGGGCCGCCACGCCATGTCCTTGTTCGGGAGGGCGACCACGACCCGGGCGGCACGGGTGTCGGCGTTGAGCAACGGGCTGACGAAGATCACCTTGCCGCGCTCGTGCCGCTCCTCACCTCCCTGGCTCGGCGTGACGGTGACGATGGCGCCCTCCCTGACCTTGGCGAGATCGGAGGTCGGAACCGAGAGCTCGATCCAGACCGTCCCGAGGTCGGCCACCGTGTAGAGGTCGGCCGGGTCGCCCTGACTGCCGACAGTGGTCCCGACGTCGACCTTGCGCTCGACGACGCGGCCTGCGAACGGCGAGCGCAGTTCGTAGCGGCGCAGGCTCGACTGGTTCGGCGTGGCCTCGTCGCGCTTCTGCGCCGCCTGGACCTCGGCGGCGTTCAGCCCGAGCGCCGACAGCTTCTGGCGGGCGAGGTCGACGCGCAGTTGGTTCTCCAGGAAGGTCGCGCGGGCGTTCTGGAACGCGGCCTCGGACGCGGCCTGGGAGGCGAGCAGCTTCTGCTGACGCTCGAAGTTGATCTTCTGGAGCTCGGCCTGGACCTGGGCGGTCAGGTAGTCGCTCTTGGCGTCGGCGACCTCGCGGCTGTCGAGCACGGCCACGATCTCGTCCTTCTGCACGGCGTCGCCGAGGCGCTTGCGCATCTCCGCGACGGTCCCGACCACCCGGGCCGGGACGCGGGCGATCCGGTCGGTATCCGGCGTGATGGTGCCGGGGACGAGGAGATGGCGCGCCAGCGTGCCGCCGTCGGCCTTGGCGACCTGGATGCCCTGCGTCTCGACCTGCTCCGCCGTCATCCTGACGTGGCCTTCCTCGCCCTCAGCCTCGGAATGCGCGTGCTCGCCTTGGGCATGTCCGTCCATGACTTTCGCGGCGGGCTTGGTCGCGGGCTTGGCTTTGGGCATGGCATGGTCGTGGCCGTCGCCCTCGGCATGGTCGGGCTCGGTCGCCGGCGCCGCGGCACCCGTCCCGCCGGTGAACGCGAATAGGGTCGGCGGCACCCCCGCGGCCGACAGGGTGTTGCGGACGAAGCCCGAGACGGCGGGCACGGTCGCGCCGACGGCTATGCCGACGGCCAGGACGACCGCGAGAACGAGGATGCGCATGGGAACCACTCGACCGGGACGCCGGGCGGGCATGCATGCCGCCGCGGTCGTTCCGCTGCATTCAAGAAGGGACGGGTCCGGAGCCCGTGGGGCGGCCGGACTAAAGATCCGCGCGCGGATGCGCGCGGCGTCACCTCAAGTGCGGGGCGGTCGTGCCGGACGGCCGGGCGCGATGGCGACGGGAGCCTCCGCCGTCCGTGCGTAGGACGGCCGCGGGCGGTCCGGTGCGGGCGCGAGGGGGGCGCCATCGAGGTAGGCAAGCTGATGGCAGCCGCAATGGGCGTGGCACGCGAGGCCAGGGTCGGCTGACGACGGCGCGGCGGAGGCCTCGAACACGGTCAGTTCCGTGGCCCGATGGTGACCGCCGGCATGGAAGGCCAGGTCCTCGGCGAACCCCGCGGACGGGGCGGCGAACGCGAACGTCAGGACGAGCATGAGCGTGCGGACGGCCAGCGCCCACCCGTCACGCGCCGCTTGCCGGCGCCTATGCCATCCACCGAAGTCCATCGTCGCCCTTATCCGCGATTCCGGCCCGTCGACACAAGTGGTGCCGCCTGCGACTTGAACTCACGATGAACGCCATGACCTGCCAAGTTCATCGACGGCTCCCGTTGGTCAAAACGCGTGATCGCACGATGCTCCTCAGCAACTCGCGCATATACGACGGGACCATCCTCGATCCGCACAGCACAATTTAATTGCTCTCTCTCGAATGTTCGGCCCGGGCATGGACGGGAATCATTCCGGAACGGTTTCGCGGGGATATACATTCCGAGATCGATCCGAACCGAAGGAGATGCGGATGAAACTCACGATTGCCGCCCTGGCCGCCTCGGCTGCCCTCGTGCTCAGCCCACTCGGGGCGTTCGCCCAGCACGTGGACGTCGGTCCCGGCGGTGTCGCGGTCCACGGAGACCGTCATCACGACGAGGTCGAGCATACCCATTCGACCGTCGAGGAGCATCACCGCGACCGCCCGGTCGTCCACGATCACCACGACGTCCACGAGCGCACCGTGGTGGAGGAGCACCGGCACTGATTCGTATGCCGGTGGGGACCGCGAGGCCGAGTGGCAAGCCCGCGCCGCGGCCCTTCGCTTGTTGGGATGCGCGAAGGTTGCCGTTTGCTGAACGTCTGTCTCAGGGTGCGTTCAATCCGTTCGTACCAGGATGCCTGCATCTGATCGAGCTTCGGAGCGACCCATGAGAACGATCTTCGCCGGATTGGCAGTGGCCCTGGCCTTCGCGCCCATGGCGGCGTCGGCGCAATACTATGAGGGCGGTTACGGCCAGCGGCGGCCGCACGACCACGTCGATGTCTACCGGCATGGCGACCACGAGGACGTCGTCGTCCGGCACCACCACCCCCGCCGCTACGAGGACCGGCCGTTCTTCGAGGAGCGGGGCCGTCACCACCATCATCACCACGACGACTGAGCGGGGTTTCGCCGGGGCGGACGACGCCGGCGTTTCGGGGAGCGCCTGTTCAAGAGACTGCCTCGTCGAGGAGCAGCAGAAGCAGGAACCCGGCGAAGAACATCGCCGTGACCCAGGGCCGGTCCTCGGTCTCGTGTGCCTCGACGAGCAGTTCCTCCGTCACGAGGTAGAGTAGCGCGATCAGGCCGAACGCGAGGAAGCCACCCTGGAAGGCGGGCGGCAGCGAGCCGACGGGACCGCCGAGGAGCGCCCCCAGCGGCAGTAGCAGGACGAGGACGGCCGTGAGGCCCACCACCCACCGCTTCGAGGCGCCGCCCGCGCCGAGTTCGCTCGCGACGGTGAGGCCGAGGAACAGCACCTCGATGGTCAGTGCGACGGTGAGCAGGATGCCCGCCTTGGCGCCCGCCGCGAAGGCGATGCCGAGGACGAGGCCGTCCACGAGGATGTCGATGCCGGTGACGGACAAGAGCCCGACCGGGCCCGACACCCGCCTTTCGAGGCTGCGCAGGCCGAGCATCGCGGCGACCCCGAAGCTGCCGCCGAACAGGGTCGCCCAGATCGACCCGGCATGCTTGAGGTCGGGCAGGATCTCGCCTGCGGCCGCGGCGAAGACGACGCCGGCGGCGAAATGCTGGATGGCGCTGACGAGGATGGGCCCGGGGCGCAGGTTCACCGCCACGGCGGCGCCTGCGATGGCCGCCGCTGCGGGGATCAGCGTGTAGATCCAGGCTTGCATGCTCAGACCACGGTGTCGGGGGCCAGCGCGCAGGCGTTTGCCCCTTCGATCTCGACCTGCAGGGTGGTGTGGCCGATCCCGAAGCGCTCCCGCATCGAGCGGGCGGCCTCCATCAGGATCGCGTCGTCGGGATATCCTCCGGGCACGACCAAATGGGCGGTGAGACAGACCTCGGTGGTGCTCATCGGCCAGATGTGGAGGTCGTGCAGGGCCGTGACGCCCGGAAGGCCTTCGAGGTGGTGGCGCACTGCCGCCGGGTCGATGCCCGGGGGAACGGCGGCCAGCGACATCGCGAGGCTGTCGCGCAGGAGGCCCCACGTGCTCCAGACGATGACCCCTACGATGCCAAGGCTCACGACCGGATCGAGCCAGGTCAAGCCGGTGTAGAGGATCACCAAACCGGCGAGCACCACGCCCGCGGAGACGGCGGCGTCCGCGGCCATGTGCAGGAACGCCCCGCGGATGTTGATGTCGCCCTTGGCCCCGGCAGCGAACAGCCAGGCGGTGATGCCGTTCACAAGGATGCCGACGGCGGCCACGACCATCACGGTCTTGCCGGCCACCGGGGCCGGTTCGCCGAAGCGCTGGATGGCCTCCCAACCGATGGCGCCCACGGCGACGAGGAGGAACACGGCGTTGAACAGGGAGGCGAGGATCGAGGATCCTTTCATCCCGTATGTGTAGCGTGAAGTCGGGGCCCGCTTGGCCAGAACGGTGGCGACCCAGGCCACGACGAGACCCAGCACGTCGGAGAGGTTGTGGCCCGCATCCGCCAGGAGCGCCACGGAGTTCCCCAGGACGCCGAAAGCCGCCTCCAAGAGCACGAACCCAACGTTCAGGGCGATCCCGATGGCGAAGGCCTTGCCGAAGCTTGCCGGCGCGTGGACGTGTCCGGCGTGGCCATGGGAATGGCCGGTATGATCATGGGCGTGACCATGCTCCGCGTGGTCGTGGTGTTCCGTCATCGGCGATCCCGGTTCGGCTCGCGGCGGCCGGGAGGACCACGCGAGAAGATCGGCGAGGCATAACTTCTCTAGCGGCTAGAGAAGCAAGGGCCTGGCTCCGGCGTGATCAGTGCTGTTCGCTCAGGCACTGTCCGTGATCGGCCAGCACCTCGATGACCCTGCATTCGCGGACTTGGCCACCGGTGCACTGGTCGAGCATCGCCTGGACCTCTGCCCTGAGACCCGTCAGCCGGGCGATCCGGTCGTCGATGTCGGCGAGGTGACGCCTCGCGACGACATCGGCCTCCGCGCAGGGCCGCTCGGGGTGGGCGGCGAGATCGAGCAGCGTCCGAATGGCCTCCACTTCAAACCCGAGCTCTCGCGCGTGCCGGATGAAGCGCAGGCGCCTGACCGTCTCGTCGTCGTAAGTCCGACGGTTAGTTTGCGTGCGTTCCGGCGCAGGCAGCAATCCGATGGATTCATAGAACCGGATGGTCGGGACCTTGACCCCCGTCCGATCCGACAGCACGCCGATGGCGAATGACCGCATACGATCCCTCTGATGCTCTAGTCACTAGAGGCATACGGGCATCACAATCGGTTGTGAAGGTACGCGACAGGTCGGTCCACCGGCGCTGCGTTTCTTTGATCGGCCAGATCCGATCCCGCCAGGGACGGGAGATCCGCCCCGGCACGCGTCGGGGGCGCGGACCTATCCGTCTCTATCCTTGAGAGAGCGTGGATGTGGTTCCTGCCCGGTCAATCTCCGAAAATACGAGCTTGCCAGAGGTCGATTTCCGTCATCGGTGCAGATGACACGCGCAAACCAAGACCGGCGGTCGGCAGGAGAGCGCGTCTTAGGCTTGCGAAATGCGCCTCTTAGGTCTGGGCCCGAGACGTGACCGCGAATATCCGGCACCATCCCTGGTGACGTCACACCCGTTACCCCAATGCGAGCGTATCAGGCGGCTTGGTCAACTCACGGCTCGCCTGATCGCCAGCGGAGGAGAAAAAGTCTTGCGCCACAGGGTTTTACTTGTAGAATCTTTCCTGGCGCGTAGTTGCACCTGAATGGCGCCAGTCGAAACTTATGTGGCGCCCAAGAGGAAGTGGCGCACCCGACACGATTCGAACGTGTGACCTTTGCCTTCGGAGGGCAACGCTCTATCCAGCTGAGCTACGGGTGCTAGCCGCGCCGATTTCCTAACCCAACTGCGCCGCAAGCGCAACGGCTCGGGTGCGGCTCGATCGGCATGGCACGGGAGCGCCGCCGCGCCCGGCGGATGAATGTCTGTGCCCATCCGAGCTTACAGGTGCGACCACGCCGCCCGTCGCGCGATGGCCGGTCGGGGCGTGTCATCGACGCCGCGGCAGCGCATCATCCGGCCGTGCCGTCGCGCGCGAGGCCGAGCTGGTCCTCGACGATGTGGCGCATCCGGAACTTCTGGACCTTGCCCGTGACGGTCATGGGGAAAGACTCCACGAAGTGGATGTAGCGCGGGATTTTCTGGTGCGCGATCTGTCCCCGGCAGAAGGCGCGCACCTCGTCCTCCGACACCGTCTCTCCGTCGCGCACCCTGATCCAGGCGCAGAGCTCCTCGCCGTATTTCGGATCGGAAACCCCGAAGACCTGGACATCCTGGATCTTCGGATGGCGGTAGAGATATTCCTCGATCTCGCGGGGATAGAGGTTCTCGCCGCCCCGAATGACCATATCCTTGAGGCGGCCGACGATGTTGCAATAGCCGTCGGCGTCCAGGGTAGCGAGATCGCCGGTGTGCATCCAGCCCGCGGCGTCGATGACCTCGTCGGACTTCGCCGGGTCGTCCCAGTAGCCGAGCATGACCGAATAGCCGCGGGTGCACAGCTCGCCGGGTTCGCCGCGGGGCACGACGCGCCCCTCCGCGTTCACGATCTTTACCTCCAGATGGGGGTGGACCCGGCCCACCGTCGCGACGCGCCGCTCCAGCGGGTCGTCGACGGCGCTCTGGAAGCTGACCGGGCTCGTCTCGGTCATGCCGTACGCGATGGTGATCTCGCGCATGTGCATGCGCTCCACCACCCGCCGCATGACCTGGATCGGGCACGGTGCGCCCGCCATCACGCCGGTGCGCAACGTGCCGAGATCGAAGCGTGCGAAATCCGGGTGGTCGAGCTCGGCGATGAACATGGTCGGCACGCCGTAGAGCGCGGTGCAGCCTTCGGCCTGCACGGTTTCGAGGGTCGCGTGCGGGTCGAACCCCTCCCCCGGATAGACCATGGCGCTGCCATGGGTGAGCGCCGCCAGGTTTCCGATGACCATCCCGAAGCAGTGATACAGCGGCACCGGGATGCAGATCCGGTCCGCCGCGCCGAGCCGCAGGGCGCGGCCGATGAAGAAGCCGTTGTTGAGGATGTTGTGGTGCGTCAGCGTCACGCCCTTGGGCGAGCCGGTGGTGCCGCTGGTGAACTGGATGTTCACCGCGTCGTCGAACTGCAGCTGGTCGGCGAGCCCGCGCAGCCGCGCGCGTTCGCCCGCGCCGCCCAGGGCCGCCACCTCCTCGAAGGCGATCGTCCCCGGAGCCGGCGCCCCGCCGATCTGGATGACGCTGCGCAGCTGCGGCAGGCGGGCGGCGGCGAGC
>NZ_AKFK01000001.1:0-28959 GCF_000272495.1 Methylobacterium sp. GXF4 | reverse complement strand
CGCCGCGCCAAGCCCCGCGCCGCCCCCTGAACCCGCCGAATCCGGAGCCGCGATCCTGCGCGTGCCCGGTGAGGCCGTGGAGGCTCTGGCCCGGGCGAGCCACGACCTGACCAGCACCCTGGCGGCGCAGGCGCCCGCCGCCGAGGGCCTGGCACGCCTCGCCCGGCTCGCCCGGGACATGCGCGTCGGCGCCGAGGCGCTGGCCGCGAAATCCGACGCGGAAGCCCCGGCGCTGCGGGCGCTGGCCGCCCGTCTCGGCGGCTTCGCCCGGGAGGCCGCCGAGCTGTCCCGCCGCCAGGCCGCGGCCACCAGCGCGATCGAGGGCGCGGCCTTCCGGGTCCGCACCGAGGCCGAGCGCCTCGCCCTGGTGCCGGCCGAGACCGTGCTCGGCCCCCTCGCCCGCTCGATCCGCGAGACCGCCCGGGAGCAGGGCCGCGACGTCGATCTCGACCTGCGCGGCCTCGACCTGCCGGTGGAGCGCGGCCTGCTCCAGGCCCTGAAGGACCCACTGCTCCACGCCCTGCGCAACGCCCTCAGCCATGGCTGGCAGAGCCCGGAGATCCGCCGCGCCGCCGGCAAGCCCGAGGCCCTGCGGCTCGGGCTGGAGGTGGCCGTGCGCGGCTCGCGCCTGCAGGTCACCGTCGCGGATGACGGGCCGGGGCCGGACCTGGCCCGGATCGCTTCCACCGCCCGCGCCCGCGGCCTGCTCGCCCCCGGGGAGGCCGACGATCCCGAGACCCTGCTGCGCCTCGTCTTCGAGCCCGGCTTCTCCACCGCGGAGGCGGTCGATACCCTGTCGGGACGCGGCTACGGCCTGTCGGTCGCCGCCGACGCGGCCCGCCAGCTCCTCGGCAGCGTCCGCCTGGAGCCGCGCGAGCCCGCCGGCACCGCCCTGGTCTTCAGCCTGCCGCTCTCGGCGGCGCGGCGCAGCCTGCTGCTGGTCGAGGCGGGTGGCCGGACCTATGCCCTGCCGGGCGGCGCCGTGGAGCGCCTGCTGCGGCTCGACCGGGCCGCCTTGCCGGTGGCGATGGGCCGGACGATCCTGCGGGTCGGCGACGGCAAGGCGGCCACCAACCACCCGATCACCGATCTCACCGAGATCCTGGGCCAGGCGCCCGCCGCCCCGGATGCCGCCGGACAGGATCCGGCGATCCTGATTGCGGTGCTGCTCCGGGCCGGCGGCGGCCGCCTGGCGCTGGGGGTCGAGCGCCTGCACGATGTCCGGGCGCTGCTGGTCCTGCCGGCGCCGTCCTTCGGGTCCGATCCCGACCTGATCGCCGGCACCGCGGTGCTGCCCGGCGACGTGCCGGTGCTGGTCCTCGACCCGGAGGGGCTCGCCGCGCGGGCGAGTGCGACATCTGCGGGCCTGTCGGCCGGAACGATGGCGCAGGCTCCACGTTCGACGACCTCACAGCGCGCCACCGCGCGGGCGACCATCCTGGTCGTCGACGATTCGATCACCACCCGGACCTTGGAGAAGGGCATCTTGGAAGCCGCCGGCTACCGCGTGGTCGTCTGCGTCGACGGTCAGGACGCCCTCGACCGGCTGCGCGCCGAGATCGAGCCCGTCGATCTGGTCCTCGCCGACGTGGAGATGCCGCGCCTCGACGGCTTCGGCCTGCTGAAGGCGCTGCGCGCCGACCCGCGCTTCGCCCGGCTGCCGACGATCCTGATGACCTCGCGCGGGGATGCCGCCGACGTGTCCCGGGGCCTCGATCTCGGCGCGGACGCCTACCTGACCAAGCAGAAATTCGACCAGCGCCATCTGCTCGACACGATCGGGCAGCTGCTATGACGCCCGTGCGGGTGATGCTGGTCGAGGACAGCCTCGTCGTGCGCGAATTGCTGCGCTACATCGTCTCGCGCGATCCCCGGCTCGAACTGGTCGCCGCGGTGGCCTCCGGCGAGGAGGCGCTGGGCACCCTCCAGACGGTGCGGCCCGACGTGATCTCGATGGATATCCGCCTGCCCGGCATCGACGGTCTCGAGACCACGCGCCGGATCATGGCCGAGCAGCCCACCCCGATCGTCGTGATCGCCGATTCGGTGGAAGATTCTTCCCTGCGGATCTCGATGAACGCCCTGCGCGCCGGCGCCCTGTCGGTGGTCGAGAAGCCCGTGGCCACCACCCATGCCGGCTACGAGGCGGTGGCCGGCGAGATCTGCACCCAGCTGCGGATCATGGCCCAGGTCCCGGTGATCCGGCGGCGCCCGATCGGCACCGAATGGGCCGGCCGGAACAGCCTGGCCGCCTTCTCGGGATCCTTCGCGGCGCCGGCCGACCTGGCCGGGCAGGCCCCGAGCCTGCTGGCGATCGCGGCCTCCACGGGCGGCCCGCCGGCGCTCGCCCGGGTGATCGGCGCATTGCCCAAGACCTTCCCGCTGCCGGTGCTCGTGGTCCAGCATATGGGCGCGGCCTTCATGGAGGGGTTCGCGAACTGGCTCGACAGCGTCGTGGCCCTGCCGGTCTCCCTGGCGCAGGACGGCGAGCGGGCCGAGCCCGGCCGCGTCTACGTGGCGCCCGGCGACCGCCATCTCGAGCTCGGATCGGGCCGCGTGCTGCGGGTGGTCGACACCGAGCCCGTCTCCGGCCAGCGCCCGGCCGCCACCGTGCTGTTCCGCTCCCTCGCCCGCCAGGCCGGCGCCGCGGGGATCGGCGTGCTGCTCACCGGCATGGGCGAGGACGGGGCCGTCGGGCTCGCCGACATGCACCGGGCCGGCGCCCAGACGGTCGCCGAGCACGAGAGCACCGCGGTGGTCTACGGCATGCCGGCGGCCGCGGTGCGGCTCGGCGCCGCCCGCACGATCCTGCCGCTGGACCGGATCGGCGACCACGTCCTGCGGCTCGCCGATCCCGGGGCGCGGCCGTGAGCCGGAGCGAGGCCGGCGCCCAGGATGGGCCCGCCCGGATCCTGCTGGTCGAGGATTCGGAGACGCAGGCCCTGGAGCTGCGCCTCCTCCTGGAGGCCCACGGCTTCGCGGTGGAGCGCTGCCCCTCGGCCGAGGCCGCCCTCGACCATCTCAACCGCACCCAGCCCGACCTCGTGGTGGCCGATTACCACCTGCCCGGCATGGACGGCGACGAGCTGATCCGGCAGATGCGCCTGTCCCTGCGCACCCGCGCCCTGCCGGTCCTGATGCTCACCGGCGGCGGCGGCGGCGAGCGGAAGGGCCTGGAGAGCGGCGCCGACGCCTACCTGCCGAAATCCGCCGACCGCGACCTGATGATCCTGCGCATCCGCGCGCTGCTGCGCGAGCGCCGGGCGTCGGGCGACGGCGAGGGCCCGGGCGCCGCCGCGTTCCGGCGCGGCCGGATCCTGGTGATCGACGGCAGCCTCACGTACCGGACCTTCCTGGCGGGCCTCCTCGGGCAGGAGGGCCACCACGTCGCCACCGCCGACGGGCCGGAGGCGGCGCTTAACGCCCTCGACGGGGTCGCCGAGGACGCGTTCGACTGCGTGACCGTCGACCTGCTCGGCCACGCCTATGACGGCCTGACCCTGTGCCGGGCGATCAGCCAGCGCCGCTCCGGCCAGGCGGCCGGCGCCGGTTTCCACCTCGTCGGCATCGCGGGCAGCGACCCGGCCAAGGATTTTCTGGTCGAGGCCTTCGCGGCCGGCGCCGACGACGTGGTCTCGAAGACCGATGCCGAGGTGCTGGCCTTGCGCGTGCGCGGCTTCGTCCGCCGGCGTCTGCTGGAGGAGGACGACCGCCGCATCGCCGGCCAGTTCGGCGAGCGCGAGCGGGCGGTGGAGCGCGCCCGCGCCGAGGCCGAGGCCTCCGAGGCGCGTGCCCGCCTCGCCGACGCCCTGGAGCGGGCCAACCGCGACCTCGCCGACGCCAACCGGCAGATCACCGAGGCCCAGGCCAAGCTGGTCCAGGCCGCCAAGATGGCCTCGCTGGGCGAGCTGGTCGCCGGCATCGCCCACGAGATCAACAACCCCCTGGCCTTCATCCTGGCGCATCAGGGCACGGTGGAGCGCCTGCTCAACGAGCTGCCGAACGCGGCCCCGGAGGCCGCCACCCGCGCCCTCGACAAGGCCCGCCAGCGGGTCGGCTCCATGCGGATGGGTCTGACCCGGATCCAGGACCTCGTGCTCAACCTGCGCAAGTTCTCCCGCCTCGACGAGGGCGAGCGGGCGCTGGTCAACGTGCCCGAGGCGATCGAGACCGTGCTGGCGCTGATCCAGCACAAGCTCGGCGATCGGATCGCCGTGGAGCGCAGCTTCGCCGGCCGGCCCGAGATTCACTGCACCCCGGCGCTGCTCAACCAGGTGGTGATGAACATCCTCGGCAACGCCGCCGACGCCATGCCGGAGGGTGGCATGATCCGGATCAACACCCTATCAACACCGGAGGTCGACGAGATTCGCATCAGCGATACTGGTCCTGGTATCCCGGAAGACCTGCGTGAGAAGATATTCGAGCCATTCTTCACAACAAAGCCGGTGGGTTCAGGCACCGGCCTGGGTCTTGCGATTGCCTACAGCGTCGTTCAGGCGCATAGCGGCTCGCTCACCGTGGAGGCGGCGCCGGACGGGGGAGCCTGCTTCGTGATCGGGATTCCGCGGCAGGCGGCCAGCGCATGAGTGAAGGCACGGTCGGACGAGCATTCCCCGCTGCAGTGGACACCGGTTCGGTGACAGAGACGCATTCGCACCACGCTCAGGAGGCCGGGTTCGATGGCCCCCGCGGGACCATCCTGGCCGTCGATGACGAGCCGGATATCCTGATCGCCCTGGAGGACCTGTTCGAGGATTCCTACCGGGTGCTGACCACCTCGAACCCGAACGAGGCGCTCGAGATCCTGCACGCCGAGCCCGACATCGCCGTGGTCCTGTCGGACCAGCGCATGCCCGGCCTCACCGGCGACGCGCTGCTGGCCGAGGCCCGCGCCTTCCACGACGCGCAGGCGATCCTGCTCACGGGCTATGCCGACATCACCGCGGTGATCGCCGCGCTCAACCGCGGCGGCATCGTCGGCTACGTCACCAAGCCCTGGGACGCGAGCCTGCTGCGCTCGACCGTCCGGCAGGCCTTCGAGCGCCATCGCCTGGGCCGAGACCTCGCCACCGAGCGGGCGCTGCTGCGCGGGCTGCTCGACCACGCCCAGGACGCGATCAGCTTCAAGGATGCGGACGGGCGGTTCGTGCGGCTCAACGCCCGCAAGGCGACCCTGCTCGGCCGGGACGTCTTCAGCTGCATCGGGCAGCGCGAGGGCGACCTGCTCGGCGCGAAGGGCGGCAGCGTGGCCGAGGCCGATGCCGCCGCGATCCGCTCCGGCACGGTGGCCGAGAGCCTGACCAGTGAGGGCCCGGTCGGCGCCGAGCTGTGGAGCCACGTCACCCGGGTGCCGATCCGCGACGCTGGCGGCGCGGTCAGCCACCTCGCGGTGATCGAGCGGGACGTGACTGAGCAGCGGACCCTGGAGGCGCGGCTGCGCCAATCCGACAAGATGCAGGCGCTCGGCACCCTGGCCGGCGGCATCGCGCACGATTTCAACAACCTGCTGACCGCGATCCTCGGCAGCCTGGAACTCGCCGCCCCCAAGGTCGCCGAGCAGCCCCGGGTGCAGCGCCTGATCGAGAACGCCCGCGGCGCGGCCGAGCGCGGCGCCTCCCTGACCAAGCGGCTCCTGAGCTTCAGCCGCGCCCACGACCTCCAGGCGCGGGCCACCGACGTCAACGCCCTGATCGGCGGGATGAGCGACCTGTTCGGCCGCAGCCTCGGCGGCCTGGTCAGCGTCCGCACGGAGCTGACCGCCGGGCTGCCCGCCGTCCAGGTCGATCCGGACCAGCTCGAACTCGCGGTGCTCAACCTGTGCATCAACGCCCGGGACGCGATGCCCGACGGCGGCACCATCACGGTGGCGACGCGGCGCCTCGACATCGCGGGCGACCCGGAGATCGCCGACGGCTCCTATCTCGGCGTCAGCGTCTCCGACGAAGGCACCGGCATCCCGGATGAGATCCTGCGCCGGGTCTGTGAGCCGTTCTTCACCACCAAGGCGGTGGGCCAGGGCACCGGTCTCGGGCTCGCCATGGTGTTCGGCCTCGCCCAGCAATCGAAGGGCCGGCTCGCCATCGAGAGCGAGGTCGGCCGGGGCACCCGGGTCGAGCTCGCCCTCCCCTTCGCGGCCGAGGCGCCCCAGCAGCCGACGCGCGCGCCGGGCGATGTCCCGGTGGCGGCCCGGCCGGCGCGGATCCTGGTGGTCGACGACGACGCGCAGGTCCGGCACGTCACCGCCTCGTTCCTGGCGGGCTTCGGCCACGACGCCACCGAGGCCGGCGACGGCGAGGCCGCGCTGCGGTCCTTCGCGCCCGGACGCTTCGACCTGATCGTCGCCGACCTCGCCATGCCGGGCATGAGCGGCATCGAGCTCGCCGCCGAGATCCGCGTCCGCGACCCCAGCCTGCCGGTGCTGATCCTCACCGGCCATGCCGAGGCGATGCAGATCCCGGACGACCTCCCGGTGCTGACCAAGCCGTTCCGCTCCGCCGACCTGGCGAGCCGGGTCTCGGAGCTGCTGGACGGGGCGGGCGCGGGGCACGGTTGATCCAAACCGTCATTGCTTCGCTGCGCTCAATGACGGGATTGGATGCGCCAAGTGCAGGGGCCGAAACATCGGGGCATGCAGCGCCGATGCACGTCCCCCTGACTTGCATGGGAACCACACCGTTGCCGGCTCATTGACCCCCCACGGAGCCGTTGCGCTCCGGGTAACGAACTGGAGGTGAACCATGAGCAATCACGGTATCTTCCCAGGCAGGCGGCGTGATGCCGACCCGGATCAGGACGATCCGCCCAACAGGAATCAGCAGGGATAGGGGTTTCGGACCCGCGGCGCGGTCGAGTTCCCGGTCAGGCCGACACTGACCGCCAGGGCGAGCTCCCGCGACGGACCGAAACGTGGACCCTGCTTCAGGCCCGCCGGCGCAAGCCGGCGGGTTCTTTTTTGGGCCGCGCCCGCGCACGAAAAAGCCGCCCCGGACGATCCGGAGCGGCTCTTTTGGGTTCGGTCAGTGGAGCGTTGGCTCAGGCCGCCTCGGCGACCTCGACCTGGCCGGAATCCTTGCCGCGGGCCTCGACGTCGCGATCGACGAACTCGATCACGGCCAGCGGGGCGTTGTCGCCCTTGCGGAAGCCGGCCTTCATGATGCGGAGGTAGCCGCCCGGACGACCCTGGTAGCGCGGGCCGATCACGGCGAAGAGCTTCTTGACCATGTCGGCATCGCGCAGCTGCGCCATGGCGAGACGGCGGGTGTGGACGCTGTCGATGCGGCCCAGGGTGACGAGCTTCTCGACCACGGGACGCAGGTCCTTGGCCTTCGGCAGGGTGGTGACGATCTGCTCGTGCTTCAGCAGGGCGACCGACATGTTGGCGAACATCGCCTTGCGGTGCTCGGCGGTGCGGTTGAAGCGGCGGCCGCGATAACCGTGACGCATGGATCTGGCTTCCTTCTCTTCACGGCCGCCGTGCCACGGTACGGCCGGGCGCCCCAACAGCGGGGCCATTCATTCCGCATAACCCCGCGGCGGGAACTGTTGGGACTTCGCGTCGTGCCTGCGAAGTCCCGGATCTGGATCGGCCAAGCAGACGGCGCCGATCAGCGCCGCCGAGTCCGGCCCGAGGCGGCTTCGCCTCAGTAGTGCTCTTCGAAGCGCTTGGCGAGATCTTCGATGTTCTCCGGCGGCCAGCCGGGGATGTCCATGCCGAGGTGCAAGCCCATGCCGGCCAGCACTTCCTTGATCTCGTTGAGCGACTTGCGGCCGAAGTTCGGGGTCCGCAGCATCTCGCCCTCGGACTTCTGGATCAGGTCGCCGATATAGACGATGTTGTCGTTCTTCAGGCAGTTCGCCGAACGGACCGACAGCTCCAGCTCGTCGACCTTCTTGAGCAGCGCCGGGTTGAAGGGCAGCTGCGGCGCGAGCGGCGCGGCCTCTTCCTTGCGCGGATCCTCGAAGTTCACGAAGACCTGCAGCTGGTCCTGGATGATCCGCGCCGCGTAGGCGAGCGCGTCCTCCGGGCCCACGGCGCCGTTGGTCTCGATGGTCATCGTCAGCTTGTCCTTGTCGAGATCCTGGCCCTCACGGGTGGTCTCGACGCGGTAGCTGACCTTGGTCACCGGGGAGAACAGGGAGTCCACCGGGATCAGGCCGATCGGCGCGTCCTCGGGACGGTTGCGCTCGGCCGGGACGTAGCCCTTGCCGGTGGCGACCGTGAACTCCATG
Organism: Methylobacterium sp. GXF4; assembly: GCF_000272495.1. Taxonomy (NCBI): domain Bacteria; kingdom Pseudomonadati; phylum Pseudomonadota; class Alphaproteobacteria; order Hyphomicrobiales; family Methylobacteriaceae; genus Methylobacterium; species Methylobacterium sp. GXF4. The sequence continues at coordinate 20,727 of NZ_AKFK01000001.1, read as the reverse complement.
CGGATCTCGGCGCCGTCGTCCAGGGTGCAGATCACCAGCTCCGGGTTCAGGATCTGGATGTCGCCGACCGTGCCGATGTCGCCCGCCGTGACGGTGCCCGGGCCGGTCTTGCGCAGGGTCATGCGCTTGGGCGCATCGGTCTGCGACCGGATCGCGATGGTCTTGATGTTCAGGACGATGTCGGTGACGTCCTCGCGGACACCCGGGATCGAGGAGAACTCGTGCAGCACGCCGTCGATCTGCACCGAGGTCACGGCCGCGCCCTGGAGCGAGGACAGGAGCACGCGGCGCAGGGCGTTGCCGAGCGTGGTGCCGAAGCCGCGCTCGAGCGGCTCGGCCACGACGGTGGCGACCCGCTTCGGGTCGTCGCCGGTCGAGACCTGCAGCTTGTTCGGCTTGATCAGTTCCTGCCAGTTCTTCTGAATGACCACGATCCTACCTCTCGTCCATGCCCGGGACCCGCGACACCCGTTCCCGCGCTTCGGCCGTCCGGCGCCGCCCCCTGGCGCCCCGAACGGTCCCTGAATGCAAAGTCTGTTATTCGCCGCCCACCCACAGGGCCGGCACGAAGCGGTAGCCCGCCCCGTCCCGGTCCACATAGCCGAGCGCCGGGAATTCCAGATGCGCGCCCGCGATGAAGCTCCGCTCGCGCGCCACCTCGTCCATGATGGCCTTGCGCGTCGCCCGCGCCTGGTCGCCATCGACGTCGAAACCGACACCCGCCTCCGGGTTCTTGAACTGGATCGCGGGCAGGTGCACCACATCCGTCCACATGAGCAGCGACTGTCCACCGGAGACGATGCGGAAGCCGCAATGCCCCGGCGTGTGGCCCGGCAGGTGGACCGCCGTGATGCCCGGCAGGACCTCGCCGCCGCGATGCTCGCGCATCCGCTTGGCGTAGGGCGCCACCGCCTTGCGGGCGCCCTCGAAATACGGCTTGGCCTCGTCCGGCGCCCGCGAGAGCGCGTCGTCCGGCAGCCAATGGGCCGCCTCGTCGGCGTGGACCACGATCTCGCCGTTCGGGAACCGAGCCGCCCCGTTCGTCACCAGCCCGCCGACATGGTCGGGATGCAGGTGCGTGACCAGGACGGTCTCGATCTCCTCCGGCTTCACGCCGGTGAGCGCCAGCGCCGTGCTGAACCGCCCCAGGGTCTCCACCGGGGCGAAATCGCCGTATCCGGAATCGATCAGCACCGGCTTGCGGCCGGCGCCGGTGATCAGGAAGGCGTTCAGCGTGATCTTGGGCTGCTCGGTGCGGAAGCCCGCGACCTGCAGCTTGCCGGCTTCGTCCTTCGGGATTCCCGTGACGAGATCGAGGCTGGCCTGAAACCAGCCGTCGTTGAGCGCGGTGACCGTGAGGTCGCCGAGGTTCCAACGCAGCACGCCCGGAAGCGGCTTCGATCCCGTCATGAGCTTCTCCGTCAAACCGGTTGGTTCAGACCCGACGACGCTTGCGCGGACGGCAGCCGTTGTGCGGGATCGAGGTCACGTCGCGGATCGAGGTGACCGTGAAGCCCGCGGCCTGGAGGGCGCGCAGGGCCGACTCACGACCCGAACCCGGGCCGGAGACCTCGACCTCGAGGGTGCGCATGCCGTGCTCGGAGGCCTTGCGGGCGGCGTCCTCGGCGGCCACCTGGGCGGCGTACGGGGTCGACTTGCGCGAGCCCTTGAAGCCCATGGCGCCGGCGGACGACCACGAGATCGTGTTGCCCTGCGCGTCCGTGATGGTGATCATCGTGTTGTTGAACGAGGCGTTCACGTGGGCGACGCCCGACACGATGTTCTTGCGTTCGCGGCGGCGGACGCGTTGGGGTTCCTTGGCCATTCGGGTCTCACTCTTCCTTCAAGCGCGCCCGTAATTCCAGGCGCTCGGGATTCTTTTTGGGACTTGGCTGCGGCGCCCGTGGAGGGCAGTCGAGCCTGCTTCGGGACCCTCGCGGGACACCCGGCGCGACGAACGGAAGGCCGAGCGGAGCACGGCCTTCCAAGACGAAAAAATTACTTCTTCTTGCCGGCGATCGGCTTCGCCTTGCCCTTGCGGGTGCGGGCGTTGGTGTGCGTGCGCTGGCCGCGGACCGGCAGCTGCTTGCGGTGACGCAGGCCGCGATAGGCGCCGAGATCCATCAGGCGCTTGATGTTCATCGAGACTTCGCGGCGCAGGTCGCCCTCGACGATGTAGTCGCGGTCGATCGTCTCGCGGATCTGGAGAACCTCGGCGTCGGTGAGCTGGTTGACCCGACGCTCGGCGGGGATGTTCACCTTCTGGGTGATCTCCTCGGCCTTCTTGGCGCCGATACCGTGGATGTACTGGAGCGCGATGACGACGCGCTTGTTGGTCGGGATGTTGACGCCTGCGATACGGGCCATAATCACGCTCCATATGAGGCCCGGAAACCCGGGCAGTGGCCGCGCGCGTCCGGTGGAGGCCGGCCCCTGCGCGCGCCAAACGACAACGTGGCCCGGGGGCGGCCCTGGACAGGGCACCTCGGACCAGCGATCGATTGGACGAAGGACGGCCTGCTAGCGTGCGTGGGCCCAGATGTCAACGACCGGTGAACGATCGGCCGTGTCGCCATGCGTCGCGTGCGGACCGGACACGGCTCCGCGAGGGAACACAGATGTCGGTTCTGACCAGCGACGGCGCCACCCTGCGGGCCTTCGCCGATTCGGTCCTGCGGGCGGCGGAGGAGAATGCCGACGAGGTCGTCCCGGTAATCCTGGCCGTCACCGGCGGGATCCTTACCGAGGCCGAGCCCGGCTCGATCGCCCTGCAGGACGAGGAGGACGGCCCCGGCCTGCTCTGGGCCACCTTCGCGGACCGCCGCATGGTGTTCCGCTACAACAGCATGACCGCGATGGTCGAGCTGCGCGACGGCCGTACCGACGGCAACCCGTTCCGCCTGTTCGGCCGCCGGGCGCTGCCGATGGACATCGTCAATTTCTTCGGGGGCCTGCGGGCGGAGCGGCGCCGGTGACGCGTCATCGTGGGGCCGCTCAACGGTCCCCGCATGCCGGTTTGGCGGTGATCCAGGCGGGGGCGCCGGAGAGGACCGGGCGGCCAGATCCGACGGTTTGCGGACCTCGCCCGGTCCGCGACGGGTCAGACTCGATCATCCGCTTTGAAAGACGAGCGGATACCAGGTTAGGCTGTCCCTACGTCACCGGAGGACCTGTCACGATGAGCCGTATCGCCCTTCTCGCCGCCGCATCCGTCGCCCTCGCCGGACCGGCCGCCGCCCACGATCTGTGGCTCTCGCCCGGTCCGGGCAGCGTGATGATCCAGTATGGGCATCCGCACGAGCCCGAGATGCCGGCGGCCCGCAAGCTCACCGGCCTCATCGCCTATGAGCCGTCTCGGACGGTCGGGCTCACCGCGCAGGCGGAGCCGGGGGCCGTGCCAGTTCTGCGCGCGACCCTGAGCGGGGACGCGCTGGTCGCGGCGGCCTACGACAACGGCTACTGGGTCCGCTTGGCGGATGGCAGCTACCGCAATGCCAGCAAGCGCATGGTGCCGGAGGGCGAGAAGAGCCAGTGGTCGGTCAAGTACGCCAAGGCGGCGGTCGGCCCGACAGCGCCGTGGGATCGGATCGTCGGCCAGCCGCTCGAGATCGTGCCGCTGGAAGCGCCGAATGCCGCCAAGGGCGCGATCCGGGTCCGTGTCCTGTTCGAGGGGCGCCCGCTCTCCGGGGCTGACGTCGTCGCCACCGACGGTGCGACCTTCAAGAGCGAGGCGGATCAGGCTCGGGCCGCGACGGACGCCGCCGGCGAAGCGACGGTCCCTCTGCGGGCGGCCGGCCCGCAGGTGCTGGCTGTCAATCACCGCGTCGCCCCCTCGCAGACCCCCGCGCTGGCCGACACGGACACCTATTCGGCCACCTTCGCGTTCACGGTCGCCGATCCGAAGACGAACTGATCACGGACGCGCCTCCGAGCTGCCGCCATGTTCGGCGCGGCTCGGAGGCGGCCTGAGCCGGGGCGGAATCCTGTGAGCCGTCCGCCGCGAGGCGGCGACCCGCCTGCTCGGAAACGGGGCGATCCTGTCGGCCCCGCGCGGAGCCTCGGCCCGTAAGCCTCCATGCCCCGCCGGCCGAGCCGCGCGCCCGGGCAGCCAGAGGCAGGTCTCGACCACGAGCCGGCTCCATCGCCGCCCTGGATAGCGGGGATGTTCGGCGATTCTCGGTGCGCGATGAGAAGTTTCGCGAAAGACCGCGCGGACGATCGTCAAATAGACAACGTTGCCAACGGACATTGCGATGCGCGGGTATCGTATTTGACAATACGTTTATCAATATAATCTAAGTCATGGCTTGCGCATTCATCATCGCGCGGGCCGTGCTTGACGTGGGGCGACCGGAGATGTTCATGGCACATCGTTGATGTGGGGCGGTCGATCCGCTGAATGTCATGCGCACGCCGCGCTACATCTCCTGCGATCCGTCAGTCTACGCCGCCGGCGGCTTCCCGGGTGATGCGGATCTCCTTGCCGGGCTGCACGCGAGCCCGGCTCCGGAGATCGTCCCGGTTGCAAAACTCTACGCGCCGGCCCGCTATACCCGCGTCCTCGACACCGACGCGATCTTCGCCGACCCGGCTCTCCTGCCCGCCCTGACCGCGGCATTCGCCTTCGTGGGCGGCGCCCAGGCCGTCGCGCCGGGCAGCGTCCTGGTGCGGATCGACAAGGCGCGCATCCACGACCGAAGCCTCACGGTCGATCGGGACGGCGAAACGCTGCAGCTGTTCGAGACCTTCCGGCCCGCGGATCGCGTCACACTTCCACAACCCGGACCCGGCGCGCCGACCCGGACGCTGCCGAGCACCGACGCCTATCTGCTGCTGACCTCCTCCGGGACGTTCAACTGGGGGCATTGGCTGGCCGAGGATCTGCCGCGCCTCCTGGCGGTCGAGCACCTGGCCCGCCGCCACAAGCGGATCTGCCTGCTGCTGCACGGTTTCGTCCCGGCGACCGACCGGATGCGGATCGAACTCCTCCGCGCCTTACTCCACCGCCGCGACGTGACGCTACGCCTGTTGCGGCCGGATACGACTTACCGGGCGGAGACCCTGTATTTCGCCTCGCCGGTGGCCGGTCTGCCGGGGCCGAAGCATCCTCAGGCCCTCGCCGACCTCTCGGCTCGAGCCATCGCGATGATGGATCGCCTGGACCGGCGCTGGTGGCGCCCGGCGCCGCGGCGTCCGACCCGGCTGTTCGTGATACGCCGGCGCGACCGGGGCCGTGTCCCAGTCGGGTGGGACGACCTCTGCAGGACCTTGCTGGCGCGCGGCTACCAGCCGTTCGATCCGGAGGGGATTTCAGCCCGGGAGCAGGCTGCCGCCTTCGCGGGCGCGGAGCACGTCGTCGGCTGCATGGGCGCCGCGATGGTGAACACGCTGTTCTGCCGACCGGGCACGCGGATCCTCTACCTGGCTCCGGAGACCTTCACCGACCCGTATTACCTCGACCTCGCGGCGGCGCGCGGTCATCGCTACGGCGTCTGCTACGGCAAGGCCCTCGACCCGATGCGTCCGGCGCAATCGGATTACGTGCTCGATCCCGACCACCTCGCCCGCGCCCTGGCCTGGCTCGACGGGGACCGGGCGATCCGCCGGCAAGCCGCCTGAGGCGTCCGGCTGACGACGCGACGAGCGCGCCGCGCCACCGTCAATCGAGCCCGGATGCTCTTCGACGGCGGGCGCGAACACGGAGGTGCCACGGCTCGATTGTTCGAAGAATGGGCTCGTCCTCGCGGGCCGGCCGCGGCCGAAGGCGCCGTTCATCAGGGCCCACCGGCGGGCTGAGGTCGAGGCAACCGGAGGTATGCCCATACCCACCGAACCCAGGCGAGAAGCCGGCGGGCCGCCGTAGCGCGGCCGGCCGGCGCTCGCGTCAGGAGGCGATGCGTTCCGCGTGCGGCTCCAGCACCGTCATGATCTCGGCGGTCACGGTATCGATCGGCTGCATGCCGTCGACCGTGTGGAGCAGGCCGGTCTTGGCATAATAGGCCGAGAGCGGCGCGGTCTGGGCCCGGTAGGCCTCCAGGCGCTGCTTGAACACCTCGGGGGTGTCGTCCTTACGCACCGCCTCGCCGCGGGCCTGCGCCTCGGCCGCACGCTTCTGGATCCGTCCGACCAGCGCGTCCTCATCGACCTTGAACTCGATGACCGCCGAGAGGCTCAGCCCCTTGCCGGACAGCATCGTGTTGAGCGCCTCGGCCTGGGCCACGGTGCGGGGGAAGCCGTCGAGGATGAAGCCGCGCTTCGCGTCCGGCTCCTCGATCCGGTCGGCGACGATGCCGACCACGATCCGGTCGGAGACCAGGCCGCCCGATTCCATCACGGCCTTGGCCTCGAGGCCGACCGGCGTCCCGGCGGCGACCGCGGCGCGCAGCATGTCGCCCGTGGACAGCTGCGGGATGCCGAAGCGCTGTACGATCCGCTCGGATTGCGTCCCCTTCCCCGCGCCGGGGGGGCCGAGCAGAATGATGCGCATGGCGTTGTCCTCGTCCGGCCCGACTCTCTACGGGCCCAAGCGGCGGGTGGCGAAGCCTCCCCGGCATCGCCCGTCTCGTGTTTTTCTAGCCGGTCCGGGGCCTGGAGGCACCCGGACCTTTGGGTCAGAGGCGGGGTCGTCGGTGGCTTCGTCCCGCTTCTGTAGCAGGGTCAGCGGCGGCGTTGCGTGGTCGAGGCGCCACGCAGCTTGGCCTTCTTCACGAGGCCCTCGTATTGATGCGCCATCAGGTGCCCGTGGATCTGGGCCACCGTGTCCATGGTCACCGAGACCACGATCAGAAGCGAGGTGCCGCCGAAGCCCAGGCTCGCCGAAGCGTAGGACGACAGGATCTCCGGGCACAGGCAGACCAGCGTCAGGTACAGGGCGCCGATCACCGTGATGCGGGTCAGCACCTTGTCGATGAAGGCTGCGGTGCGCTCACCCGGACGGATGCCCGGGATGAAGCCGCCATGCTTCTTCAGATTGTCCGCCGTCTCCTGCGGGTTGAACACCACGGCGGTGTAGAAGAACGTGAAGAAGATGATCAGAGCCGCGTAGAGCGCCATGAACAGCGGGGTGCCGTGGCCCAGATAGGCGGTGACGGTACCGAGCCAGCCGGTGCTGCCGCCATTGGCCGAGAAGCTCGCCGCGGTGGCCGGCAGAAGCAGCAGCGACGAGGCGAAGATCGGCGGGATGACGCCCGAGGTGTTGAGCTTGAGCGGCAGGAACGAGGTCTGGCCCTCGTACATCCGGTTGCCGACCTGGCGCTTCGGGTAGTTGATCAGGAGGCGCCGCTGGGCGCGCTCCATGAACACGATGAAGTAGACCAGCACCACGGCCGCCACGGCGACGCCCAGGATGATTACCGGCGAGAGCGCGCCGGTGCGGCCGAGCTCCAGCGCGCCCGCGATCGCCACCGGCAGGTGGGCGACGATGCCCGCGAAGATGATCAGCGACGAGCCGTTGCCGATGCCGCGCGAGGTGATCTGCTCGCCGACCCACATCAGGAACAGGGTGCCGCCGGTCAGCGTGATGACCGTCGAGGCCAGGAAGAACGGGCCGGGATCGATCGCGGCCGAGGAGCTCTGCAGGCCGATCGCGATGCCCCAGGACTGCACCAGCGCCAGCACCACCGTGAGGTAGCGGGTGTACTGGTTGATGACCTTGCGGCCGGACTCGCCCTCCTTCTTCAGCGCCTCCAGGCTCGGGATCACCGAGGTGAGCAGCTGAACGATGATCGAGGCCGAGATGTACGGCATGATGTTGAGGGCGAAGATCGCCATGCGCTCGACGGCACCGCCGGAGAACATGTTGAACAGCCCGAGCACGCCGCCGGCCTGCTGCTGGAAGTTGCGGGCGAACTGCTCCGGATCGATGCCGGGGATCGGGATGTAGGTGCCCAGCCGGAACACCACGAGGGCGCCCAGGGTGAACCAGATGCGCTTCTTCAGCTCATCGGCCTTGGCGATCGCCCCGAAGTTGAGGTTGGCGGCAAGCTGCTCGGCTGCTGAGGCCATAAGCGTCGCGTCCTGGGAGTGTCGCCGGGCCAAGCATGCCCGGATGAAATGAAAACGGCGGCCCGCGTGGTCGCAGGGCCGCCGCTCGGAGGATCGGCTTAAAGGGTCCGCGGGGACCGTGCAACGGGTCCCCGCGTCGCCCCTAGACCGGGCGTCAGGCCGTGGCCTCGGCGGTGGCACCGCCGCGGTGGGACACGCCCGTCGCGAACGCGACCGTGACCGAACCGCCGGCCTTCTCGACCGCCTCGATGGCGGACTTGGAGGCGCGGGTGACCTCGAAGCTGAGCTTCGCGGTCAGCTCACCGACGCCGAGCAGCTTCACGCCGTCGCGGGGACGGGCGATGATGCCGGCCGCGACGAGGCTCTCGATCGTCACGGTCGCGGCCTTGTCGAGCTTGCCGGCGTCCACCGCCTCCTGGATCCGGCCGAGATTCACCTCGTTCAGGTCCTGGGCGTAGAGGTTGTTGAAGCCGCGCTTCGGCAGGCGACGATGCAGCGGCATCTGACCGCCCTCGAAGCCCTTGATGGACACGCCGGTCCGGGCCTTCTGACCCTTCACGCCGCGGCCGGCGGTCTTGCCCTTGCCGGAGCCGATGCCCCGGCCGACACGCATCCGATTCTTGGTTGCGCCGGGATTGTCGCTGATCTCGTTGAGCTTCATCGGAACCTCCTCACGCCACGTCGCCGTGGACGCGCACGAGGTGCGCAACCTTGCGGATCATGCCGCGCACGGAGGGGGTATCCTCCAGCTCGGACACGCGGTGGAGCTTGTTGAGCTTGAGGCCGATCAGCGTCTGGCGCTGGCTGGCCTCCTGGCGGATCGGCGAGCCGATCTGTTCGATACGGACGGTCTTCTGTGCCATCGGACCCTCCCCTTACGCGACCGCAGCTTCGGACTGGTCGGCCGGATCGGCGTCGCGGCGACGGGCCTGGAGGCTCGACACCTTGATGCCGCGGCGGGCCGCCACGGAGCGCGGGCTGTCCTCGTTCTTGAGCGCCTCGAAGGTGGCGCGCACGAGGTTGTAGGGGTTCGAGGAGCCGAGCGACTTGGCGACGACGTCCTGCATGCCGAGGGTCTCGAACACGGCGCGCATCGGGCCGCCGGCGATGATGCCGGTACCCTGCGGAGCCGCGCGGAGGATCACCTTGCCGGCGCCGTGACGGCCGTTGACGTCGTGGTGGAGGGTCCGGCCCTCACGCAGCGACACCCGGATCAGGCCGCGCTTGGCCGCCTCGGTCGCCTTGCGGATCGCCTCAGGCACCTCACGGGCCTTGCCGTGGCCGAAGCCGACGCGGCCCTTCTGGTCGCCGACGACGACGAGGGCCGCGAAGCCGAAGCGACGGCCACCCTTCACCACCTTGGCGACACGGTTGATGTGGACGAGCTTGTCCACGAATTCGCTGTCGCGCTCCTCGCGCTCATCGCGGCGGCCGCGGCCCCCGCCTTCCCGTTCACGTGCCATGTTGTCTAACCTATCTCACTAGCGCGGATCGGACGATCCGCTCGCTCGATTCCCCTCGCCCAAGACGGGAGGGGATGGCCGCGCGGGTCTTACGCCGCGCGGAGGGAGTTCCTCAGAACTCCAGGCCGCCCTCGCGGGCAGCTTCGGCCACGGCCTTGACCCGGCCGTGATAGATGTAGCCGGAGCGGTCGAAGATCACCTTCGTGACGCCCGCAGCCTTGGCGCGCTCGGCGACGAGCTTGCCGACCGCGGTGGCGGCGGCGACGTCGGCGCCGGTCTTGAGATCACCCTTGAGCGCCTTGTCGATCGACGAGGCGGCGGCCAGCGTCTTGCCGGCGACGTCGTCGATGACCTGCACATAGATCTGCTTCGACGAGCGGAACACCGAGAGCCGCGGACGGCCGTTGGCGGCCGCGCGCAGCGCGCGACGGACGCGCGCCTTGCGGCGATCGAGGGCTTCGAGCTTGCGAGACATGATGCCCTCCTTACTTCTTCTTGCCTTCCTTGCGGAAGATGAACTCGCCCGCGTATTTCACGCCCTTGCCCTTGTAGGGCTCGGGTCCGCGGTATTCGCGGATCTCGGCGGCGACCTGACCGACCTGCTGGCGGTTGATCCCGGAGATCGTGATCTCGGTGGGCTTCGGGGTAACGATCGTGATCCCGGCGGGGATCGCGTATTCGATGTCGTGGCTGTAGCCGAGCGACAGCTTGAGGGCCTTGCCAGCCATCGCCGCACGATAGCCGACGCCCGTGATCTCGAGCTTCTTCTCGAAGCCCTTTGACACGCCCTCGGCGATGTTGGCGATCTGAGCCCGCGACGTGCCCCAGAGGGAGCGCGCGGGCTTGGACTGGTTGATCGGCTGGACCTCGATGGCGCCGTCCTTCATCGCCACGCTGACCAGCGCGGGAACGTCGAACTGCAGCTCGCCCTTCGAGCCCTTCATCTTCACCGTCTGGCCGGTGACGGTGGCGGTGACGCCGGCCGGCACGGGAACGGGCTTTTTGCCTACGCGAGACATGGGATAACCTCCTCCGTCCCGATCAGAATACGGTGCAGAGCACTTCACCGCCGACGTTGCGCTCGCGCGCCTCGTGATCGGCCATGACGCCCTGCGGGGTGGAGACGATGGTGACGCCGAGGCCGTCGGCCACGTGCGGCAGATCGCCGACGGACGAGTAGACCCGACGGCCGGGCTTCGACACGCGCTTGATCTCGCGGATCACCGGGCGACCGTCGTAGTACTTGAGCTCGATGGCGAACTCGGTGCGGCCGTTGCCCAGGTCGGTCGCCGCGTAATCGCGGATGTAGCCCTCGGACTTCAGCACGTTCAGGACGTTGGCGCGCAGGCGCGAGCCGGGCGTCTGAACGACGTTGCGACGGCGCAGCTGGCCGTTGCGGATGCGGGTGAGCATGTCGCCCACGGGATCGTTGACCATGGGGACCTCCTTACCAGCTCGACTTGACCAGGCCGGGGATCAGGCCCCGGTTGCCAAGCTCCCGCAGCGCGATGCGCGAGATGCCCATCTTGCGGTAGAACGCGCGCGGGCGGCCGGTCATGCCGCAACGGTTGCGGATGCGGGTGGCCGACGAGTTGCGCGGCAGTTCCGCGAGCTTGAGGCGCGCCTCGAAGCGCTCCTCCATCTCGAGGGCGTCGTTGTTGGCGATCTCGAGGAGCGCCTTCCGCTTGGCCGCGAAACGCTTCACCAGCGTCTTGCGGGCCTCATTCTTCTCGACTGAGCTTTTCTTCGACATGTGGTCTATCTCCGGTGTCCGCGTATGAGGCGCGAGGGCCTCACTGCCGGAACGGGAACTGGAAGGCGGCGAGCAGAGCCTTGGCCTCGGCATCGGTCTTGGCGCTGGTCGCCACGACGATGTCCATGCCCCACATCTGCTCGGCCTTGTCGTAGGAGATCTCCGGGAACACGAGGTGCTCCTTGAGACCCAGCGCGTAGTTGCCCCGCCCGTCGAACGAGCGCGGGTTCAGGCCGCGGAAATCGCGGACGCGCGGCAGCGCGATCGTGATCAGGCGATCCATGAACTCGTACATGCGCTGCTTGCGCAGGGTCACCTTGCAGCCGATCGGCATGCCCTCGCGGACCTTGAAGGTCGCGATGGCCTTGCGGGCCCGGGTGATCACCGGCTTCTGACCGGCGATGAGCGCGAGGTCGCCGGCCGCCACGGTCGCCTTCTTCGAGTCCGCGGTGGACTCGCCGACGCCCATGTTGATGACGATCTTCTCGATCTGCGGGACCTGCATCGGGTTCTTGTACCCGAATTCCTCGATCAGCTTCTGGCGCACCACCTCGTCGTAGTGCTTGCGCAGGCGCGGGGTGTAGGCGTTCTTGTCGGCCTCAGCCATCGATCTGATCCCCCGTGCTCTTGGCGAATCGGACCTTGCGCCCGTCTTCGAGGATGCGGAAACCCACGCGGGTCGGCTTGCCGTTGGCGTCGGCGACCGCGATGTTCGAGAGTTGGATGGCGGCCTCCTTGGAGATGATCCCGCCTTCCTGGTTCTGCGTCTGCTTCTGGTGCTTCTTGACCAGATTGATGCCGCGCACGAAAGCCCGGCCTTCCTTCGGCAGAACCTGAATGACCTCGCCCGAGCGACCCGAGTCGCGGCCGGTGAGTACGACGACCTTGTCGCCCTTCTTGATCTTGGCGGCCATTACAGCACCTCCGGCGCCAGAGAGATGATCTTCATGTGGTTGCGCGCGCGCAGCTCGCGCGGCACCGGTCCGAAGATGCGGGTGCCGATCGGCTCTTTCTGATTGTTGATCAGGACCGCAGCGTTCTTGTCGAAGCGGATCACCGACCCGTCGACGCGCTTCACGGCCTTGGCCGTGCGAACGACGACCGCCTTCATGACGTCGCCCTTCTTGACGCGACCGCGCGGGATCGCCTCCTTGACCGACACGACGATGACATCGCCAACGCCGGCATACTTGCGCTTCGACCCGCCGAGAACCTTGATGCACATCACACGGCGTGCACCAGAGTTGTCGGCGACGTCCAGATTCGTCTGCATCTGGATCACGTGCGTGACTCCTTGTTTCAGGCGGGTTTCCGCACGCGGGCGGTATTGCCCGGCGGACGACGCCTGATGGGGATCTGATGTCCCCGGCTCATGGTATAGACCGCGCTTGCGGCGTCAGAGACGCCGGCGCGGTCACCGCGTTCACAGGGTGCGAGCACCCATGGAAAATGTCGCGAAGGCCGGGCGGATACTACGGGTAGGCCGCGATGGCAAGCCGATCGCGGCAAAATCGCCGGGCCGGCCGAGCATTGCCGGGGCGATTCGGGCGCGGGCGTCGCGCCCCGTTCGGGCGCTGCCGGTCAACGGCTTAGCGCCGGGCGCCGGGTGAGTCGATGGCTCGGGCCATCATCCATTCCTCGGCGGCCGCGCGATCATACGGCAGCGGGGCAACGGCGATAGCCGCCGCGCAAGCACGCGCGGCGGGTGAGTCGGATGGGACCGGGCGACTCAGAACGGCTGGCCGGCCGATTCGAACAGGAAATCGTCGAGGCTCGGGATCGTCACCGCGCCGCCGAAGGCCGGCTTCGACAGGCGCCACGGGCGCTCGGACCGGGCGCGAATCGCCTCGGAGGGGCGCAGACGCCGCATCCCGCCATCCTCGGTGACCTCCTCGATCGTCAGGAAGCCGTAGACCTGCAGGCGCGAGGCGGTGAGCTTGATCTCGCGATCCTCGGCGGCGACGATCATGCTGCCGGTGGCGTAGACCGCATCCATCAGCGCGCGCTGCTCGCTGCGACGGCGGTTGCGCGCATCCCGCTCGCCTGCCGCGGAGGCGGGGGCGATCCGCCGGAAGGGGACGACGTTGCTGACCGCGACGCAACCCATACGCAACATCCTCGATACGCACTGAGGCGGCCCGCGGGCCGCCCGACGACCGGGACATTTCGACGGTTCGTTTTAATCTTCCGTAGACCGTGATGCCGGGCCCCTGCCCCGATCCGGCACGCTGTGTGCTCGGCACGTCCTCGGATCCGGTCGCGCTGCGCCCGCGGCGGCGCATCCGAATCGCGCGGAGACGAGGAGGTGAGGTTCGCTGTCAGGCCCTGCCCGCGCGCGGTCGGCGACGCTGCCTCGCCAGCAGCGCGGCGAGCCGGTCGACCAGCAGGCAGAGGCATCCGTAGACGGCGCCGACAAACAGGAAAATCTCGGCGGGGTAGACCATGGCGCGGTTGTTCACCTGCGTCGCCACGAAGGAGAGTTCGGGCACGCCGACCACGTAGGCGAGCGCGGTATCCTTGATCAGCGCGGTCCACTGGTTGACGAAGGACGGTGCCATGGCCGGCAGCGCCCGGGGCAGAATGAGGTGCCGCAGGACCTGCCACCGGCCGAAACCCAGCGCCAGCCCCGCCTCCCACTGGCCGCGCCCGATGCTCTCGATCCCCGCCGCCACTGCGTAGGCCAGGTAGGCACCGCCCACGAGCGACAGGGCGGTGACCACGGTCCCGGTCTCCGGGATCGACACGCCGAACAGGATCGGCAGCAGGAAGTAGCTCCAGAAGATCAGCATCACGATCGGGACGGCGCGGAACAGCCCGAGCCCCAGGGTCAGCGCCCGCCGTGTCCGGCCGCGGCTCATCGCCAGGGCGGTCCCGAGGACGAGCCCCAGCATGGCCGAGGCGAGGCCCGATTCCACGGAGAGAATCAGGGTCAGCATCAGGCCGCCCACCGGGCCGTCCGGCCAGGCGCCGGCCAGCAGGTAGCCGAGATTGTCGGTGATGACGGCGCGATTCACCGGCGGGCGGTTCCCGCCGGGTCGCCGCGCGCGACGGCATGGCCGGCCGCCTCGACCGCCGCCACGGCCCCGACATAGAGGAGCGTCGCGATGCCGAAGGCCTGGAAGGCCAGGAAGGTCTCGGTCTCCACCTCCCGCGCGGCGTAGGACAGCTCGGCCAGCCCGATGGTCATGGTCAGCGACGTGTTCTTGATCGCGTTGAGGTACTGGCCGACCACCGGCAGCCAGGCGATGCGCAGGGCCTGCGGCAGGGCGATGTGGCGAAAGACCTGGAGATCGGTCAGGCCGAGGGCCAAGCCGGCCTCCCGCTGGGCGGGCCGGACGCCGTTGAGGCCGGCGCGGCATTCCTCGGCGATGTAGGCAGCGGCGTAGAGCGTCAGCCCGAGGAACCCCGCCAGGGTCTCGTAGGCGGGCCATGTCAGGGCGGCCGGCCCCAGGGGCAGGCTGTGCGGGCTGTTCAGCCAGGCGGTGAGCCAGGCCGGCATCAGCGCGGCCGCGCCGAAATACCAGAAGAACAGCTGCACCAGGAGCGGCGTGTTCCGGACGAGGCCCACGAAGCCCGCAATCCCCGCCCCCGCGAGCCGGCCCCCCGTCTCGCGCAGGCAGCAGAGGGCGAGGCCGAGCCCGGTCCCGGCGACGCAGACCGCCGCCGACAGAGCCAGGGTGACCCCGAAACCCTGCAGCAGCCAGATCAGGTAGCGCGGCGCCAGGAGATCGCCGAAGAGGCTCACCGGGCGGCTAGCTGTGGTCGCCGATCCGGAACAGGCGCGGCAGCGGCTGGGTCGTGTTCGGGCCGAACCAGCGATCGTAGATCGCCGCCGCCTTGCCGCTGGCCTCCAGCTCCCGGAGGGTCTCGTTCACGACGTCGCGGAGACGGGTCTCACCCTTCGGGAGGCCGGCGCCGATATAGTCGTTCGAGATCGAGAAGGCCGGAACCTCGTAATTCTCCTTATCCGGGACCTTGGCCAGCAGGCCGACGAGCTTGGGCCCATCTTGCGTGATCGCCTGGACGTTGCCGTTGCGCAGGGCCGCGAAGGCGAAGGGCGTGTCGTCGAAGGCCACCACGGTCGCCTTCGGGAAGTCGCGGCGCAGGACGATCTCGTTGGTGGTGCCCTTGTCGGCGCCGATGCGCAGGCCGTTCAGCTGCTCGGCCGCGGTGAGCGTGCCCTTCTTGGCCAGGAATTGCTGGCCGGAGGCGAAATACGGGATGCTGAAATCGAGCTGCTTGGCCCGTTCCTCCGTGATGGTGAAGTTCGCCAGCACCAGATCGACCTTGCCGGAGGTCAGCAGCGGAATGCGGTTGGCCGGGTTGGTCGGCCGCAGATCCAGCTTCACGCCAATCTTGTCGGCGATCGCCTGGGCGTAATCGACATCGAGCCCCGCCAGCTGCTTGGTGTTCGGATCGACGAAGCCGAAGGGCGGGTTGCTGTCGAAGGTGGCGACGCGCAGCACGCCCGCCTTCTTGATGTCGTCGAGGCGGTCGGCCTGCGCGGCGCCGACCGAGAGGAGTGTTGCAAGGGCAAAGGTGAGCAAGCGGCGCATGGATGTCTCCGGGTGAAGGGAATTGTGGGCCCGCCAGGGCCGAATCGGGCGCGTTCAGGATCTGGCGGTCGCGTGGCGAAGCCGGTGGCCCCCGCCGGAGCCGAGCGATTCGCGCCCGGGACACGGCGCGCCGGTGCGCGCCGATCCCGCCGGCTTTTCGCGTGGGGCTATGGCGGTGCCGGATCGCCGCGCGCGTGTCTCATCGGGGCGGCCGGCATCCCGATCGCCGCCCGATCATCCGCCGGGCGGACCGACGTGGGCAGGACATCGAACGAAGAATGGATCGGTTCGGGTCATGATCGGAAGCAGTTGCGCCGTCGAGACGCGGTGCGCCGAAGAAGATCCGCCGGACGAACCGGAAAATCAACAGCCGATAATTCTCTTGATTCTGTCGTTTGAAGGATAAAAGCGCAGGAATGGCCCGAACGACGCGATGAAATTTTTGCCGTGATCCGAGGAGCTCTTGCGGCCCTTCGCGCTTCTGTTTCGTGATGCAGTCGAGCCCGCAATCGCGAGACCGCCGCGGCGAGGGCGAGGTCTTCCGTCGCGTACCGAGGGCGGGATCACGGGTGCAGATCTTGGTCCGTCCTGCGAAGATTGTTAATTCTTAAATTATCCGCTGCCCGGAACGGATCATTAGGTTGAACACCTCAAAGCGGATCGATGGGGATCTGCGCGCGCTCGCCAATAGTCCACCTGTCTTAGGTGACCGCCAATCTTCCCCCGGGACATCTTTCGGGTTCCTGCGTCCCGATCGCACCGGGCGCGCGAATGGGAGAGATGGTGAATGCGCGGAAAGGTTTTGGCGGCGCCCGGGGCGAGCGCGCCGGGCGTGATCGCGGGAGACGACGGACAGCGCTATCGCTTCGCCGCCCCGGACCTGGGGGGATCGGCAATACGCGTCGGGCAGGCGGTCGATTTCGTGGCGGAACAGGGAGACGCGCGCCAGGTCTATGCCGTCCCGGGCGCCGAGCCGATTCTCGCTCCCTCCGTCGCGCAGCTGTTGAGCGAGCGGGATTGGCTCGCCTTCTATTTCAGCCCGGAGGGGCGGATCGGGCGGCGCGACTACTGGCTGTTCGGCTTCCTCGTGCTCCTGGTCGTCAATCTGTTCTTGAGCATCCTTCCGCTCATCAACATGATCGGGCCCGTGGTCATCCTGTGGTGCAGCCTCGCTCTCGCGATCAAGCGCTGCCACGACGTGAACCGGTCCGGGTGGTGGAACCTCATATTCCTGGCGCCGCTGCCGATCGCGCTGATCGGGATGGTTGCGGGAATGACGTCGGGCGGCACCGCCACGGGAATCACGTTGCTCATCGCCTGTGCCCTCGTCGAATTCGCGCTCTGGATCTGGTTCGTCGTCGCCGTGCTCGCCCGCCCGGGCGATGCCGGACCGAATCGATTCGGGCCGCCGCCAGTCACCGAGACGACCTGACCGAATTGCGCTAAGCTTCGCCGCAGGCTGCAAGATATCAGGCGCGCCAATCGCAAGAATATCGCGCCGGACGCATTGACCTGCGCGTTAACCGCGGCTAGAAGCGCGCCACTTCGGACGGCCATTGGCTGCCGACGGCCCTTGGGTATGACCCCGGGCGCCGCCATCGCCCCGAGCGATCCGAAGGCTCAAATCGCCTGACGCTCTAAGTCAGATCCGTAGGTACGAGCGCGTTCGTTTCGGGCGTGCTCCTCTGCCCACACCGCGCCGAGGGTCTGTGACAGGACCTCCGGCGCATATTCGTTTTGCGGACTGCTCTGCGCAGTCCGGCCAAGGTGACCGAGGAAGAGGGCACAGGATGCCGACGATCAACCAGCTGATCGCCCAGCCGCGGAAGATCCAGCGGAGCCGCAACAAGGTTCCGGCGCTTGACGCTTGCCCGCAGAAGCGCGGCGTCTGCACCCGGGTCTACACGACGACCCCGAAGAAGCCGAACTCGGCCCTTCGTAAGGTCGCCAAGGTCCGCTTGACCAACGGCTTTGAGGTGATCGGCTACATCCCGGGCGAGGGTCACAACCTCCAGGAGCACTCGGTCGTCATGATCCGCGGCGGCCGCGTGAAGGATCTTCCGGGTGTGCGCTACCACATCCTGCGCGGCGTGCTCGACACGCAGGGCGTGAAGAACCGGAAGCAGCGCCGGTCCAAGTACGGCGCCAAGCGTCCGAAGTAAGATCGCCGGCCGGACTTTATCCGGTCGCGCAACGGCCTTTCCACGGCCTCGTAAGGATGTCGCCGGCTTCATCAAAAGAGCCAAGGCGGCCTGCGCGAGGTGCTTAAAAACTACTCGTTTGAGAGTTTAAGAGATGTCCCGTCGCCACTCTGCCGAGAAGCGTGAGATCATCCCGGACCCGAAGTACGGGGACGTGGTGCTGACGAAGTTCATGAATTCGATCATGTACGAGGGCAAGAAGTCGACCGCCGAGCGGATCGTCTACGGCGCCTTCGACATCGTCGAGAACCGCGCCCGCGCCAACCCGATCGAAGTGTTCCGCGCCGCGCTCGACAACGTCGCTCCGATGATCGAAGTGCGCTCCCGGCGCGTCGGCGGTGCGACCTACCAGGTCCCCGTCGAGGTTCGGACCGAGCGCCGCCAGGCCCTCGCAATCCGCTGGCTGATCCAGGCCGCCCGGTCGCGCAACGACCGCACCATGATCGAGCGTCTCTCCGCCGAGCTGCTCGACGCCGCCAACAACCGCGGCAACGCCGTCAAGAAGCGGGAAGATACGCACCGGATGGCTGAAGCCAACCGCGCCTTCTCGCACTACCGCTGGTAAGCGGTTCCGCCGTCTCTCAGGAGCAATCCGATGCCCCGCACGCACGCGATCGAGGACTACCGCAACTTCGGCATCATGGCCCACATTGATGCCGGGAAGACCACGACGACGGAGCGGATCCTCTACTACACCGGAAAGTCGCACAAGATCGGCGAAGTCCATGACGGCGCCGCCACCATGGACTGGATGGAGCAGGAGCAGGAGCGCGGCATCACGATCACGTCCGCCGCGACGACGTGCTTCTGGCGCGAGAAGCGCCTGAACATCATCGACACTCCCGGCCACGTGGACTTCACCATCGAGGTCGAGCGCTCGCTGCGCGTGCTCGACGGAGCCGTGTGCGTGCTCGACGGCAACCAGGGCGTCGAGCCCCAGACCGAGACCGTCTGGCGCCAGGCCGACAAGTACGACGTCCCGCGCGTCGTGTTCGTCAACAAGATGGACAAGATCGGCGCCGACTTCTTCAAGTGCGTCGCCGACATCATCGACCGCGTCGCCGGCAAGCCCGTCTGCCTGCAGCTGCCGATCGGTGCCGAGTCCAGCTTCAAGGGCGTCATCGACCTCATCAAGATGAAGGCGATCGTCTGGTCCGGTGAGACCCTGGGCGCCGACTTCTCCGAGGTCGAGATCCCCGAGGAGCTCAAGGACCAGGCCGTCGAGTATCGCGCCAAGCTGGTCGAGGCCTGCGTCGAGCTCGATGACGAGGCCATGATGGCCTATCTCGACGGCACCGAGCCGGACGCCGCCACGATGCACAAGCTCGTGCGTCGCGCCGTGCAGCAGCGCGCCTTCCATCCGGTGCTCTGCGGCTCGGCCTTCAAGAACAAGGGCGTGCAGCCCCTGCTCGACGCGGTGGTGGATTACCTCCCCTCCCCGGCCGATCGCGGCGACGTGGAAGGCATCGACTTCAAGACCGAGGAGCCGGTCGTCCGTCACCCGACGGATACCGATCCCTTCTCCATGCTCGCCTTCAAGATCATGGACGATCCCCACGTCGGCACGATCACGTTCTGCCGCGTGTACTCGGGCAAGATCGAGTCGGGCGCCAACGTCATCAACTCGACGCGCGACAAGAAGGAGCGCGTCGGCCGCATGCTCCTGATGCACGCCAACAACCGTGAGGACGTCAAGGAAGCCTTCGCGGGCGACATCGTCGCCCTTGCCGGCCTCAAGGACACCCGCACCGGCGACACCCTGTGCGACCCGAACAAGGCCGTGATCCTGGAGCGCATGGAGTTCCCGGAGCCGGTGATCGAGATCGCCGTCGAGCCGAAGTCGAAGGCCGACCAGGAGAAGCTCGGCATCGCTCTGGCGAAGCTGGCCGCCGAGGATCCGTCCTTCCGGGTCTCCACGGACCAGGAATCCGGCCAGACCATCCTGAAGGGGATGGGCGAGCTGCACCTGGACATCAAGGTCGACATCCTGCGCCGCACCTACAAGGTCGACGCGAATATCGGCCAGCCGCAGGTGGCCTACCGCGAGAAGCTGACCCGTCGTCAGGAGATCGACTATACCCACAAGAAGCAGACCGGTGGTACCGGCCAGTTCGCGCGGGTGAAGTTCGTGGTCGAGCCGAACGAGCCGGGCGCAGGCTTCTCGTTCGAGTCGAAGATCGTCGGCGGCGCGGTGCCCAAGGAGTACATCCCGGGCGTCGAGAAGGGCCTCAACTCGGTCCTCGGTGCCGGCGTGCTCGCGGGCTTCCCGGTGGTCGACATCAAGGTCGAGCTCATCGACGGTGCCTACCACGACGTCGACTCGTCGGCGCTGGCCTTCGAGATCGCGTCCCGCGCCGCTCTGCGCGAGGCGCTCCAGAAGGGCGGCTCGGTCCTGCTCGAGCCGGTGATGAAGGTCGAGGTCGTCTCGCCGGAAGAGTATACCGGCTCGGTCATCGGCGACCTGAACTCCCGCCGCGGCCAGATCCAGGGCCAGGACATGCGCGGCAACGCCAACGTCATCAACGCGATGGTGCCGCTGGCGAACATGTTCGGCTACGTGAACAACCTGCGCTCCATGTCGCAGGGCCGGGCGAACTTCACCATGCAGTTCGACCACTACGAAGAGGTGCCGCGCGGCGAGGCCGACAAGGTCATCGCCAAGTACGCCTAAGGCTCCGGCCTGAGGCACCCCTTCTTCCGCAACGCGATTTCGAATTTAGGAGGCTCTGATGGGCAAGGAAAAGTTCTCC